>DASSJT010000050.1:0-12546 GCA_035691065.1 Dermatophilaceae bacterium
TTCACGGTTGCCGTGGAACCGACCATCACGACCTTCGGCCCCACAGCCATTCCGCGTCCGCCTCAGTGACGCCTGTGCGGGGGCGTTGACCACGCCCGGCAGGCTAAGGCCGGACGCGTCCCCCGGCGTGGCGCCCTTCGCCGCGAGCGCCTGAACTGCGGTGGTACCAGTGGGCCCGGCCGGGATCGAACCGACGACACCCGCGGTGTAAGCGCGGTGCTCTGCCAGCTGAGCTACAGGCCCCTGCCCGCCGTCGGGAGACGGCTGGGCGCGGCGCCATTGTGGCAGGAGTTCGGGGTGGTGTGGGACACCGGACCACCGAGGCCACCAGGACACGGGGCACCGGGTGTCTCGACCGGACGCAAATGCAGGGATGCCCACAGCGCCCAGAACGCCTGGGGCATGGGTGCCCAGTGACCGCAGGCCCTACGCCGGTATGCCGGTGAGCTGGCTAGCCGGGCGCATGCCGGTGAGCTGGCTAGCCGCGCATAGGCCAGACCCGACCACCCGGCATACGCCTCAGCCGGAGGCCACCAGCTCCCGGAGCGCGGCGTGGTAGCCGGAGAAGTCCCGCGCCTCGCCGATCTCGTTGACCAAAGTCCAGCGGACGATGCCCTCACGGTCGACGAGGAACGTGCCGCGCCGGGCGGCGCCAGCGGACTCATGGAAGATGCCGTAGCGACGAGCGACCTCCCCATGCGGCCAGAAGTCGCTCAGGAGAGGGAAGAAGTACCCCTCACGGTCGGCGAACGCGCGCAGGGAGAACATGTGGTCGCACGAGATGGTGAGGACGTGGATGTCCTCGGAGACGAATCCGCTGAGATTGTCGCGAATCTCGCACAGCTCCCCGGTGCAGATGCCGGAGAAGGCGAAGGGGTAGAACACGATCACGACGTTCTTGGCGCCGCGAAAGTCCGACAGCGAGACGGTCGCGCCGTTCTGGTCGCGGAGTGTGAAGTCCGGCGCCACGTCGCCGACAGCAGGGCGATGCCCACCGGCCGCTGCTGCAGTGCGGGTCGTGCTGATCGTGCTCGGGTCGGTCATGGCTTCGAGTGTGCCAGCCGGCCGGCCGGGCCGCTCTGACAGGTTCAGCGCCGCCCGGACCTGGGTGCCACCAGCCTGGTTCCGGTCCATTCCTCGCAGGCGTTGACGCTTCCGGAGGTGTGCAGGCCGGCGGTCAGTGCCGACTCGTCGACCTCGCTGGCGTCCACCACCCCCGGGCGCCCGGCCTTGGGTGTCAGCACCACGATGAAACCCCCCTCGGCCAGGTTGGTGAGCGCGTCCACCAGGGTGTCGACGAGGTCCCCGTCTCCGTCGCGCCACCAGATCATGACGGCGTCAGCCACGTCGCCGAAGTCCTCGTCCTCCAGCTCGTTGGTGGTCAGGTCCTCGATCGCGAACCGGAAGTCGTCATCCACGTCCGAGTCGTAGCCGAACTCCTGGACCACCTGTCCTGCCGTGAATCCCAGTCGCGCCGGCGCTGATGCGCCAGCCGCCTGAGCGGGGGTGCTCACGTCCATCTCCGTTCTTGTCCCGGTTCCTGCCCTGCGGTTCCCATGCGCCCAAAGTCCACTAGGTCCACGGCGTTTCTGCAAGCGCTTCGGCCATTTCGGGGACCGCTTCCCGCCCTCTGGACGCCTCGACGGGCGGCCCGGCGGAGATGGTACCGGGATGGTACCGGCTCAGTTCAGGGGCTTCCGGGACCATCCCAGGGTGCCCGGGCGGCGGCGGAGCGGAGCACCTGTTCGTTGAGCAGGCGGGTTGCCTCCGGCAGGTCGAGGTGCTCCACCCCCGGCCGGACCGGGCCTGGCGTCGAGACGAGCACGACCGTGGCGACCCCTGCGGACCGCTGGAAGGCGCCCTGCTGCAGGCGCAGCGACTGCACCCGTGCGTGAGGGACCACCTGGGCGACGCGGGTGAGAGCACCGCTGCGGGCGACCAGCGCGTCGGGGGTGACGGCATACCCGCGCCGCCGCCAGCCGAGCGGGTCGAACCACCGGGCCCGCCGCGAGGCGCTGACGAAGCCGTCGCCCGCCTGCCCGGTCATGGCGGCTGTGGCGGCGGCCAGCGGCAGCCCCGGCCGGATGAGGCCGAGCACGCCGAGCGCCTCGGCCAGGGTCCCCACCGGTACGACGGTGGTCTCGGTATCGCCCTCGCGGCCATGCACTCCGGCCACGTTGACCCGGACCTGCCACCAGCCGGGCAGGCGCCACATGAGTGGCTGGCGCAGCTCTACGGCCTGGACCCGGTGCAGCGGAACGCTCGTGGCGCGCAGCTCGGTCAGGCCGTGGCGAACCCGAAGGGAGTCGGCCCGCTCCGAGAGCTCGAAGTTGGCCTGGCGCAGCAACCGGCGCAGGTGCTGGCCACCGATGCCGATCGCGGTGGGGCCGAGCCAGGCGACCACCCCCGGGATGCCCGTGGACAGGGCAATTGCGAGCACCGGCACCGACAGCACCAGGAACAGCGCCGACCCGCTGTAGAGCGAGGACTGGACCAGACGCGCGTTGGGGATGCGGACCAGCACTCCACCAGCCCAGCTGTCGCGTTCCCCGGCGTCCCGCCCCCGGCCCCTCTCGCGCTCCCAGCCGCTGTCGCGCTCCCAGCCGCCAGACTCCCAGCCGCTGCCGCCATCCCTACCGGCGCGCTGCTGCGCCAAGGCCTCGTCGGCACTGGACCGGGGCCGGGTAGGGGCCAGCGGAGCCTCGTCGGCCACCCCTGCAAGACGCACGAGCTGGTCGCGTAGCTCCCGTGCCCGTGCGTCGCCCAGGAACGCCAGCCGCACCCCGGAGCTGCGGCCACCGGCCGCCTGCACGGTGACCTCGGACAGCCCGACGACGCGCGCGAGCAGGGGACGGGTCAGGTCGACGGCCTGCACGCGGTCATAGCGCACTTGGCGGTGCTGGCGGAAGAGCAGTCCCGTGCGCAGCTCGAGTACGCCCGGGCCGACGCGAAACCGCGACACGCGCCACGACACCCAGGAGACCAGCAGGATGCCGACAAGAACCGCTGCGACGACGCCCAGTGCGGCGAGCGGATGGCCGGCCGTGGGGTCCTCCGGATTCGCCCCGAACAGCCGGTCGAACTGGCGGCCCACGACATACGAGACGACGGCGACGAAGGCCACGCCACCACGCAGGATCGGCGAGAGGGGATGGAAGTGCTGCCAGTCCTCCCGCCACCCCCCGGTGCCGGGCGGTGGACCGCTCACAGGCCCGCCCGCTGCGACTCGCCACGGGCGGCAAGGCGCTGCCGGAGCGCCTCGGCCTCCTCGACCGGGAGGCCGGGGATGCTGCCGCCGGTCTGGGGCGAGGCCGTGTGCAGCTCCACCTGGGCCATCCCGAGGCGCCGCGCCAGTGGCCCGGACTGGACGTCGATGTACTGGAGCCGCCCGTAGGGCACTGACACCAGACTGCGGGCAAGGCGGCCCTTGCGGATGACCAGCTCCTCGGCCAGCTCGGCATAGCTGATCGCGGCGACCTGTCGGCGGATGAGCCACAGTCCCCCGAGCCAGGCGAGGACCACCACCACGGTGGGAATCGCCAGCCATCCGGTCACGGCCAGGCCCGACCCGAACAGCGCCACCGGCAGCAGCAGCGCGAGGGTCCACGCGATCGTGCGGGCCGTCGCCAGCCGGGGCGACACCCGGCGCCAGGCGATGTCGCCGTCCTCGTACAGGCCGACCCGCTCGGGTCTGGGCCGATGCTCTGCGGCGCCGCCGTCAAGGCCCTCCGGCCCGCTCTCCAGGTGGGTCTCCGGCCGGCTCTCTGGGTGGCTCTTCGGCCGGCTCTCCAGGTGGCTCTCCGGCCGGCTCGCATGCCGGGGCTCGGGCTGGGTCTCCTGCTGGGTCTCGGGCAGGCTCTCCCCCGACGGCTCCACGGCCCCACTATGCCTCATCCCCTCCCGGCGCCTGTCCGGCGCCCGCCCCCGACCCGGCCGCCCCCGCCCCACGCCCGCCCACCGCCCACGCGAGCGGGGGCGCCGCCCAGCACACCGGCATACAGTGCAGGCATGGGACGCGTGACGAGGCGCCTGCCTGCGCTCCGGGTCGACGTGAGCGACCCGGCGTCCCCCGCCGTCGTGCGCCGCCCCGACACGGTGACCGTCGAGGAGCCCCTCGAGATCCGGGTAGGCGGGGCGCCGCTCTCGGTCACCATGCGGACGCCCGGCGACGACTTCGACCTGACCATCGGGCACCTGGTCACCGAAGGGCTTCTCCACGGCGCCGCCGAGGTGAAGCAGCTGATGCACTGCCTCGACGCCGACGAGTCCGGCTCGCCCACCTACAACGTCGTCGACGTGACCCTCGCTGAAGGCGCGCGGCTGCACGCGCGTCCAGCGTCGCGCGAGGGCTACACGACCAGCGCCTGCGGGGTGTGCGGCAAGTCCAGCATCGAGGCGATCACCACGCAGAGCCGGTATGCCGTGGCGCAGGACCCGGTCGAAGTCTCACCTGCCGTGGTCGCCGCGCTCCCACAGGCGCTGAAGGAGGAGCAGCGGGTGTTCGCCCGCACCGGTGGCCTGCACGCCGCAGCAGTCTTCACCCCGGAGGGCGAGGTCCTGGCAGCCCGCGAGGACGTCGGGCGCCACAATGCGGTCGACAAGGTCGTGGGCTGGGCGGCGCGCGAGGACCGGCTCCCCCTGTCGGGGCACGTGCTGGCGATCAGCGCACGCGCCAGCTTCGAGCTCGTGCAGAAGGCCCTCATGGCCGGCATCCCGATGGTCGTCGCGGTGTCGGCGCCTTCGTCCCTCGCCGTCGACCTCGCCGAGGCGGCCGGGCTCACCCTGGTGGCCTTCGCGCGACCCCCACACCTCACGGTGTACTCGGGCGCGCACCGGCTGGGCCTGCGCCCGGATGGGCACAGGAGTGGGTCAGTCTCAGGGTCAGCTTCGGAGCCAGTTTCCGGCACGGTATCGGAGCCGGTCTCGGGTTCAGTCCCGGCGTCATAGCCCGCCATTACCCATACTGGACAGTAATCGGGCCCGATTGTGACTGCGCGCGCGTTCGGGTGGAGGATGAAAGGACTGCTGGCGACGCAGACAGCAGGTAGTGCGAGAAAGGACGAGACCTGTGGCCGCACGCGAGGAAGCCGGACCCATCCTGAACGGCATCCCCAGCCACCTCCCCGACATCGACCCGGAGGAGACCGAAGAGTGGCTCGAGTCGCTGTCAGGACTGATCGACGAGGGTGGACGCACCCGGGCTCGCTACGTGATGCTTCGCCTGCTCGAGCGGGCACGCGAGCTCCAGATCGGGGTGCCATCCCTGACCACCACCGACTACGTCAACACCATCGGCCCTGAGGCCGAGCCCTGGTTCCCGGGTGACGAGGAAGTCGAGCGCCGCTACCGGGGCTGGCTGCGCTGGAACGCCGCCGTGCAGGTCCACCGGGCGCAGCGGCCGGGCATCGGCGTGGGGGGCCACATCTCGACCTATGCCTCGGCGGCCACCCTCTACGAGGTGGGCTTCAACCACTTCTGGCGCGGCAAGGACCACCCGGGAGGCGGTGACCAGATCTTCATCCAGGGTCACGCGTCGCCGGGCATCTACGCTCGTGCCTTCCTCGAGGGCCGGCTCAGCGAGGCCGAGATGGACGGGTTCCGGCAGGAGCACAGCCACCATGCCGAGGGGGCCAAGCACCAGGGCATGCCCTCCTACCCGCACCCGCGGCTCATGCCCGACTTCTGGGAGTTCCCCACGGTGTCGATGGGCCTGGGCCCCATGAACGCGATCTACCAGGCGCAGTTCAACAAGTACCTCCACAACCGCGGCATCAAGGACACGTCCGAGCAGCACGTGTGGGCCTTCCTCGGCGACGGGGAGATGGACGAGACCGAGAGCCGCGGCCTGCTCCAGGTGGCGGCCAACGACGAGCTCGACAACCTCACCTTCGTCATCAACTGCAACCTGCAGCGCCTCGACGGGCCGGTCCGGGGCAACGGCAAGATCATCCAGGAGCTCGAGGCGTTCTTCCGCGGGGCCGGCTGGAATGTCATCAAGGTCGTCTGGGGCCGCGGCTGGGACCCGCTCCTCGCCGCCGACCGCGACGGCGCCCTGGTCAACCTGATGAACACGACGCCCGACGGCGACTACCAGACCTATCGAGCCAACGACGGCGCCTACGTGCGCGAGCACTTCTTCGGCCGCGACCCGCGCACCCGTGCCATGGTCGAGAACTGGTCCGACGAGGACATCTGGTGGAAGCTCAAGCGCGGCGGGCACGACTACCGCAAGGTCTACGCGGCCTACAAGGCGGCCACCGAGCACAACGGTCAGCCCACCGTGATCCTTGCCAAGACGATCAAGGGCTACGGCCTCGGCTCGCACTTCGCGGGTCGCAACGCCACCCACCAGATGAAGAAGATGACCCTTGACGACCTCAAGGGCCTGCGCGACTCGCTGAACCTGCCCATCTCGGACGAGCAGCTCGAGTCCGACCCCTACCTGCCGCCGTACTACAACCCGGGCGACTCCGACCCGGCGATCCAGTACCTCCGCGAGCGCCGGTCCCGGCTCGGTGGCGCCCTGCCCCAGCGTCGGGTCCACTACACCGCGCCCAAGCTGCCCGGCGAGAACGCCTACTCCTCGGTCCGCAAGGGCTCGGGCAAGCAGGAGGTCGCCACCACCATGGCGTGGGTCCGCCTGCTCAAGGACCTCATGCGCGACAAGGAGTTCGGCAAGCGGATCGTGCCGATCATCCCCGACGAGGCCCGCACCTTCGGCATGGACTCCTTCTTCCCGACGGCGAAGATCTACAACCCGCACGGGCAGCACTACACCTCGGTCGATGCCGACCTGATGCTGGCCTACAAGGAGTCCGAGCAGGGCCAGATCATCCACACCGGCATCAACGAGGCCGGTTCGGTGGCCGCCTTCACGGCGGCGGGGTCGTCCTACGCGACCCACGGCGAGGCCATGATCCCGGTCTACGTCTTCTACTCGATGTTCGGCTTCCAGCGCACCGGCGACTCGATCTGGGCGGCAAGCGACCAGATGGCTCGAGGCTTCCTGATCGGCGCCACCGCCGGCCGCACCACGCTGACCGGCGAGGGCCTGCAGCACGCCGACGGCCACAGCCCCCTGCTGGCCTCCACGAACCCGGCGATCGTGGCCTACGACCCCGCCTACGGGTTCGAGATCGCGCACATCATGCGCGACGGCCTGCAGCGCATGTACGGCGACGCCGGAGACGGCGACGACAAGAACCTCATCTACTACCTGACCGTCTACAACGAGCCGCACGTGCAGCCCGCCGAGCCCGAGGGCGTCGACGTCGAGGGCATCGTCCGGGGCCTGCACCGCTACGCGCCAGGCAACGGTGAGGGCCTCCCGCAGGAGGCTCCCCGGGTGCAGCTGCTCGCCTCGGGCGTCGGGGTGCCGTGGGCACTGGAGGCCCAGGAGCTCCTGCGCAACGACTGGGGTGTCGTCGCCGACGTCTGGTCGGTCACCTCGTGGAGCGAGCTGCGCCGCGACGGGCTGGCCTGCGACCAGCAGGACTACCTCCACCCCGACGACGAGCAGCGCGTGCCGTTCGTCACCCAGCGGCTCCGGGACACCCGCGGTCCGGTGCTGGCGGTCTCGGACTACATGCGGGCCGTCCAGGACCAGATCCAGCCCTGGGTTCCCGGCGACTTCGCCTCGCTCGGGGCCGACGGGTTCGGCTTCTCCGACACCCGCGCGGCGGCCCGGCGCTACTTCCACATCGACGGCCCGTCCATCGTCGTGCGCGCCCTGCAGATGCTGGCGGCGCGCAACGAGGTCGTTCCGGACCTGGGCCGCCAGGCGGCGGAGCGCTACCGCCTGCTCGACGTGAGCGCGGGGGCCTCGGGCAACGCGGGCGGCGATGCCTGAGGGGTCGACAGCGGGGTCGACAGCGGGGCGTGTAGCCGTCACCGGCTCGTCGGGCAAGCTCGGCAGGGCGGTCGTGAGGCACCTGTCGGAGACGGGCTGGGACGTGCTCGCCCTCGACCGTCAGGCGCCCGCCGGCGGCGCTTCTGTGCCTGCGGAGCTCGTGTCGGTCGACCTCACCGACTACGGGCAGGTCGTCTCGGCGCTCACCGGGAGCATCGACGAGCACCCCGGGTCCGTCGATGCCGTCGTCCACCTGGCAGCCATCCCCGCGCCGGGCCTGGTCCCCAACGCCACGACGTTCGCCAACAACGCCACGGCCACCTACAACGTGTTCGCCGCAGCTCGGGCTGCGGGGATCCGCAGGGTCGTCTGGGCATCCAGCGAGACCGTCCTCGGACTGCCCTTCGACAACCTGCCACCGTACGTCCCGGTCGACGAGGACTACGCCCCGCGCCCGGAGTCGACGTACTCGCTGGTCAAGACGCTCGAGGAGGAGATGGCCCGCCACTTCTGTCGCTGGGACCCAGAGCTCACCATGGTCGGGCTCCGGTTCTCCAACGTCATGGAGCCGCAGGACTACTCCGCCTTCCCGTCCTTCGACGCCGACCCCCTCGCCCGCAAGTGGAACCTCTGGGGCTACATCGACGCCCGCGACGGCGCCCAGGCCGTTCGGCGTGCCCTCGACTACGACCAGCCCGGCACCGAGGTGTTCATCATCGCGAACGCCGACACCGTGATGTCGCGCCGCAGCGTCGACCTGGTCGCCGAGGTCTTCCCCGGGGTCGAGGTGCGCAGGGCGCTCGGCGACCACGAGACCCTGCTCTCGATCGAGAAGGCACGGCGGCTGCTCGGCTACGAGCCTCAGCACTCCTGGCGCGACAGCCTCGCGTGACCGCCGCGTCACCGGCGGCCCTTCGCGGTCGTCCGTGGGATTGTGCCCTGCATACAAATAGACTGGCGGTATGCCGTCCGAGCAGCTTGGCCTGTCACCAGCGACCGAGCGCCGGGTCGAGCGCAGCGCCGGCGACCTGTCGACGGCGGCACTCCGCAAGATGGAGGCCAACCACGAGTGGTACCGCGCACTCCCTCCGGAGCAGCGATCCTGGGTGGGCCTGATCGCCCAGGCCGGCATCGCCTCCTTCATCCGCTGGCTGCGCAGCGGGGGCGTCGAGGCGACCACCACCATCGACATCTTCGGCACGGCCCCCCGCGAGCTCACCAGGTCGATCAGCCTGCGCCAGACCCTCGACCTGGTGCGGTCGGTCGTCGACGCGGTCGAGCAGGACGCCAGCTCGCTGGCGGGCGTCGGCGAGGAGCAGGCGGTGCGCGAGGCGGTCCTGCGCTACAGCCGCGAGATCGCCTTCGCAGCGGCCCAGATCTATGCGCAGGCGGCGGAGGTCCGCGGGGCCTGGGACGCGCGCCTGGAGTCGCTCGTGGTCGATGCGGTGCTGCGTGGCGAAGCGGACGACTCGATGCAGTCGAGGGCCGCGGCCATCGGGTGGGGCTCGACCACCCGGGTTGCGGTCGTCGTCGGAAGCATGCCCGACGCCCTGCCGGCCGACGTGATCGACGGCCTGCGGCGCTCTGCGGCCCGCTTGGGAGTGGAGCTCCTGGCCGCCGTCCAGGCGCGCCGGCTGGTGTGCATCCTCGGCGAGGTCGACGACGTCCTGGCCACCACCGAGGAGCTCGCACACCTCTTCGGCGACGGGCCGATCGTCGTGGGCCCGGAGGTGCCGCATCTGTTCGCGGCCGGCCGCTCGGCGCGCGCTGCCCTCTCGGGGCACGCGTGTGCGCCGGCGTGGCCCGCCGCGCCCCGACCGGCCTCGGCCGAGGACCTGCTCGCCGAGCGCGCCATCACCGGGGACAGCCCGGCCCGCGCGAGGCTCATCGATCGCATCTACCTGCCGCTGCGCGACAGCGCCAGTGGCCACCTCCTCGAGACGGCCGCGGCGTACCTGGAGAGCAGCGCCGGTCTGGAGGGCACCGCCCGGCAGCTCTTCGTCCACCCCAACACGGTCCGCTACCGGTTGGGCAAGATCGCCGACCTCACCGGCTACGACCTCACCCACTCCCACGAGGCCCACACCGTGCGGCTGGCGCTCGCTTATGGCAGGCTTTCCGAGCGGCCCCAGCGCACCGCGCCGAGGTCATGAGAACGTCGTGACATGAGTCACGCCTTTGGAGGATTCCTCCAAAAGTAGCCAGCGATGTTCGTGCCACCCGCTTACGGCACGTCGGCCGCAGCACAGGAGACGCTGGATAGGTGCTCGCGATCGTATGCCCCGGACAGGGCTCCCAGACCCCCGGCTTCCTCGCGCCCTGGCTCGAGCTGGACGCCTTTCGCGACCGCCTCGAGTCGCTCTCTGAGGTGGCCGGCCTCGACCTGCTTGCGCACGGCACAACCTCCGACGCGGAGACCATCAAGGACACGGCGGTGGCGCAGCCACTGATCGTGGCCTCGGGCCTGGCGGCAGCGGCCGCGCTCTTCGACGGCACCGCCGCCTCGGCGGGGGTGGGCGCCACGGCGGGGCACTCGGTGGGCGAGATCACGGCTGCAGCCTTCGCCGGCGTTCTGGCCGATCGCGACGCGATGGTCTTCGTGCGCGAGCGCGGCCAGGCCATGGCGGCCGCCAGCGCGGTCGTTCCCACCGGCATGAGCGCGGTGCTCGGCGGAGACCCCGCCGACGTCGCGGCCGCCCTGGACAAGTACGGGCTCACCCCCGCGAACGCCAACGGCGGCGGCCAGGTTGTGGCGGCGGGCACCCTCGAGCAGCTGGCCGCCCTGGCCGCCGACCCACCGGCCCGCACCCGGGTCATCCCCCTCCAGGTCGCCGGCGCGTTCCACACCCACCACATGGCACCCGCCGTCGAGACCCTGGGCGACCTCTCCCGCGACTTCGACGTCAGCGACCCCGGCATCACCCTCCTGTCCAACGGCGACGGCCAGCCCGTGGGCTCGGGGGTCGAGGCGCTCGCGCGGCTGGTGAGCCAGGTCTCGAACCCGGTGCGCTGGGACCTGTGCATGCAGACCCTCCAGGAGCTCGGGGTCACGGCGCTCATCGAGCTTCCCCCGGCCGGCACCCTCGTCGGCCTCGCGAAGCGGGGCCTGCCGGGCGTCGAGGCCCTTGCCCTCAAGACCCCCGATGACCTGGAGGCAGCCCAGCGCCTCGCCCGCGAACACGCCACGGGCGGCACCTTCGCCACCAGCAGCACGCCCTCACCCCCCGACGCGCAGGAAGCCTGAGATGACTGCACCCGCCCCCAAAGGAACCGGAACCCTCGTCGCCCCCAGCGGGTCCGCTCACGCACGCATCATGGGCGTGGGCGGCTACCGCCCGGCGCGGGTGATCCCCAACTCCGAGATCGTCGAGGCGATCAACTCCTCCGACCAGTGGATCCAGGAGCGCTCCGGCATCAAGGAGCGGCGCTGGGCTGCGAAGGAGGAGTCGGTCGTCGACATGGCCGAGGCCGCGGCGCGTGACGCCATTGCCGCGAGCGGGCTCCAGCCCGCCCAGGTCGACGCCATCATCATCGCCACCGTGACCCACCCCTACCAGACCCCGGCCGCGGCGCCGATCCTCGCCGACCGGCTGGGCATCCAGGCGGCCGCGTTCGACATCGGCGCTGCCTGCGCCGGCTACTGCCACGGCATCGCCCTGGCCAGCGACATGGTGCGCGGCGGCAGCGCCAACAATGTGGTCGTCGTCGGGGTGGAGAAGCTGTCCGACTTCACCGACCCGCACGACCGCGGCACGGCGTTCATCTTCGGGGACGGCGCAGGCGCGGCCGTGGTGGGCCCGTCCGAGACGCCGGCCATCGGCCCCACGATCTGGGGCAGCGACGGCTCGCAGTGGCGCACGATCATGCAGCACGACAGCTGGACCGAGCTGCGCGACGCGGGCGGCCACGGTTCCTCGGCCATCGGCATGGCGGGCCAGTCGGTGTTCCGCTGGGCGGTCTGGGGCATGGCCCCTGTGGCCCAGAAGGCGCTGGACGCCGCGGGCGTGCGCGCCGAGGACCTTGACGCCTTCATCCCCCACCAGGCCAACATGCGCATCATCGACGCGATGATCAAGCAGCTGAAGCTGCCGGCCGACATCCCCGTCGCCCGCGACATCGCCGAGACGGCGAACACCTCTGCCGCGTCCATCCCGCTCGCCACCGAGCGCATGCTTCGCGAGGCCGAGGTCCCGCACGGCGGTCTCGCTCTCCAGATCGGCTTCGGGGCCGGCCTGGTCTACGCAGCGCAGGTCGTCGTCCTCCCGTAACCAGGACTCCCGCCGGTTCGACGGGTGAATTCGGGCCAGTTTGATTGCAGTTGAATGGAATCCACTCACAGGTAGGAGCAGACATGGCGCAGAGCCAGCAGGAGATCCTCGAGGGTCTGGCTGACATCGTCAACGAGGAGACCGGCCTCGACCAGGACTCGGTGCAGCTCGACAAGTCCTTCACCGAGGACCTCGACATCGACTCCCTGTCGATGATGACGATCGTCGTCAACGCCGAGGAGAAGTTCGGCGTCCGCATCCCCGACAGCGAGGTCAAGAACCTCAAGACCGTCCGCGACGCCGTCACGTACATCGGCGGCGCGCAGTCCTGACCAGCTGGTAGGACGGCGTCCGTGTGCCGTCCGGTCGGCCGGGCAGCGCCCCCGCCGGACGGCATGCGGGAGCCTCACCAGCTCCCCTTCGCACCAC
>DASSJT010000051.1:0-32557 GCA_035691065.1 Dermatophilaceae bacterium
GCCGTGCGTGGGCCGATTTCGCCGGGCGGGGGCGGGACGGTATTCTGCGTCAGCCCGCAAGGGCGACGGACGTGTATCTCAGTTGGTTAGAGCGTTCGCTTCACACGCGAAAGGCCAGGGGT
The DNA here is from genome assembly GCA_035691065.1 of Dermatophilaceae bacterium. Lineage (GTDB taxonomy): Bacteria > Actinomycetota > Actinomycetes > Actinomycetales > Dermatophilaceae > DASSJT01. The sequence goes on from DASSJT010000051.1 coordinate 123, forward strand.
TCGAGTCCCTTCACGTCCACCCTCACAAAGCGGCCCTTGATCTGCGGAAACGCAGATCAGGGGCCTTCGTCATCTTCGGCGCGTGTCGAATACGTGTCGAATCGCCCCGCACACAGAACGGCCCCGGCCGGTGTCAGAAGCACCGAGCCGAGGCCTCGGAACCGCCTGTGTAGGAGGCAATCCCGTGAACGACAACCTAACCGAGCGCCTGCTCGAACTCATCTCCGCCGAGCGCGACGCCTCGGCGCACCACTGCGACCTGCGGGTCGACTACTCGCTCACCCGCCAGATCGGGCGCGGCGACATCGCCGGGGCCCGCCGGGCCTTGGAGGACGCGGCACGGGAGCTATACGCAGCCCAGCACGCGGTCACCGACGCGCTGATGGGGGCGTGACTGGCCCCCTATTCGTCGCCCGCCGCCAGCTCCCGGCCCCGCTCGGTGGGCACGAACGACGGTGCGAGTTCCCCTTCGCCTCGGTAGGAGACCGCGAGCGCCTGCCTCTCCAAATGGGTCAGCACGAACTGCGCACCGCTCAGGTTGAGCCCTGCCACTTGGTCCCGCACGTCGCCGGGAGTGACCTTGCCGTGCTCAACGAGGAAGGCCAGGACCTCGACTTGGGTCGGCGTCAGATCGGTCTGGGCCACGTGCCGTCGCTCCCTCGCCTCATGGGGCCAGTGCACCACCAGCAACCGACAGCCTCGATGTTGAGAAGGCCTGCACCGCGTCCCTGGCGGGCGCTGTCGTTGCCCGACCACATCCACGCGGTCTTCGCGCGAGCGTCGTCCAACTGCCTGAGAGATTGATCTCCGCCTCGGCTATTCGGCCAATACACGCAATGGCTGCAGGCCTTTGGATTCAACGACGGATAAGTTCCCGCCATGACCGAGTACCCACAGCCTTACCAGTCAGCCCCGATCGTCCAGCCGAAGAACACAGCACTTGCGACCATCGCATCGTTCTTCGTGCCGGGCCTCGGCTCCCTGATCATCGGCCGGGCAGGATGGGGCATCGCGATCCTCGTGGCCTACGTCCTCGCCTGGGTGTCGATGCTCGCCGTGGTCGGTCTGCTGCTCGTGCCCTTGGTCTGGGTGTGGGGCATGCTCGACGCCTACTTGGGCGCGCAGAAGTGGAACCGGGAACACGGCATCGTGTCCTGATGACGCGTCGCAGGGAAGCTCTGGGGAGAGACTCAGCCAACGCGACCGACACCCTGAGCGCCGCGGTCGCCAGACCTAGCGCCCCCAGGCTGGCGGGCAGTGCGCCGGTCCTGGCCCACTCCACCACCCTGTCTGCTTGGGCACCCAAGCCCTACAAAGGCGCGCCCTAGGAAGTGCTCCTGTGGGCAGGTCTGCCCACAGGAGAGTGACGCGCCGAGCACATCCTTACGAGGAGAGCCCGCAGTAGAGCGCGAGGACCAAGGTCTCTGGGTGGACGCGCAAGACCATTCGATTCTGGGCCCAACGAGGGTTGGCAACGACGCGCGTCATCACCGAAGTGTCCGCAGTAATCCCGGCTAAGTCCCGGACAGGACTGCCACCGGGTACAGCACAACAGGGGAAGCAAGAAGGAAGCAAGCAGGGGAGACCATGAACAACACCATCAAGGTTGACGCCGCGACCAAAAGTCACCACCCGCCGGGGCCCGTTCCCAGCCCTCGTCCGCCAGCACTGGGTGACTCCCGGTGGGCTGCCGCGCACGTTGACAGTCCAGCCGGGCAGGGCGACCATCGCAGTAGGCGACCAGTACGCGCGCCAACGGCGGAGGGAATGAGCGTGAAAAGCGAACAACCCCCACTGATGTGCAGACTGAACATCCACCACGTCTGGGAAAACGCCCACACCTCCGACGGAGAGCGGTTCGTCCGTTGCGCTCGCTGCCTGAAGGAACGCTGGACGACCCCCAAGGGCACGGCCCAAGTCGGGCCGAGCATGAACGCCTGGAACGCCGGAGGGTACTGAGCCAGTCTGCCCCTCCTTTCGGGACATCATGGCCGTCCTGAGGATTCCGGTCCGGGGTCCCCTCAGACTGATATGCCCGGGCGGTGACGGCATCGCCGGGGCCGCTCTTCTGGCCCTGTCACTGGCAGCGTGCGCTGTGCCGACGACATCACCGACGAAGAACATCACCACGCCATCGTCGTCGTCTTCGTCTTCCAGCAGTTCCTCACAGGAGGCTGAGACGACGCCCGCCTACCACACTCCAACCAAGAAGGACTTCACGCTGAAGGTGAAGACTCTCAGCAAGCATTGCTTCGGCTCGGCAGGCTGCAACGTCACGTACCGCGTAACCCTGGCCTACGACAACAGCGCTGGCGACCTGGACCCGGCTAAGACCTACGAGCTGACGTACGCGATCAAGGGTGGAGAAGACCCGATGGTCAACACGATTGAGATCACCGGTGACCAGTACACCAGGCCTGACGAAGAGATGATCTCCACGAAGTCCAGCGCGTCGAAGTTAACCGCTGTCGTCACAGAGGTCAGCGAGCAGTAGTCATGGGCCGGTCATTGCTGCGGCCCGGCACTCGCTGAAAGGACGCGCAAAGATAAGCGCCGGGCGCGTGGCCGAGATGGAGCACGACCCCTTGTGCCCGGAGAGTGCTCGTCCCTAACGAACCCCTGCGGCATCGAGCTTTCGAAGCAGTAGCGATGCGAGGGCGAGGTAGTCCAAGGCCTCGTCAGGAGTGTCCCCGATGTCGACCTCGTGACCTCTCGGGTTGCGTATCCCGGCTGAAGCTCCAGCGAAGATGTACCTGTACCCTCGCTGCTCATCAATCTCTGACTCGGTGACAAGGGCGTTCAGTTGCACCTTGGGGTTGCTCTCGTTGAAGACGTCCATCATCAGTACATAGCCCGTGTTGCCGCGCAAGGCGCTGATGCGCTTGACCTCCGTCTCGATGTATTTGAAGGCCTCGAAGACGGATTGCTCCCAATGGCCGTCGTCGAACAGTTTCCGCACCTTATTGGGCAGATCGGGGTGGATGTTCCGAGTCTCGAAGGGGTGCGGCTCTTCAGGCTCCGGCAGTTCGGTCGTCAGAGCAGCGGCAAGAGCCTTGGCCTGTTCCGCGCCGACGGACCGCGCTATGGCCTCGAAACGGTCCAGCGGGCTGCTCACGACATCAGGTGCTTCTTGATGCTTGCAAAAGATGGCGTCGTACGTGTCGGCGTCGCCATCGGGGGGCAAGTTGACCTCGATGCGCACAGTCAAACCGATGTCGTGTCTGCTCTGGCGCCTGCCGTCGCCCACAGCGACATCACTCGTCGCCTGGTGCGCTGCCACCTTCACGTCGTCCTGCTTCGGCGTCGAGCCCTTAGATGTCCCCTTCTTCGTGGCCGTCCTCGGCGCAGCCGTGGTCTTCTTGGAGCTTCCCGTGCGGGCGGCTGGAAGCTCGCCGTGGCCTGCGAGCGCAGCCAGCGTCTGGAAGGTCGATGCCTGCCTGGTGCCGACCAGCTCAGAGGTCTTGTCGCTTTCCCGGAACCAGTGAGTCAGGGCACCGCGTTCTGCATCCAGCGCCTCGTCGCCCATCTCGTCGAAGAGCTGTGAGTATGCGCTGCGCCCGCTCCCGCACCGGGGGCGGGCGCTGCGACGTGGGACGCCATCGCGGAGCCGTGGGGGAACGTCGTACGGGGTGGCGCCACGCGTCCTATAACGCCGGGGTCGGGCTCATGACACCTTTGATGGGAGCCAGCGCAGTCGTGTGCCAGGTGACGAGCGACAGGTCTGTGCCACCTGAGTGCGACGTCCGCTAGCGCTTCGAGGCCTTGGGCTGGTGGGAGCCAGGGACCACATCGAGGGCCCTCGGACTCACCGATCTGCCGATGTCCGCTGCTAGATCCGAGTCGACGCACGGCGTGCATGGCGGCGCGTGCGAGGTTTAGAGGCTAGGCAGATCGCTCACGTGGCCCGTGTGCACCACCTCGTCGGCGAGGACACGGACCTTGCGATTGGCGTCGTTGCTGGCCTTCCTCAAGATCTCGAACGCGGCCTCCTCGCTGACCATGCGGTTCGCCATGACGATGCCCATCGCGGCCCCGATCCTGCGTGACGAACGCAGCGCCTCCTCCAGATGGGCCGCATGCTCCCTACTGAGCACCCCGTCGGCCTGCAGCGCGGCGATCATCTGCTGGTCGATATCGGCGCGCGCCTCCAGCTGGTCGATCCTGCGGCGGTCGTCGTCGGCCCGGGCTTCACGCACCTCTGCCCTGAAGCGATCGTCATCGGCTCGGTGTTCACTCGCGTCTGCCCGGTGGTTGGCCTCATCGGCTCGGGCTTCACTGGCCTCTGCCCGGTGGTTGGCCCCGTCGGCTCGGGCCTGCAGCGCGTCGATCTCGGCTCGAATCGCGGCGACCTGTGTAGTCAGTTCCTCCAACCGCCGCTGGGACTCGAAGTCGCTCTCCGGTTGCTCGTTTCCCATGCGTCATTATTGCGACGGAGGCGACGTTCGTGGGGAAAGCGCCGCCCCAGCTATCGGAGACGCGGCCGGCGCGTGCACCAAAGCGTCTCAACCGGGTAAGGATCCATTGGCGACGGCGTCGGTTCAAGAAGCGGCTCGGCGTCGCTCGTCCAGCAACACCTCCGAAGTCCTCCAACCCTTGCAGACCCTCACGAGAAGATGGTGACTCCTGCGGACGAGAGGCCCGCGACGAGTCCGCTGCGTGCCCCGGCCGACCGCACGCTTGCGGTTACCGGACCTCGTAGCAGATCAGGACTGGGAGAGGAGAGAAATGAAGTGCTTCTGGTGCCTGGTGGCCCTCCAGAACGGTGAGCAGACAGTTGTCCAGGATGCCGACTACATCTACCAAGGAACCACTGCCTGCATGCGACACCTCAACGTAGTCCGCGGACATGATCCAGATATGGACCGCAATCCGGAGGATCCCAAGGAGGAGTAATGCCGCACATGCACCAGCGTCCGGTGTCACGGGGCCTCTGGCCCGCCCGCCAGGGGCGGCGGCTCCGGGCCGGGCCCGAACCATCGGCGCAGTGCCGCAGCGCCGGCCGCCCCTTGACCAGGCAGGGCGTGCCCTCCCACCTCTGCCGCGGCATCCAGAGCCGCCAGCAGTCCCCGCGGAGCTCGTCGATCCAGGCATCGTGGCTCTGCTCGGAATCGAGCAGATAGTGGTCGTCTCGATAGACCCAGCCGGTGCGCGCCACACCTCGACAGTAGGGGGCAGCACCCACAGCACAGCGCCCCCGGATATTGAAGCCAGGGTCGCTGCTGCTGCGGTTTCGTTGGCGCTCAAATTCCGAGCTGATGCCGAATTGCGGCAGAAACGATGCCCTCTATGAGCCTCTGCGCTGAAGGGCTCTTGAGTGCGCCGCCAGCCCGACGCTTGATCGTCTCCCATGCCTGACGCTCGTCCTTCTCGGACAGGTGCTCGTCCTCCCGCAGTCGCTGCAGCTGCTCCAGCACGGCGACGCGGTCGGCCTCGTCAACGACTTCCTCGTCCAACAGGTTCTCGAGCTCGTAGATCCGCTCTTGACGGGTGGCCCATGGGAAGGCGGCGCCGCAGCCGTCTCAGAACGAGGGTCTGTTCGGCGATGAGACCCCAATTACGCCGGGCACGTGGTAATCCCCCCGGATGCGTAGTCCGCACTCCGTGCAAGCGACCAGCACTCGGGCGCCACACGTAGGACATCTTTCAGGAACTCCTCGCGGCTCACGGCGGGTGGGATCAAGGTAGGCAGTCTCCACGTGACCGCGTCGACCGACCGCGGCCCCGAGGTAGAACGAGCCGTCAGATCGCATCGACTGCATCTCGGAGTCGGACCAGCGAGGTTCCACGCCGCCGATCCATACAGCTCGGGCGTTCTGCCGGTCCCGCCGACTTCCTGGCGCTGGGCCACTAGGTGTCTACCTGGCCCAAGAGGCGTGTGGTGACCGTTCCAGCCTCGCGCGCCAACACGGTGGCGGCAAGCGCCGTAGGTCCACTTCATGTCCATCCCGTGCCAGTATCCGGCGGCGTTGCGCGACTGCTCAGCGGTCCAGACGCTGACCATTGCGGTCGCGGCGGAGGGCATCTGCCCACGCCACGGCAGGTTCAGTGGCAGCACCGATGGCTACCGTGTACCGCCCCTCGACCGCAGCCACTCGTCGTTCCGGCCATGGGAACCCAGAGAAACCTTTGGCTGGCGACGGCGAACCGCAGCCATGATCCCCTCACAGAAGCGTCGGACCCGACGCCGACCAGAGAGACCGCTCAGGGTCGAGTTGCCGAACGCTGCCACAACCGACGGGTCGGCTGCAGGATGCCACCTTTCGTCAGCGCTGTCGGGTGCCGGCCTCTGCCCGCTGCGCTATGCCGAGCATCTGCCGTCTCCCGAGGACCGCATGCGCCGGTTCCAGAACCAGGTGCACGACCACCCGCATCCACGCCGGCGCATAATAGCTGCGCATCCTCACCAGGAGTCTCGTGCGACCGCCGCAGGACTCGGAGAGCACAAAGGCCCACGTCCAGTCGATCCTCGCCTTGCGACCGTCGGGGACCCTCTGACCCAGCACAACCACCCGGGGCGCTTCGGCCACAACGACAACCAGCGGCAGAGGCGTGAAGTAAGGGATGCGGTCGCCCGCGCTCGGATCGGACAACCCCTGGATTCGTCGGCTGTCGCGGGCGCCGCCCACCCATTCAACAAGCGGGTAACTGTAGAAGCCGGCACGTCCGCCGTAACCCATTTGTGCGACCCAGGGCCACACCTCATCGATGCCGGCGGCGATGGTGACTGCCTGCGTGGACACTGACTGGGCCGTGGGCAGTACCTCGTCGCCGGGCAGCAAACGCTGTCTCTCCTGCAGCGTCGCCCCCCAGTGCAGCCAACGCTGCCTGACCAGGACACCGGCAACCACGGCAACACCGAGCAAACCCCCGATGCGTCCCACGACCCCAGGCGGCTGGACCACGCCCGTTCCCTACGCACGCACGGCCGAACGAACCACGGGTGACGTGATGCGCGCAGAGGACGCAGGCCCCAACGGAAGGGGTGGTTCATGAACGGTGAGGCGACTCGACTCCCCCTGGAACCACCGCAATCTCACCCTCATATCGAACGGCGCCTCGAGGTGGCCATCCACGCACGTCGCCGCGTCCTCCGCAGCTCCAAACCGGCCCACCACCACATCATGGCCCGCACCTGTGCAGATTGGTGCCTGAACTCTGAATCGCTTGGGTTGCCTGGAGGCACCCGACCCGCAATAGCCCGAGCCTCCATCAGACCCAGGCCACTCACATACCTCCTCTGAGCTTCTAGCCGATCATCCGGGGCCTTTGTCGGTGTCGATGGTCAGGGAGACGTCAGGTCGCTCGGACAGCGATGCGAGCTTCGGCGAGTTGGTCGCCGTGGACACCACGAACTCCTCTCCCGGTCCAGTAGAAGCCGACCGGGACGACTCTCGGGGGTGCCGTCCTTGGCGACATACGCGAGGTGCGCGGCAGCGGTGGAGGCGAGGAGCTCACGAGCTCCCTCGTGGGGGAGTTCCGCCTCGATCGTCTGCTGGTCCATGGCTCCCTCTCCCTTCCGTGGACGCTTCGGAGGCGCGACGCCCATGTCAGTGGCACCTCTGGAATCGGGTCGAACTCGTCTTGACACGGCGAAGAGCCGGTCTGCCCGGGCCGGGCGCCAGGGTAGACCGGTCCGCCGCCTCAGCCGGTGGTGGCGCTGAAGATGTCGTTGTTACCGAAGCTGGCCCCACAGTCGCCCAGGGGCCACGGCGCCGGCAGCACCACGTGTCCGGCGTCCGATGACTGCTGTCGCCAGGTGTCGAACGCCGGGCAGTCCTCGGTGCGCCGGGTGTCGGTCCAGACACCGGCGCCGTAACTGCGCGTGGCGATGGCATAGACGTAGTCGCCGAGGAACTCGTTGTAAAGGATCCTGCCCTGCGTCGTGCCGCGTGCGTCGCCTGTGGGGCCGGAGAACTCCGTGGTCCAGACACCGGGCGCCCCACCTGCCCCGATCGGTGCGGACTGCAGCACGCCGTGCTCCGGCCGCGGGTTGACCGTGGTCGTCTGGAACGGCTGGGTGAATGCCTGGGACACCACGTACACCCGAGTGCCATCGGGGCTGACCGCCGGCGCGGCGTAGGTCGGGATGTCGCCCGCCGGAGAAATCGCAGCCGGCGTGCTGAACGAGGCAGCCCCGTCGGTCGAGTAGGCTATCATCACCTTCTCGTGGTCGGGCCCAAGTGCTCCGTCGACCCAGGAGTCGACGATCTCGTTCGTGGCGTCGGCGCCGGAGGGCGCCCCGTTCGCGATGTCCACACTGGGCATGGCGGCCAGGTCGGTGCGTGCACCGGCGATGCCGTCCACGATGCACCGATGAGTCACGCTGTCGGTGTGGAAGCACGGGTCGGTGATCGCCACCACGTCCTTTGGCTGACGCCAGGTCTGGCCGCCGTCCACCGACTTGATCACCGTGTGGAAGCCGGCGAGGCTGGTCCCGCCGAAGTGGGTGAAGAACACGTAGACGGCGCCGTGGCTGTCGGTTCGCACGGTGCAGCCGTCGTACGCGCCCTGCTTGGCGTTGGCAATTGCTGGGGCGACTTGGTGTTGTTTCCATGTGACCCCGCCGTCGCGGGAGGTGGACACCATGGGCTTGAGCGGGAAGGCGTTGCCTCCGCTGTAGCTGTGGAAGTCGGAGTAGCAGACGTACACGTTGCCGAAGAACGGGCTGGACTGGGCGTTGTCCGCCCAGACCTGCTCCTTGTCCAAGCCAGAGCTGAACGCTGCCTGTGGCGCGGCGAAGTACGGGCGTGACCAGTTCTGCTGGTCCGCGATCCTTTCTGGCGTCACGTTGTCGATGTGCGACACGGTCACCCCGAAGAAGCCGTTCTGGCTCGGGTTCCCGTTGCGCAAAACCGTGTCGGTGAGGTTTGTGGCCAGGCTGGAGAAGTACAGCCGGTCACCGTTGGCCCACGAGAACCCGTTGGGGCCGGGTGCAGGACCGAACGACACACCCGTGTCGCTGCGCGAGCGCAGGCCGTTCTCGTAGTAGTTGGGCACGGTGTGGATCGGCCCCACGTGCGGGACGCACGGCTCCACCGTCGGGCTGCAGTCAGCAGCGGTCAGCCCAGAATAGGTTGGCTGGATCCAGGTGTGGCCGCGGTCGAACGAGAAGTGCACCGCGGACAGGCCGACGCCGGGGTTGAACGTGCCCAGCGGGAACGAGCACGCCGCGTGTTCGGTGGACGCCAGCTGCGAGCACGGCTGCATGTCGACGAGGTCGTTCGACCCGGCGGCGAGCACGTCCGGCCGGGCGGCGCTGACCGCCAGTGACGGTTCATTGGATGAGTTGCGTGGATGGTCGTCGGTGGGGCTGGCGACGCTGACCAGAGCGTCGGCAGCCGGCGCGGAATGGGCCGCCGGGACCGTGATCATCGCGAGTGCGGGTGCAGTGGCCAGGACCAGACATCGTCGCAGGAAACGCACGGTGGACTCCTCTCCGCGGGGCCCAGGTCCGGGCAAGCGGAGCGTTCACCACAGGGATGGCCTGGGCCGTGACAAACATGTCCGGACCTGAGCCTACGCTTGACGCCGCCGCATGCCCATCGTAGCGATGGGTGCCGCGCCAGGGTCGGGTCGTGTGCCAGCCGGTAACGCCACGGGCGGCACGCCTCCGCCTTGGATCAACCCCACCACTCGTGCGGCAGGTCGGCCACCTTGAACCGCCGCCCGGACACCTCATCCGGGCGGATCCGGACCTAGTGCGGCTTAGCGCCCAGCGCCCACGCTCCACCCGGTGCGGTGCACGTTGTTCACCCCGTCGACCTCGAATGCCACAGCCGCGCCGGGCCCGACCGACACGTCCTGCCCAACACGGCTATGCCGTCCAAAGCGCGCCGGCCCACGGCGACAAGGTTTCGCCACCACGCCGGCGCGGGGCCCATTGCGATCAAGGAAGGGTGCTGCATTCCGCCGCGTAGGGAGGTGTTTTGGCCGGTACCCGATCGGCGCCGTCACTCTATGTCGATCCACCACAGGTAGCGCCCGCGGATGGCGTCCCTCGACTCAGCGTCGTGGCCGAATGCGGCCTCGAGAAGGTCGTCGATCGTGAAGGATTGGAACGAGGTGTCGCCGTCGATCAGGATCTTGGAGAGGGCGTCGGCTGCGTGGCGGAATCTGACGTTTCGGCTTGGGTACAGCAGGACATAGCGGGTCTGGCCGGTCCACTCGTCCGGGTGCCCACGCACGGAGAGGGCGAGGAGGTGGTCGCGCTTCCCATTCAGCAACTCAGGTTCGTTCAGACCCGGCCACGCTGGCGGCCGCTGCTCCGGTGAGAAGCTCGGCCGGCTGGATATCGTCCGCGCAGTTCAAGTAGACGGCCACCGCTCCCGCGCCTTGCGGCAGGTGCTTGATCGACCGGTTGAGCAAGTGGTTCATCTCGGGCGCTGCCGCGCCACTGAAGCCAACTCTCGGCGGAACTTCGGCCGGGTCATAGTCACGATCACCGGCCACCCGCTCCCGCCAGTACTCGATCCGCCAGACTCCACGAGTCACTCCCTTGTTGACCGCGAGGGCGTACTTGGCACGCCTTGCCTTCGGGCCCAGCACCCACCACCCCCTCGTCGCCTCATACAGTTCGGCTTCCGTGATGGCCGGAGTCCAGAGCTTTGGGATCTTGAACATCACGAGCGCCTCGTGCACCTCTGGCAGAGGCGGCGCTTCGTAGACAGAGGCGGCTACCGCAGTGCTGGCCCAGCCGTAGACGGCACTGTGGTGGCCCTTGACCTCGTTTGCGAGCTCGAGGCCCGCGGCACGCATCGCGTCAATCACGGACGCTTCCACCAGGTATGCCGTCTTCTCTGTCGGGATGTGGTGTCTCACCAGTTCAGTGACGACCTGGAGACCGGCTGCGTGGATCGCTCGAATCCTGCCCAGCTTCGGCTTCGCGGAGTCGTGCAACGTGGCGGCATCCTGGGCGTGCTGGAATACACGGTTGCCAGTGCCCTTCCCAACGTAGAAGACCCGACCATCGCGTGGATCACGCAGCACGTAGACGTACCACCCAATCTGCTCTTGCACGAAGGAGCTGAAGGACTCGGCCGTTGCCGGCACGGCCACCAGCTGAGGAGGGATGGGCTCGGGAATCTGCCGCACAGGCCCGTCCGTCAGCGCATTCAGGATCTTCCCGTTGGGCGCAACGAACCGTCGGAGGCGCCCCTGGGCTTCCAGCCGTCGTGCTGCCTGGTTCACCGCCTGTCGGTGGCCGACGCCCAGGCGCTTCGCCAGCACATCATCATCTAAGGGCGCGTAACGAAGGGCACCGAGGATCCGCTCAGCCAGGGTCGCCACGTTTGCATCGTCCCACCACCCTCCTACGCCGGCCTCCCAATGTTGAAAGCGGACCGGACTAAGCCGTTCCGCCACGAGCAGAGCAGGTGCGTCCTACCGCCGCCAGTCGACCACGCTCAACGAGCAGCAGGGTGCGGCTCCCCGTCCGCATTGAGTTGAATCCCGGTCGTAGTCGTGGTCACTGGAGCTACCTCAGGCGAGCGTCAGAAGAAGCCTCCGCTTGCCTCGTGCGAATTAGCTGTTGGTGTACCACGACCGAAGTTGTTTGGTGGCGGGCTGGAACCAGAAGACCACCTGGCGAACCAAGTCGGGATCGCCGGCAGCGGTGACCGCGCCGTCCCCGAGTGCATCCGACCAGTCGAACCGACCGTGGGCAAGTGCCAGCAGCGCCGGCATCGGTGCCTCGACGTATACGTAGCGGCTCTCATCCAGGAGTGGGTCGGCGAGACAGCCGTAGGGTTCGATGCCACGCTCGAGCACAAGCCAGTACCTGCGGTCGAGTCGGTGGGGGAGGCGGAGCTCCAGGACGACGGGTCGCTGGGGCACGCGGTCGGGGTCCACCCGCTGGGCGAGCCAGCCGAGCACGACGTCCGGGTCACGCTCCAACATGTCGGGGTCGTCGGGGAGCCAGGTGTCCGCCCACGTGCGCAGCGATCCGAGGGTGGTCATCAGACCTTGACCGACCGTGGTGAGGCGGTAGGCCGACGGGTCTTGGCCGTTACCGCGCAAGACCAGCCCCAACGTCTCCAGGCGGCGCAGGCGATCGGCGAGCACGGAGCGCGAGATGCGGCCGGGCAGCCCGGTGACCAGGTCGTTGAATCCCTGCGGCCCGAACATCCCGAGCTCCCGCACGATGAGCAGGCTCCACCGATCACCGAGGTGCTCGATGGCCTTGGTGTACGAGCAGTAGCCCCTGAACTCGCTCGAGCCCACAACGGCCAGTGTCCCATCGCCGCGCCGGATCGTTGGGTTCGAACTTCGAACTAGTCCCGCTGCGCTGGCGCGGCCGAAGATTGTTGGGCAGATCCGCGTAGAGGAGTCGCCATGGCGACACAGCCGAACATGAGTACGCCGCCCATACCGGCTCACCCGCCGCGGCTGCGCGAGAGGTATGAGCGGATGGTCCAGACGGCAGGGGCCCGCAGCCGCTTCGTCCGGATGCCGCGCCGTGGAGCAGTCCACGTGATCGAGGCTGGTGACGGCCCCCCTGTCGTGCATCTGCACGGCAACAACACCTCGTCGCTGTCGCACCTGATGTTGCTTGAACACCTGACGGGAGTGCGGTCCTTCCTCATCGACCGACCAGGTTTCGGCCTCAGCGAGCCCGAGACCTTCCCTCGGCGAACCTTTCGGAACTGCGCGGTGCGGTTCGTCAACGACGTTCTCGACGAACTCGAGTTGGAGTCGGCTGTGCTCGCCGGTGCGTCGGGGGGTGGCACCTGGGCGATCTGGTGCGCCCTGGACCGTCCGGAGCGGGTGCGCGGTCTTGTCATGCTCGGATCGGTCCCGCTCCTTCCCCGAGCCCGCGTTCCCATGGGCATCCGGCTCATGGCGACGCCGCTCCTGGGCGATGTCCTCAGCCGCACCGTGAGGCCGGGCCGGCGGATGCTGCTGCGCCTGATGTCGTCGGTGGGCGAGGGAGACACCATCCTGCGGCACCCCGACCTGCTCGACTCGCTCATCGACGCAGCCCATGACCCGGTTGCGGCCGCCGCCAACCTGGCCGAGTTCCAAGCACTCATCTCACCGTTCGGCACCCGATCGGCAACCCGGATCAGTCCGGACGACCTCCGCCGCCTGGCCGCGCCAACGTTGATGATCTGGGGAGACCACGACCCGGTCGTTTCGGTCGCCGACGCCCACGCCGTGGCGGAGTTGATGCCTGACGCACGCCTCGAGGTGCTACCAGCAGGGCACGTGCCGCAGCTCGGCAACCCTGACCGGGTGGCGCAGCTACTGGAGGAGTTCGCACGGTCCCGTGACTGACCGTCACTGACGAGCGATGCCGCGGCCATCCCGGGCCGCCCCATTCAAGCCGACCCCCTCGTTCAGGCGGCTGATTCGGCGTCCCAATACCGCCGCGAGGCGGGCGAGGAGCTCCGCGCCTGTTGACCGGATTTGCCGACGACCGGGCGTGCTAGTGCGAAGTGGAGCTCGGAGACTACGGGACCATCACGGAACGGATGGCCCCACAGAACGGCAACTAATTACCCAGACAAGGGTCTTCGTCGTCTCTGCCGCCGGCGGATGCGTGCGGTGACCACCCCACCCCAATCGGCCTGAACCGGCGAACACGGACCGGTCCTTCACCACCGCGTGTATCCGGTGCGCCACCCCATGGGGACGCCACCGCACGCACGGGGGTGTCAGGCGGTGGCGCCAAAGTCTCTGCTACCCGGAAACGGGGTCGTCACACGTCCGAAGTGCGCGGGCGACCCAGAGTTGTTCGAGGCCTCGAGTGGTCGAGCTTGACGGTTGCACCGTCGGGCGCCGCGCGGTCATGCGGGGCAGTGGCGTTGTCTGCTGACTGAAGCGCGGCGTCGCTGCCTCAGCTTTGAGGGCGAATCGTGCCGGGAGAGGACCGGGGCCTGCGATTCTCATGGTGTGTACCTCACGTGGGGGCAGATGCACCGGGCTCTGGAGTCGCATGAGGGACTGGCCCAGGTGGTGAAAGTGCACCGAAGCCGACTGGAGCCGGCTGTGGTGGAGATCGCGATCATCCTGCGTACCCCCGGCGGCGGCTACACGCTGCGGCGGCTGCTCTGTTCGGGGGAGAAGGCGCTGAGCGTTCGGGACCATCTCTTCGACCCCGACCCCGAGATCCTCGCCCATTGCGGCGCACCGTCCGCACCGCGATCGGTCCAGGACCGCAAGTACGCCACCCTGGCCGCGGCCCTGTGGGCATCGGGAAGGCAAGACCCGGCCGCTGACCAGGGCAAGTGGATGAATGCATCCGAGTTCCGGGAGAAGTTTCCCCCTGCCGGCCTCGGGCCGAAGGCCGAGGACGTCGGGCCGCTCGGGTACCTTGTCACCCTTGCGGGGGGCCTGGCGGCCGTGGCGGGGGTGTTGTTCGTCCTTGGAGTCTTCCTGGATCTGCTCGGTGCCGACGGCAAGGAGTGGCGTCACCTCTTGGTGGCTGTGGTGCTTCTCTTCTGTGTCGGCGGCGCCGTCTACGCCGGCGCGACCTTGATGGCCGTCCTCCGGAGCCGGAACATGCCCACAGGACGTGACAGGTGAGTACGACCGGGCTCAGGGGCCATTCGGCGGGGGCCCTTGACGGGGAACCTCCACCTGAACGCCCCCGAGGCGGGTAGTGGTGTTTCACTGTCAGCATGTCCACCGCGCACGTGACCGAGATCCACACCTACCCCGTCAAGGGCGAGCCGGGCACCGACCTCTCGGAGGTCGACGTGGAGGAGGGGGGCCTTGCAGGCGATCGGCGCAAGAAGGCCCCGGTGCACCTCATCTCCAGAGAGCAGTCGGAGGGCGTCCGGGCCAACTTCGTCGTCGACCTCTCGCCCGAGGATCTCCGGGCACTGGCAGGTAGCGTAGTCAGCCTCGGGGCCGCCCGGCTCGGCATCGTGGGCCCCGCCGGTACATGCGCGGGGGTCTACGCCGATGTCGAGGCACCCGGTCACGTGCGGGTCGGGGACGCGCTCGAGTAAGCCGCGTGGTCTGGTCCCACTCGACGTGGCCGAGGGGTGCGCCGGAGGCAGTATGAGGAGCCGTCCGGACCGGATGTGGGAGGTTCGGGAAAGGCTCTGGTTTGGGCCGGCTCCTCTAAGGTCGAGGGATGGAGCAGCGAGTCAGCTTGATCACCCTCGGGGTTGCTGACCTCGACCGGGCCCGCAGGTTCTACGAGGGCCTCGGCTGGCAGCCGACGGCCCGTCCCGGCGGCGACGACGTGGTCTTCTTCCAGGCCGGCTGCATGGTGCTGGCGCTCTGGAGCCGCCAGCTGCTCGCCGAGGATAGCGTGGTCAGCGACACCGGCGGCTGGGGCGGCGTGACCCTCGCCCACAACGTGCGGTCATCCGCGGAGGTCGACACCGTTCTGGCCGACGCCGAGAGGGCCGGCGGCGTCATCGGCCGGCGCGGTGCCGAGACGTTCTGGGGCGGCTACTCGGGGATCTTCATCGACCCGGACGGCCACCCGTGGGAGGTTGCCCACAACCCGTTCTGGGGCATCGCGCCGGACGGCTCGATCCTTCTCGACGTCGAAGGGCCGGTCTAGCCGACGCGGCTGCCCCAAGTCGGACGACGCCGCGAGGAGAGCGCGACGTGGGCCAGTCCACACCGGGCTATGTCGCGTCGGCGTCGATGTCCGACTGGGCTGGCCCCGGGAGTGGCGGCCAAGCGGACGACAGCCCGCCCCAGGCCAGGTCCGTGAGGTGGTCGGCGAGGGAGGTCCGACTCATGCCCGATGTGCTCGCGCCCCGGGCAAGCCACCGGTCAGCAGCGGCGCGGACCATGCCCACGACCGCCGGACCCCAGACCTGAGCCGCTTTCGCCTCCCCGCCCCGGGCGGACAGCGCGGCGCCGATCAGGTGGGCGATCCGCTCGGCCACGTGGTCGCTCATCGCCTCGCTGGACCCGGCCGCCCCCACGGGGGAGCGCTCGAGCAGCGGGGCCGCGACGATGAACCGGTAGACCTCGGGGTCCCGCTCCACCAGCCGCAGGTAGGAGTCGATGGCGGCGCCGATGACTGCGCGGGGGTCGACGCGAGGGTCCCCAGCCTGCGTGCTGCCGGTCACGAGCGCGCTCTCGTCGCCGACGGCCTGCGCGAGGTCGCGGAGGATGGTCCGGTCCACGTGCTCGGCGACCGCCTGGTAGAGCCCGGCGCGGTCGGAGAAGTGTCGGTAGATCACCGTCTTCGAGGTCCCCGCCACAGCGGCGACGTCGTCCATGCCAACCCCCGCACCGTGAAGTCGGATGGCGCGCAGCGTGGCCTCCACCAGCTCCCGCCGGCGGTTCTGCCGGTGCTCGTTCCAGCGGGTGGTGCGCCCATCCGCCGGTGCACCATCTGTCGCCCCATCGGTAGGCCGCTCGGGGGCCTCGTCGATGGGCCGCTCGGGGGCCTCGTCGCTCAGCTGCTCGGTGGACTGGTCGGTGGGACCCTCGCTGTGCTCCCCAGCCACGCTCGTCACAGGAGCGCACGGTAGCAGGTACTTGGTGTATCTGCTACCGTCCGTATCTGGTAAAGCGGATGGCCTCGCCCGGCCCTCCCCGCTCGTAGCCGGGCCGCCTGCGGCAGATCAAGGAGCAGTCACGTGACCACGTCGTCCACCTCGTCCCCCTCCCCAGCGCCGGACGCGGGGGCACCAGCCTCCCCGCGCAGGGCAGCCGTCCTCGGCGGCAACCGCATCCCGTTCGCCCGCCAGTTCGGCCGCTATGCCGAGGCCTCCAACCAGGACATGCTGACCGCGGCGCTCGAGGGGCTCGTGGCCCGTTACGGGCTGGCTGGGGAGCGGCTAGGCGAGGTCGCCGCCGGCGCGGTGGTGAAGCACAGCCGCGACTTCAACCTCACCCGCGAAGCGGTCCTGGGGTCGAGCCTGAATGCCAGCACACCGGCATACGACGTCCAACAGGCCTGCGGGACGGGCCTGGAGACGGCGATCCTGGTGAGCAACAAGATCAAGCTCGGCCAGGTCGACTCGGCCATCTCCGGAGGCGTCGACAGCGCTTCGGACGCACCCATCAACGTCAGTGAGAAGCTGCGCAAGACCCTCCTTCGCGCCAACCGGGGGAAGACGCCGGCCCAGAAGCTGCGCGCCCTCGGCGGACTCCGCCCGGGCCACCTCGGCATCGAGACCCCAGCGAATGCCGAGCCGCGCACGGGCCTGTCGATGGGCGAGCACATGGCCCAGACGGCCGCCGCTTGGGGCATCACTCGGGAGGACCAGGACGAGCTGGCGCTGCTGAGCCACCGCAACCTGGCCGCAGCCTACGACCGGGGGTTCTTCGACGACCTGATGACGCCCTATCTCGGCCTCACCCGCGACCAGAACCTCCGCCCGGACACCTCGCTGGAGAAGCTCGCCACGCTCCGGCCGGCCTTCGGCCGTGGCGAAGGCGCGACCATGACGGCCGGGAACTCGACCCCGCTCACCGACGGAGCATCCGTCGTGCTGTTCGGCACCGAGGAGTGGGCCGCCGCCCATGGCCTCACGCCCCTCGCGTACCTCGTCGACGGCGAGACCGCGGCGGTCGACTACGTCCACGGCGACGAGGGGCTGCTCATGGCGCCCGCGTATGCGCTGCCGCGGCTCCTCGAGCGCAACGGGATGAAGCTCCAGGACTTCGACCTCGTCGAGATCCACGAGGCCTTCGCCTCGACCGTGCTGACCACCCTCAAGGCGTGGGAGGACGAGGACTTCTGCCGCAACCGGCTGGGACTCGACGCGCCGGTCGGCGCCCTCGACCGCAGCAGGCTCAATGTCAACGGCTCCTCGCTCGCTGCCGGCCACCCGTTCGCGGCCACCGGCGGGCGCATCGTGGCCTCGCTGGCCAAGGCGCTCCACGAGAAGGGGCCGGGGTCGCGCGGGCTGATCTCGATCTGTGCCGCCGGCGGCCAGGGGGTCCTGGCGATCCTCGAAGGGGCGTGAGGGGCGACCGTGTCGGACAGGTACGCACAGCTGGTCAACAGCCCCCTGGGCACCAAGGTCGCGGCGCAGCTCGGGCTGCCCCGCCCGGCGCGACTGCGGCGGTATGCCGTGGGGTCGCCTCTCGTGGCAGGTCCCGTCGTCGTCGGCGGACACGGCGATGCGCCACTGGCCAAGCGGATCCGCGCGCTGCTCCACGAGGAGGGCCTGAGCATCCTCGAGGCATCTCCCGAGGAGGGTTCGACAGCAGCGGTGGTCGCCGACCTGTCGGCGGCGGAGTCACCCGGCGACCTCGAGACCCTGCGCGCCATCGTCGCACCCTCGCTGAAACGGCTCGGGGCCAGCGCCCGGGTGGTCGTCCTCGGCCGACCGCCGGAGGAGGCTGGCTCAGTGGCCCAGGCCGCCGCTCGCCGTGCGCTGGAGGGCATCACCCGCTCGATCGGCAAGGAGCTGAGGGCCGGCGGGACCGCCAACCTGGTCCTGGTGGGCGACGGCGGCGACGAGAACATCGACTCCACGGTGCGGTTCCTCCTCTCGGGCCGCTCGGCCTATGTGTCCGGCCAGGTCGTGGTGGTCGGGGGCGGCGTGGCTCAGGCTCCGGCGGACTGGACTAGGCCGCTGGAGGGGAAGGTGGCCGCGGTGACCGGAGCCGCGCGCGGGATCGGTGCGGCGATTGCGGACGTGCTTGCCCGTGACGGCGCCAGAGTCGTCTGCGTCGACCTGCCCGTTGCCGGCGAGGCGCTGGCGGCTGTGGCCAACCGCGTCGGCGGGACCGCCCTCCAGCTCGACGTCACTGCGACCGACGCAGGGGCTCGCATCCTCGAGCACGCGACGTCGCGGCATGGGGGCCTGGATGTCGTCGTCCACAACGCGGGAGTCATCCGCGACCGGCTGCTGGCCAACATGGACGCGGACCGCTGGGCGTCGGTGATCGACGTCAACCTCATCTCGATCCTGCGCATGAACGAGGCCATCCTCGCCCCCGGTGGGCTCAGCGACGGAGGCGCTGTCGTCTGCGTGTCCTCGATCGCCGGCATCGCCGGCAACCGCGGACAGACCAACTACGCCGCGTCCAAGGCCGGGGTGATCGGTGTGGTTCAAAGCCTGGCGACCGATGCCTCCCTCGCCGAGCGAGGCATCACCGTCAACGCCGTTGCGCCGGGTTTCATCGAGACCGAGATGACGGCCAAGGTCCCGCTGGCCACCCGGGAGATGGGGCGCCGGGTCAACTCGCTGGCCCAGGGCGGCCTGCCCGTCGACGTCGCGGAAACGATCGCGTGGCTCGCCCAGGGCGCCAGTGGCGGGGTCACCGGCAACGTCGTGCGGGTCTGTGGCCAGAGCCTCCTGGGAGCCTGAGCATGGGTGACCTGGCCGTCGAGGACCTGGGCGCCACGCCCTCCGTGCGCGCGCTGTTGCTCAAGGGAGCCCTGACCGGCCGCGGCCGGTCAGGATCCACGCTGCCCGAGCGCACCCTCCGGCACTCCAATGTCGGGGTCGACCGCGACCACCTGACGCGGTACCAGCGGCTCTGCGGCTGGGATGTCGCCGACCAGCTGCCGCCCACCTATCCACACGTGTTGGGGTTCCCGCTGCAGGTCGCGCTGATGACCGGGGCGGGCTTTCCCTTCCCGATCCTGGGCCTCGTGCACGTCGAGAATGCCATCACCGTTCACCGCCCCCTCTTCGCAGACGACCGCCTGAGCGTCAGCGTGCGCGCCGAGGCCCTCCGGGACCACCGCAGGGGTCGACTCGTCGACCTGGTCACCGAGGTCGACATCGACGGCACCACGGCGTGGGCCGGCCGCAGCACCTACCTCAACCGCGGGGCACCCCATCCCGACGCGCCCCGGGGAGAGGCTGCTCCCGCATTTCCGCAGGGCACCCCGTCGGCGAGGTGGCGGCTCCCCGCGGGCCTGGGGCGTGAGTACGGATCGGTGAGCGGCGACCTGAACCCGATCCACCTGCACGCCTTGACGGCTCGACCGCTCGGCTACCCGCGCGCCATCGCGCACGGCATGTGGAGCTATGCGCGCACCCTGGCGGCGCTGGGGCCCCGCTCCCGGCGGCCATCGACATCCCACGTGTGGTTCCGCAAACCGGTTCTCCTGCCCAGCACGGTGGAGCTCGTCGTTCACCGGGAGGACCACCAGGTGGTGGCCGGCCTGAGGGCGGCGAAGGACAACGCCATCGAGCACCTGGTGCTCCGTCTGACCGGAACCCCTGACCAGGACCCCTGACCGAGGCACCTGGTCCCAGACGCAGGTGCCAGAGGACCTCGGTTACAGCAGGTGGCGAACCCACACGCCGGGCTCCACATAGACGGCGTGGTCGTGCTCGACACTGCAGTGCACCGGGTTCAGAGCTCCTGGAACCACGACGTCACCGGAGCGCTCGAACGGCAGTCCGGTCCAGGCGCGCCACTCCGCGAGAGTGCCGGAGATGGTCATCGCCCGAGGGCAGACGCCGATCACCTCCGCCCCCGCCCGCACGTGGAGCCGAAGCCAGGGGTCCTCGGGCAGCCCGTCGTCGCGTACGCGCTTGACGTAGTCGGCCATCGGGGTGTCCGGCTCCGCGCTCTTGCGACTGGGCCGGACCGGCGCATACAGCTCGCCGAACCCGAGCCGCCGCACGTTCGCCCGCTTGGCGTCCAGCATCACCGCAGCCAGACCAGTGCCCCGCAGGTCCGGCCGGATCGCGACCTCGATCGCCGAGACGTGAGTGGGTTCGACCCCGTTGAGGCTGTCCAGCCAGGACCACCGGATCACGCCGTCCCACCCGTCGTCGGGCAGCCTCGGGCGGTCGACGTCCTCGCCCATCGCGAACGGCACGGAACACGAGCGCGCCACGGGACGCGTCGGGTCGGCGGCGTCGTAGGCGACCAGCGTGTACGCGGCATACCGGTCGGCTGCCTGGGCGTAGAACAGGTCGGAGACCGGGTCCTGCTGCATGAACGTGGGCCACAGCCCCTCGAACGACCACGTGAGCGGCGCCAGGTCGGGGCGGTCTGCGAGGCTGGCGATCACGAGGTCCACGCAAGCGACGGTAGGCCCACGAGACGCCGTGCTGCGACCGCTTTACCCTCCCCGGTGTGTTTCCCGGATCCTCTGCGCGAACCAGGCGAACGAGTCCTTGGGTGTCCGCCGCAGGGTGTCGTAGTCGACGTGCACGAGCCCGAACCGCTGCGTGTAGCCCTCCGCCCACTCGAAGTTGTCCAGGAGCGACCAGCAGAAGTAGCCACGGACGTCGACGCCGTCCTCGCGGGCGCGAGCCACGGCGTCGAGGTGGCTCTCGAGGTAGGTGATGCGCTCGGGGTCGTGGACCTTTCCGTCGGGGCCTGGCCCCCCGGCATGCGCGCAGCCGTTCTCGGTGACGAAGACCGGCGGCAGCCGGTCACCGTAACGGTCCCTCAGGATCAGCAGCTGCTCGTGAAGTCCCTCGGGCACCACTGGCCAGCCGAACCCGGTACGGGGGTAACCCTCGATGGGCAGCATGGCGAACGGCAGCGCGGGCAGCCCCGAGAGCTCGAGATCGGCCGGACCGGCTCCGCCCGCCGCACGGGCTGCCGGGCCGTCGACCGCTCCGACCCGCGTCGGGCGGTAGTAGTTGAAGCCGAAGAAGTCCAGCGGGGCGCTGATGATGGCGAGGTCCTCGGCTACCGGTCCGGGCATCCCGTCGGCCATACCGCTGGGGTAGGAGCCGAGCAGCACGGGATCGGCGAAGAGCCGGTTGTGCAGCACGTCGTAGACGTCGGCAGCCCCGCGGTCGGCAGGGTCGTCGGAGCCGGGCCAGACCGGTGTGTGGTTGTGCGCGCAGCCCACTGAGCCGGCCCCCGCTGCGCGCAGGGCCTGGACCGCCAGCCCGTGTCCGAGCAGCAGGTGGTGGGCCACCGGCATCGCGTCGAGCATGAGCGTCCTGCCCGGGGCGTGCACGCCCGTCGCGTAGCCGAGCAGGGTGACGATGACCGGCTCGTTGACCGGCATCCACATCCGCACCCGGTCCCCGAGGTGGCCGGCGACGATTGCGGCATACTCGGCGAACCGCAGGGCGGTCTCCCGCACCAGCCAGCCGCCGCCGGCCTCCAGTGCCGAGGGCAGGTCCCAGTGGAACAGCGTCGCGGCCGGGGTGATGCCCGCCTCGAGGAGGCCGTCGACCAGCCGGTCGTAGAACGCCAGCCCCTCGGCGTTGGCCGGGCCGGTCCCGTCGGGCTGGATCCGGGGCCAGGCGATGGAGAACCGGTAGGCGTCGGCGCCCAGCTCCTTCATCAGTGCGATGTCGTCGGCGTACCGGTGGTAGTGGTCGCAGGCGACCGTCCCCGACGAGCCGTCGCGGATCGCGCCCGGCCGGTCGCAGAAGTCGTCCCATACGCTGCGGCCCCGGCCACCCTCCGTCACCGCGCCCTCGACCTGGTAGGACGCGGTTGCGGTGCCGAAGAGGAAGTCCTGGGGGAGGGTCGCCATGCTGGGGAGCCTTCCGCGGCTGGCCTCGCCGGTCAAGCAGGGGTATGCCGTCAGCGCACCGACCGGATCCGCCGCACCAGGAGTGCCCCGACGAGTCCCACGACCGCGGCGACGCCGTACAGCGCCCGGTAGCCGTCAGAGCGGTCGGCGAAGGCCCGCACGATCGGCGCTGCGAGGGCTGGAGCCAGCACCTGCGGGAGGGCGTTCGCGATGTTGATGACCCCGAGGTCGCGGGCGTGGTCGCCCTCGGTGGGAAGCACCTGGGTGATCAGGGCGAAGTCCACCGAGGCATAGACCCCGAAGCCGGCGCCCAGCACGAGGGCGCCCGTGATGGCGCCCGGCCACGTGGGCCAGACGGCCAGGATCCCCGCCGCCGCGGCCATGATCGCGCCGGAGACGACGACGAAGACCCGACGCTGCCCGAGCCGGTCCGACCATGCGCCGGCCACGACCGTCGTCGCCACCAGCCCCACGGCATACAGCACCGTCAGCACGAACACCGCCTCGTCCGGCTTCGCGACCCCGACCGCGTCCGACAGATAGAAGAGCAGGTAGAGCGTGCCCAGGGCGTTGCTCACGTTGACCAGGAAGCGGGTGGCCCAGGCCCAGCCGAAGTCGGGGTGCCGCGACGGGCTGATCCAGAACCCCCGCAGGAACTCCCGCACCGAGACCTCGGGCCGCGCCGCTGGGTCCAGCCGCTGGTCCAGGCTGCGCAGGACGTAGGGGAGCGCCGTGACGCCGACCAGGACGGCCAGGGCGAGGTAGCCGGCCCGGATTCCCCCGACGGCGGCTGCGACACCGGTCCCCATCACGATGCCGAGGGTCTGGGCGACGCCGAGCCACCCGCTCACCAGGCCCCGCTGGCGTTCCGGCACCAGGTCGGGAACGGCGGCGGTCAGGGCGGCGAGCATGGCGTTCAGCCCGGCCTGGGCCAGACACCAGCCGAGGGCCACGAGGGCGACCGAGTGGGCGAAGGCCAGGACCACCATGGCCAGCACGCCGGTCAGCGCCCCGCCCACGACCCACGGCAGGCGCCGGCCCAGGCGCGAGGTGGTGCGGTCCGAGAACGCGCCCGCGAGCGGGTTGCCCACCGTGGACACCGCCGCACCCAGGCCGGTCACGAGCCCGAGCGTGGCCTCCTTGTGCGAGGGCGTCAGCTCCGCGGCCTGGAGTGCCAGCAGGACCTGGATAGGCCCGAAGAACCCGGCCCACAGGCCGACGCTCGCGAGCGTCATCCGCGCGATCCAGGAGCGCGGCGCGAGGGCCTCCGGGCGGCCGGCAGCGGTTGCCGGACCGCCTGGAGGAAGCGGGCCGGGCAGGGCAGGCGTGGCCCCCGAGGCCTCCGGCACCGACGTCATGGGCGGGATCATCGGTTGCGGGGCCGAGCGGGTCAACCCGCAGGTCCGCTTCGTCCGCCCAGTGCCGCGTCTCTGCGTCGTCGTCGGCACGGGTGTCGCCACGCCTAGAACGACTACGTAAGTGCCGCGCAGCGGCACGGACGCGGCGGATAGCATCTGGTGGTCCGCGCGCGCACTCGGCCGCACGGCATACCCCACTCACAAGGAGCAACTCGTGGCCGCCCAGATCACCGTCAACGTCGCTGGAAGCGAGCGATCGGTGTCCGGGCAGACTACGGCCGCCGACCTGTTCGGCGACGACCGGTCGATACTCGTGGCCCGGGTCAACGGCGAGCTGCGGGACCTGTCGCACGTCCTCGCGGAAGGCGACGTTGTGGAGCCGGTCACGGTCCAGGAGGAGGACGGGCTGCAGGTGCTGCGGCACAGCGCTGCCCACATCCTCGCCCAGGCCGTCCAGGAGGTGCACCCGGACGCCAAGCTCGGGATCGGCCCCCCGATCCGGGACGGCTTCTACTACGACTTCGACGTCGACGAGCCGTTCACGCCCGAGGACCTCAAGCAGCTCGAGAAGGTCATGCAGCGGATCGTCAACGAGGGCCAGGCCTTCGTGCGCCGCGAGGTCAGTGATGCCGATGCCGCCGTCGAGCTGAAGGACGAGCCCTACAAGGTCGAGCTCATCGGCCTCAAGGGAGGCGCTGCCGGCGAGGCCGCAGAAGGCGCCGACGTCGAGGTGGGCGGTGCCCAGCTCACGATCTACGACAACGTCCGGCGCGACGGCGAGCGGGCGTGGGGTGACCTGTGCCGGGGGCCGCACGTGCCGTCCACCAAGGCGCTGGGCAACGCGTTCAAGCTCATGCGCTCCAGCGCGGCCTACTGGCGGGGGAGTGAGAAGAACCCCCAGCTCCAGCGGATCTACGGCACGGCGTGGCCCAGCAAGGACGACCTGAGGGCCTACCTCGACCGGCTCGCCGAGGCCGAGAAGCGCGATCACCGCAGGCTGGGTGCCGAGCTGGACCTGTTCTCCTTCCCCGACGAGCTGGGGTCGGGTCTGGCCGTGTTCCACCCCAAGGGCGGAATCCTGCGCCGCGAGATGGAGGGCTACGTCCGCCAGCGGCACATCGACGAGGGCTTCGAGTTCGTCAACACGCCGCACATCAGCAAGGAAGGCCTCTTCCACACCTCCGGGCACCTGCCCTACTACGCGGACACGATGTTCCCGCCGATGGAGTTCGAGGGCACCGAGTACCGCCTCAAGGCCATGAACTGCCCGATGCACAACCTGATCTACCGCGCCCGGGGCCGGTCCTACCGCGACCTGCCGCTGCGCCTGTTCGAGTTCGGGTCGGTCTACCGCTTCGAGAAGTCCGGTGTCGTGCACGGACTGACCCGGGTCCGGGGCATGACGCAGGACGACTCGCACACCTACTGCACTCCCGAGCAGGCTCCGGCGGAGATCAGGAAGCTGCTCGACTTCGTCCTCGGCCTGCTGCGCGACTTCGGCCTCGACGACTTCTTCCTGGAGCTGTCGACCCGCGACGACTCTGACAAGTTCATCGGCTCCGAGGAGGACTGGGCGGAGGCGACCCGCATTCTCGAGAAGGTGGCGACCGAGTCCGGCCTCGAGCTCGTTCCCGACCCCGGCGGCGCCGCCTACTACGGGCCGAAGATCTCGGTGCAGGCACGCGACGCCATCGGGCGCACCTGGCAGATGTCGACGATCCAGTACGACTTCAACCAGCCGGAGCGGTTCGAGCTGGAGTACCAAGCAGCCGACGGCACACGGCGTCGGCCGGTCATGATCCACTCGGCCAAGTTCGGCTCGATCGAGCGCTTCCTCGGAGTGCTGGTCGAGCACTACGCCGGTGCCTTCCCACCCTGGCTCTCGCCGGTGCAGGTGCTGGGGGTCCCGGTCGCCGACGAGTACAACGACTACCTCCAGGGTGTGCTGGACCGGTTGCAGGAGAAGGGGATTCGCATCGAGCTCGACGCGAGCGACGACCGGTTCCCCAAGAAGATCCGCAACGCCAGCAAGTCCAAGGTGCCGTTCGTCCTGATCGCGGGGGAGGAGGACCGCGCCAAGGGCGCCGTGTCCTTCCGGTTCCGCGACGGCTCACAGAAGAACGGCGTGCCCGTCGAGGACGCCATCGCCGAGGTGGTCCGGGCCGTGGAGTCCCACGCGCAGGTCTGAGCCACGCCCAGCAGGTATGCCGACCGCGCGCCTTGCGCGGCCGGCATACCTGCGTCTGTGCCGCGATCAGCCGCCCGGCCTCCAGACATAGCGCACGTCGGGCTCGCCCTCCTCGTTGTCGCCGTCGGTCCACTCGACCGGGATGAACCCGTGGTGCTCGTAGAACCGGCGAGCACCGGTGTTCGACTGGAAGGTCCAGCACTGGAGCCCTTCGGGAAACCGGTGCCGCGCGACGCTGAGGAAGCGCGACCCGAGGCCCTGGCGGCTGGCCGCGCGGAGGATGTACAGCTGGTCGAGCGAGTCCGGCGGGACGAGAGCCATCAAGCCCACGAGGCCCTCCGGCGTCTCGGCGACCCACACCTCGGCGTCGCGCAGGAGCCGGGTCCGCACCCACCAGCCCACCGAGGCCGGGTGGTGGGCCAGCGGAGGGATGTCGGGAACGCACTCCTGGCGCACCCGCCGGTAGAGCGACGCGATGGCCTCGGCGTCGTCGACGTGGCCGCGGCGAACCGTCGCCTCGCCCCTGGGTGCCGCCCCGCCGTCCGCTGCCACGTCGTGGAGTCTGGTCGAGCGAACCGGTGCCGGTCATCTGGATTTCGCGAGGCATCCCTAAGATCGGAGCGTGACCGGGATCGAGGGAGCGGAGGAGTTCGCCGGCGTCGTCGACGGTTTCGAGCGGCTCTGGACGCCGCACCGGATGGCGTACATCCGGGGAGACCGGCCGGCACCGGAGGCCGGTGACGGCTGCCCGTTCTGCGCCGCCCCGGCCAAGTCCGACGCCGACGGCCTGATCGTCCACCGGGGCGAGCACTGCTACGTGGTCATGAACCTGTTCCCCTACAACCCGGGCCACCTGCTTGTGTGCCCCTACCGTCACGTCCCTCTCTACCTGGACCTCACCGAGGACGAGACCGCAGAGTTCACCGCGCTGACCAAGGCCAGCGTGCGTGCCCTGACCACCGCCTCCGCCCCCCACGGCTTCAACCTGGGCATCAACCAGGGCGAGGTGGCGGGCGCCGGCGTGGCCGCCCACCTGCACCAGCACGTCGTCCCGCGCTGGGGCGGGGACTCCAACTTCCTGCCGATCGTCGGTCAGACCAAGGCGCTGCCGATGCTGCTGGAGGACGTACGACAGTCGCTCGTGGAGTCGTGGCCTCCGCGGGCGGAGGAGTGACGCCCGACCCGGGCCGAGGGTCAGCGGGCCCGGCTCTGCGTCCTCCCACCAGCGGGCATCACCCGTCAGTAGTCTGAGCCCACCATGCTGAACCGATACGCCCGCGCCTTCTTCACGAAGGTGTTCACCCCGGTAGCCCGCCTCTTCCTCGCCCTGGGGATCAGTCCCGACATCGTGACCATCGCAGGGACCGTCGGCGTGTGCGTCGGTGCGTTGGCGTTCTACCCGCGCCACGAGTTCTTCTGGGGCACCGTCGTCATCACCGCATTCGTCTTCTCCGACACGATCGACGGCGTCATGGCGCGCCTTTCCGACCGCTCCGGGAGCTGGGGCGCCTACCTCGACTCCACCCTCGACCGGATCGGGGACGCGGCCATCTTCGGGGGGCTCGTGCTCTGGTATGCCGGCCAGGGCAACGACGACTTCATGGCCGCCCTGGCCTTGGCGTGCCTCATCCTCGGTAGCGTGGTCTCGTATGCCAAGGCCCGCGCCGAGGGACTGGGCATGACGGCGAACGTCGGCATCGCCGAGCGTGCCGACCGACTGGTGGCAGTCCTGATGGCCACCGGGCTGGTGGGGCTGGGCGTGCCCGAGCTGCTTCTCACCGCGGTGCTGGCGCTCCTCGCCCTCGCCAGCTTCGTGACCGTCCTCCAGCGGATTCTGACCGTGCGCCGCCAGGCACTCGACGCCGCGTGAGCGCGCTCGCCGACCTGGTCACGCTCGGGGGCTTCCGGGCCGGCTGGTCCGTGGTCCGCCGGCTGCCTGCGCGCCCGGCATACGGCCTGTTCGACGCCATTGCCGAGGTCAGCGTGCACCGCGGAGGCAGGGGGGTGGAGCGGCTGCGGTCCAACTATGCGCGGGTGCGCCCCGAGCTCGACGACGCCGCCCTCGACGCCCTCGTGATCGCGGGCATGCGCTCGTACATGCGCTACTACTGCGACGCCTTCCGGCTTCCCGATCGCAGCCGCGAGGAGATCTTCTCCAGCGTGCGCGCCGTCAACGACCAGCCCGTCCGCGCGTCCCTAGCGGCAGGCCGTCCCGTGCTGTGCTTCCTCGGCCACCTCGGCAACTGGGACCTCGCGGGCGCGTGGGGCGAGCTCGCCCTCGGGCACGTGGTGACCGTCGCCGAGCGCCTGAAGCCCGAGGAGCTGTTCGCCGAGTTCCTGGCATTCCGGGAGTCGCTGGGCATGACCATCCTCCCGCTGACCGGGAGCGGTGACGTCTTCGCCGAGCTGCGGGGCCACCTGAGCGGGCCGGTCATCCTGCCCCTGCTGGCCGACCGCGACCTCACCGAACGCGGCATCGAGGTCAGCCTGTGCGGGCACCCGACGCGGATGGCTGCCGGCCCGGCGGCGCTGGCTCTGGCCTCTGGAGCGCCGCTCATCCCGGTGACCATGCACTACGAGGCCGTCGGGCGCGCCCACCGGTTGGTCATCACCTTCCACGACGTCGTCGACGTCCCCGCCACCGGCACGACCCGCGAGAAGGCGACCGCCATGACCCAGACCTGTGCCGATGTCCTCGGCACCGCGATCCGAGCGCACACCGAGGACTGGCACATGCTGCAGCGCGTGTTCGTCGACGACCCGGTGGTGGCCCGGCGATGAGGATCGGCATCGTCTGCCCGTACAGCTTCGACGTCCCCGGCGGTGTCCAGTTCCACGTGCGCGACCTCGCCGAGTACTTCAACGCCCACGGGCACGAGGCGAACGTCCTCGCACCCGCCGACGACGACACACCCCTGCCCCCCTATGTGACGTCCTGCGGCCGGGCGGTGCCGGTGCGCTACAACGGGTCGGTCGCGCGGCTGACCTTCGGACCGGTCACGGCGTCACGGGTGGGCCGGTGGCTCCAGAATGGCGACTTCGACGTGCTGCACCTCCACGAGCCGGTCTCGCCCAGCGTCTCCCTCATGGCGCTGTGGGCCGTCGAGGACGTGCCGGTAGTGGCCACGTTCCACTCCTCCAACCTCCGGTCGCGGGCCATGCAGGCCGCCTACCCGCTCCTGCGGCCCTCGCTGGAGAAGATCCTCGGGCGTATCGCGGTCTCCGAGGACGCGCGGCGCACCGTCACCACGCACATCGGCGGCGATGCCGTGGTCATCCCCAACGGGGTCTATGTCTCCTCCTTCGCCCACGCGGACATCTCGCCGGCGTGGGCCGGCACGCCGGAGCGGCCGACGATGGCCTTCCTCGGGCGGATCGACGAGCCCCGCAAGGGCCTGCCGGTCATCGGCGCGGCCATGCCGGCGATCCTGGAAGAGTTCCCGGGCGCCCGTCTGCTCGTGGCCGGGCCGGGCGACGCTGCCGCCGCACGTGCCCAGATGGATCCCGCCGCCGGGCAGGCCGTCGAGTTCCTCGGCGGGATCAGTGACGCCGACAAGGCCTCCCTGCTGGCCTCAGCCGACCTCTACGTCGCGCCGCACACCGGTG
Source organism: Dermatophilaceae bacterium (assembly GCA_035691065.1). Taxonomy (GTDB): domain Bacteria; phylum Actinomycetota; class Actinomycetes; order Actinomycetales; family Dermatophilaceae; genus DASSJT01. The sequence continues at coordinate 29,617 of DASSJT010000051.1, forward strand.
GCGAGAGCTTCGGCGTCGTGCTGGTCGAGGCCATGGCAGCCGGCGCTCCCGTGGTGGCCAGCGACCTGCCGGCCTTCCTGCGGGTGCTCGACGGCGGCAGGGCGGGTGCCACCTACCCAAGCGCCGACAGCGCCGCCCTCGCCAAGACTGTGCGGGCCATGCTCCGCGATCCCGGCCGCCGCGCGGAGCTGTCGGCCATCGGGCGCAAGCGGGCTGGCGTGTTCGACTGGTCGGTGGTGGCCGAGGACGTGATGGCGGTCTATGAGACGGTCATGCATCCTCTTGCCCAGAGCCGGGGCGCGGCCGACAGCGCGACCCTGTGGACCAGGCTGCGGCGAGGGCGCGGGGGTGACCGGTCATGAACACCGTCAACTGGCTCGTCGTCGCCGTGGCCCTGCTCCTGGGGGTGGCCTGGTACCTCTCCTACAGTGCCGCCCGGCTCGACCGGCTCCACTCCCGCGTCGAGGGAGCGCTATGGGCGCTCGACGCCCAGCTCGTCCGCCGGGCGGAGGCGACGCTGGAGCTCGCCAACCTCGGCATCCTCGACCCGGCGAGCGCCCTGCTCCTCGTCGGTGCCGCATCGGAGTCCCTCGAGCGCACCAACGAGCGGGCGGGGGAGGACCTCCTGGAGGGACAGCACTTCGCGGGCCGCGAGGCCGTCGAGTCCGAGCTGTCCGAGGCGCTCCAGGTGGCGCTCACCCCTGAGGCGGTGGAGGCGCTCCGGGCGTCCGACGGGGTGGGGGAGTCCGCCCTGCGTGGGGTGGAGGCGGCCGGGATCCGCGTGCAGCTCGCGCGCAGGTTCCACAACGACGCGGTGACGGACGTGCGGCGGGTTCGGCGCAAGCCCACCGTGCGGCTCTTCCGGCTCGCGGGGCACGCCGAGCTGCCGCAGACCGTCGAGTTCGACGACGAGCTGCCCGCCGCCGTCCGCAGCTAGCAGTTGGGCAGCTGCGTGGCTGGGCGGCCGGGCAGGCAGGCGCCCCCGCGGCCAGGCGCCCAGGCAGGCGGCAGCGGGACCGAGCCTGGTCGGCCCTCTCTGCCGCAGCATCTAGCATGGAGGTGACGCGCCGCCCTCACGGCGCAGCGCTCCCCTGACGGCGCATCCAGAACCCGCACGGAAGTAGGCCCCGCATGTCCGCCCCCGACGCTCCCGCCACCCAGCCCACCACCGGAACCGCCCGCGTCAAGCGCGGCATGGCCGAGATGCTCAAGGGCGGCGTGATCATGGATGTCGTCACCCCCGAGCAGGCCAAGATCGCTGAGGATGCCGGGGCGGTGGCCGTGATGGCGCTCGAGCGAGTGCCCGCCGACATCCGCGCGCAGGGCGGCGTGTCCCGCATGTCCGACCCCGACATGATCGACCGCATCATCAACGCCGTCTCGATCCCGGTGATGGCCAAAGCCCGCATCGGCCACTTCGTGGAGGCCCAGGTGCTCCAGGCCCTCGGCGTCGACTACGTCGACGAGTCCGAGGTCCTGACCCCGGCCGACTACGCCAACCACATCGACAAGTGGGCCTTCACGGTGCCCTTCGTCTGCGGGGCCACCAACCTCGGCGAGGCGCTGCGCCGGATCACGGAGGGCGCGGCCATGATCCGCTCCAAGGGCGAGGCGGGCACGGGCGACGTCTCCAACGCGACCACCCACATGCGCCAGATCCGGGCCGAGCTCCGCCGCCTCCAGAACCTCCCCGAGGACGAGCTCTACGTCGCGGCCAAGGAGCTCCAGGCCCCCTACGAGCTGGTCAAGGAGGTTGCCCAGGCCGGCAAGCTCCCCGTGGTGCTCTTCACCGCCGGCGGCATCGCCACCCCGGCTGACGCCGCGATGATGATGCAGCTCGGCGCCGAGGGAGTGTTCGTCGGCTCCGGCATCTTCAAGTCCGGCAACCCGGCGCAGCGTGCGGAGGCCATCGTCAAGGCGACGACCTTCTTCGACGACCCCGACGTCATCGCCAAGGTCTCGCGCGGCCTCGGCGAGGCCATGGTGGGCATCAACGTCGACGAGATCCCCCAGCCCCACCGGCTCGCCGAGCGCGGCTGGTAGCAGCACCGCAGGGGGAGAGCCGTGGCGGACGTTGCGGGAGAGTGGCAGGCACAGGTCGACCAGCGTGTGCACTTCGACACCTGGAGCCCGATGGGCCTGCTTCGGGTCGACGAGGGCTCGCTCTCCTGGCAGCCCAAGGGCTGGCAGGTCCACGTGTGGTCGATCCCGGGCCCCAGCGTTGTGGGCGGCGACGTGAGCCATCTCACCTCGCCCTTCGACCTCTGGGTCGAGACCGACGTGACCGGGGCACTGGGCCTTCGCCTCACCCGGAACCGTTGGGGCAGGCTGGCTGAGGGGCCGGACTACAGGGAGCAGGAGAACCTCGACGGTTTCGTAGCCGCGCTTCGGGAGATCGGCGGACGCATCCACGGCGAGCCGCGCTCCTACAGCTTCCGCGCCGGCATCGGGGGCCTGGGGCTCCCAGGGCTGCCCGACCTCCCGGGCATGGGCGGGTTCCTCTAGGGAGAGCCCTCGTCTGCCCAGCGGCGGCCAGTCGGCGTGGCACCCACGTCCCAGCCACCCGGCATACCCCTTCGTCGGTATGCCGGGTGGCTGCGTTCCGGCACGGCGCTCGGCTCGCGGGCACTCGCCTGCGCCCAGGGCGACTGGTGGCTGCGCATCCCCGCGTCAAGCCGGGTCTGGCCTGGACCCTAGCCTTGGACGGTGAGCCGTTCCGCAGCTGCCAACCCCTCCGGCCATCCCCGGATCGGCGTCCTGGCCGTCCAAGGGGACGTCCGCGAGCACCTCCGGGTGCTGGCCGAGGTCGGCGCACGGCCCTCTACCGTGCGTCGCACCGGCGAGCTCGACGAGGTCGACGCGCTGGTGATCCCGGGTGGGGAGTCCACCACCATGGACAAGCTGGTCCGGGCCTTCGACCTCTACGACCCGATCCGGGCGC
>DASSJT010000052.1:0-4997 GCA_035691065.1 Dermatophilaceae bacterium
CATGGCCTCGCGCAGGGTGTCGAGGCCGAGCCCGCCGAGGTCGAGGGCGCGCCGGTGGAAGGCCTTGAGGTCGAAATCGGCGCCCTCGCGCCGCGCCACCTCGTCGCGCAGCTGCATCCACAGCCGCTCGCCGATCTTGTATGCAGGGGCCTGGCCGGGCCAGCCGAGGTATCGGTCGAGCTCGAAGCGCAGCCATGCCTCGCCCTGGTTGGCATGGCTGGTGAGGAACTGCCAGGCCTTGTCGTAGTTCCAGGCGCCCGCGCCGACCTCCGCGGGCGCGTCGAAGCCGCAGTGGACGCCGATGTCGAGGACCACCCGCGCCGCCCGGAGCGACTGGCCGTCGAGGAGGCCCATGCGGTGACCCGGATCGTCCATGTAGCCCAATTCCGACATGAGCCGCTCGGCGTAGAGGGCCCAGCCCTCGCCGTGGCCGGAGGTCCAGGCCATCATGCGGCGCCACCGGTTGAGCAGCTCGGAGCGGTAGACCGTCTGGGCGACCTGCAGGTGGTGGCCCGGCACGCCCTCGTGGTAGACGGTGGTGAGCTCCTTCCAGGTGCCGAACTCGGTCACCCCGGCGGGGACCGACCACCACATGCGGCCCGGCCGGGAGAAGTCCTCGCTGGGGCCGGTGTAGTAGATGCCACCGGTGTGCGTCGGCGCGATCATGCACTCGATGCGGCGCACCGGCTCGGGGATGTCGAAGTGGGTGCCGGAGAGGTTGGCGATCACCTCGTCGGCCTTGGCCTGCATCCAGACGCGCAGCTCCTCGGTGCCATGGAGCAGGTAGGCCGGGTCGCTGTCGAGGTGGGCGATGGCCTCCTTGACGGATGCCCCGGGCTTGATGCGCTCGGCCACCTCCTCCATCTCGGCGGTGATGCGGGCGAGCTCCTCCTGCCCCCACTGGTAGGTCTCCTGGAGGTCGACCGTGGCGCCGAGGAAGTAGCGGGACACCAGCCGGTAGCGATCGCGGCCGCACGCGTCGGCGTGGGGCGCGCGGTCGAGGAGGTGCTCGCGCAGGGAGTCGCCCAGCCGCCGGTAGGCGTCAGAGGCAGCCTCGACGGAGCGCTCCAGCTCCCCGCGGACGGGGGCCCCGAGCGCCTCACCGCCAGCGTTGGCGTCCTTGACGAGCGTCGCGAAGTAGCCGTCCTCGGCCGTGAGGTCCTCGGTCTGCCGGATGCAGGCCTCGACCTGGCGCCGGGGCTCCACGAGCCCGCGGTTGGCCGACTGCTGGAGCGTCGCCACCCACTGGTTGAGCGCCCGCGGCACCTTGGCCATGCGGCGCGCGATGACCACCCAGTCGTCGTCCGTTGCCGTCGGCATCAGGTCGAAGACTCCGCGAATGCCCTGCAGCGGGGAGGCGATGACGTTGAGCGCCATCTCATCGAGTCCGGCGTCGTGGGTCTCGACCGCCAGACCCAGCCGCTCCCTCATGGCGGTGATGGTCACCCGGTCGACGTCGTCGGCCGGGGTTGCCGCCTCGAGCGCCGCGAGGGTCTTGCGGTTGAGCTCGGCATGGGCGGCGTAGCCGGCGGTGGAGAAGTCGTCGAGCTCCTCGTCGTGGCCGGCGACGCCGAGGTAGGTCGCCTCGATCGGGCTGAGCGCCACGGACTGGTCGAAGTAGTCCTCGGCTATGCGGTCGACAGAAGTGGGCTGGCGGGATGGGCCGGGCTGCTGTGGGACGTCTGTGGTCACCCGCCCGAACCTACCCCAGGGCTCCGTCAGCCGGCACGGGCAATAAACCGCTGCGGATCCCGGCCGGCGGCTGCCTACCCTTGGACCATGACCGGGCACCTCCTCTCGCTCAACGTGGGCTCGCCCGAGCCCATCGACCCAGATGGCCAGCTGACCGGCATACGCAAGGCGCCGGTGGACGTGCTGGAGGTCCGGCCCCCCGGGCCCAAGCACGGTGGTCTGGGGAGCGGGGTGGTGGGCGACTACATCGGCAGCCCGCAGCACCACGGCGGCGACGACCAGGCGCTGTATGCCGTGGCACGCGAGGAGCTGGACGTGTGGGGCGCGCGGCTGGGGCGGGACCTGCCCAGCGGGATGTTCGGCGAGAACCTCACCACGTCGGGCTTCGACGTGGATGCCGCGCTCGTGGGCGATCGGTGGCGGCTCGGCGACGAGGTAGTGGTCGAGGTCACCGGCCCGCGGATACCCTGTGCCACGTTCGCCTGGCGGATGCAGGTCAAGGGCTGGGTCCGCCTCTTCGCCGAGCGCGGCCGTACGGGCACCTACCTGCGGGTCGTCGAGCCCGGCCGGCTTCGTCGCGGCGATCGGATTGACGTGGTCGAGCGGCCACATCACGAGGTCACGGTGCCGATGGTGTTCCGCGCGTTCATGGGCGATCTCGAGCTGGCCGGCCAGGTCCTGGAGCGGCGGGTCCTGAGCCCCGATGACCACGCAGCACTCGAGCGCCGTGTTGTCGCGCGGACCCGCCGCGTCGCCGCCGCACGTCAATGATGCGGTAGGGGACTGTGATCCTCCCGGACGGGCCCTGAAGGGGCGAAGCTCCTCGCACCGTGGGGGGACTTTCGTCCCTCATCCGCGCCTACCTCCTCTCGCGAGGCTGGAGTCGGGAGCCATGCGGTTTCCGTCTCTGTATCCCGTCTGGCGCCCTCCCGGCGGTACGCCGGGCCGCAGGCCCAAGGACAAGAGGGGGTACGCACCATGACGACATTGCCGGCGCCCGAAAAACCATCCGCCAACCACCTGAGGCCACTGTCCGCACCTTCGTCGCGGCGCCGACGGCGTCACTGGCTGAGGTGGCTGATCCTCACCGTCGTCGTCCTGCTCCTCGTCGTGGTCGGCGGCGGGGGCTGGTACCTTGCCGGGCAGATCGACTCCGGAGCATTCGCGTCGACACCGGCGCAGCCCATCCCGGCTTATGACGACGTCCAGGTCGTCGCGGTGGACGGTGGCACGGTCACCCTGAAGAAGGGCCCGGACGCCGGTGAGAACTTCGACGCGGTCGCCAAGTACGCCATGGCGTGGGCCGGTGGGTTCGGCCAGGTCGGACCGGCCAGCCGTAACGCAGACGGCACCGTGACCCGTTCGCTCGCCGTGGCCTCCGGCGCGGCGCCCAAACCAGGTCAGCTGGCCGGCATCGACCGGTCCTACTGGCTGGGCGACCCGACGACGGCCATGGGCGTGGCGAAGCGGGACATCACCATCGGTCAGAACCCGGCGTGGTACTTCCCGAACGGCACGACGAACCCCGAGACGATCGCCATCTTCGTCCACGGCCAGAACGGCATCCGTGAGAACGGACTGCGCTTCGAGGATGTGGCTCGGCGCAACGCCATGCCCGTACTCGACATCACCTACCGCAACGACGTGGGGGCCTCGAAGGGATCCTCCCCGCGCCTGGGATACGGCGCGACGGAATGGCCGGACCTCGATGCCGCGGTGGCATGGGCCCTCGGTCGCGGTGCCAAGGACGTCGTTCTCGTCGGCCAGTCGATGGGCAGCGGGATCGTCTCGGCCTTCCTTGAGAACTCCAGCCGCGCCGGCGCCGTGTCGGCCATCGTCCTGGACGCTCCGATGTTGTCGCTCCCGGAATCGATCAAGTGGGGGGCACGGGGCGCGCTGCCGGGCGGCCTCACCCCTCCCGACCCGCTTCTGTGGGTGGGAGAACGGATCATCTCCTTGCGGTCCGGCGTGGACTGGGGCTCCATCGACTACCTCGATGACACGTCCTGGCTGCGGGTCCCGACCCTCATCACCCACGGGACCACCGATCCGAGGGTGCCCGTGAGCGAGTCCCGGCAGCTGCGTGACGCCAAGCCGGGCCTCGTCAAGCTCGTGGAGTTCCCGAACGCACTGCACACCGAGTCCTGGAACTTCGACTCGGCCCGCTACACGCAGGTGGTCGGTGACTTCATCGCTCCGTACGCCAAGTGACAGCACAGACGTGGACCTGTCCGCTGGACGGCGTTCTTGGCGTTCATCTGGTCAGGGTTCTTCGCGCCTGGTCACGCCACCGGGCACTTCGAGACCCGGGGCAGGGGTCAGGGGCGCCAGGCGGACGCGCGCCAGGCGCCGGGACCCGGCGTGAGAGGTCGTCGGACCGCCCGCTCCCGGGACGCCCACTCGGAGCGGCGCGTCGGCGGAGCCGGGTCCCCTCCGCCACCGGCCGCGGCGGTCAGCACAGCGACGAGCGCGGCAAGCTCCTCGGGGGTGGCGCTGCCGCGGGCCAGCGAGATCGCCGCAGCGCCCGCTGCAGTGCCGTTCAGGGCTGCCGCTCCCGAAGGGTCCGACCGGCTCACAGCGGGATGTTCCCATGCTTCTTGGGTGGCAGGGTCTCCCGCTTGTTCCGCAGTGCGCGCAGCGCCTTGGTGACGTTCATCCGGGTGTTGGACGGGGTGATGACGGTGTCGATGTATCCCCGCTCGGCGGCGACGTAGGGGTTGGCGAGGGTGTCCTCGTACTCGGTGATGAACTGCTGCCGGACCTCGTTGACGTCCTCGCCGGCCGCCTCGGCCGCGGCGAGCTGCTTGCGGTAGAGGATGTTGACCGCGCCCTGGGCGCCCATGACCGCGATCTGGGCGGTCGGCCAGGCGAGGTTGATATCGGCACCCAGGTGCTTGGAGCCCATCACGTCGTAGGCGCCGCCGTAGGCCTTGCGCGTGATCACGGTGACCAGGGGGACGGTCGCCTCGGCGTAGGCGTAGATCAGCTTGGCGCCGCGCCGGATGATGCCGTTCCACTCCTGGTCGGTGCCGGGCAGGAACCCGGGCACGTCGACGAAGGTGAGCACCGGGATGTTGAACGCGTCGCAGGTGCGCACGAACCGGGCCGCCTTCTCGGAGGCGTCGATGTCGAGGGTGCCGGCGAACTGCATCGGCTGGTTGGCGACCACGCCGACCGGGCGGCCCTCGACGCGGCCGTAGCCGACGATGATGTTGGGCGCGAAGAGCGCCATCACCTCGAGGAAGTCCTCGTCATCCACGACCGCGTTGATGACCTCGTGCATGTCGTAGGGCTGGTTGGGGGAG
>DASSJT010000053.1:0-5074 GCA_035691065.1 Dermatophilaceae bacterium
TCGGTCAGCTCGAGGTCCTCGAGCACGATCTTCTCGCCCCGGTTGTTGGCGATGTTGATCAGCGCGTCATCGAGCACCGTGAGGTTGCGGAGCCCGAGGAAGTCCATCTTGATCAGGCCGAGCTTCTCGCAGGTCGGGTAGTCGAACTGCGTGATGATCGCGCCGTCGGCCTCGCGCCTCATGACCGGGATGACGTCCATGATCGGCTCGCTGGACATGATCACGCCCGCGGCGTGGACACCCCACTGGCGCTTCAGCCCCTCGATGCCGATCGCGGTGTCGACCACCGTCTTGACGTCCTGGTCGGCGTCGTACAGCGCCCGGAACTCGCCGCCCTCGCCGAAGCGCTTGTGCTCGGTGTCGAACAGGTCCTTGAGCGGGATGTCCTTGCCCATGACCGCGGCCGGCATCGCCTTGGTGATCCGGTCACCCATCGCGAAGGGGTAGCCGAGGATCCGCGATGAGTCCTTGACCGCCTGCTTGGCCTTGATCGTGCCGTAGGTGACGATCATCGAGACCCGGTCGTCGCCGTACTTCTCGGTGACGTAGCGGATCACCTCGCCGCGCCGGCGCTCGTCGAAGTCGATGTCGAAGTCGGGCATCGAGACCCGGTCGGGGTTGAGGAAGCGCTCGAAGATCAGGCCGTGGCGCAGCGGGTCGAGATCGGTGATCCGCATGGCGTAGGCGCACATCGAGCCCGCACCCGAGCCACGGCCGGGGCCTACGCGGATGCCGTTGTCCTTGGCCCAGTTGATGAAGTCGGCCACGACGAGGAAGTAGCCCGGGAAGCCCATCGAGGTGATCACGCCGGTCTCGAACTCGGCCTGGCGGCGTACGTCGTCGGGGATGCCGTCGGGGTAGCGGTAGCGCAGACCCTTCTCGACCTCCTTGACGAACCAGGAGTCCTCGCTCTCGCCCTCGGGCACCGGGAAGCGCGGCATGTAGTTGGCGTTCTCGTTGAACGTCACGTCACAGCGCTCGGCGATCAGGAGCGTGTTGTCGCAGGCTTCGGGCAGGTCGCGCCACAGGTCGCGCATCTCCGCGGCGGACTTCACGTAGTAGCCGTCGCCGTCGAACTTGAACCGCTTCGGGTCGCTCATGGTGCTGCCCGACGAGACGCAGAGCAGGTGCTCCTGGGACGGGGCGTCCTCACGGCGGACGTAGTGGGAGTCGTTGGTGGCGATCGGCGGGATGCTGAGGTCCTTGCTGAGCCGGGTCAGGTCGTCGCGCACCCGGCGCTCGATGTCGAGGCCGTGGTCCATCAGCTCGAGGAAGTAGCTGTCCTTGCCGAGGATGTCCTGGAAGTCCGCGGCCGCCTTGCGGGCCTCGTCGTACTGGCCGAGGCGGAGCCGGGTCTGCACCTCGCCAGAGGGGCAGCCCGTGGTGCCGATCAGGCCGGCGCCGTAGGTCGTGAGCAGCTCGCGGTCGATGCGGGGCTTGTAGAACGTGCCGTCGATGCTGGCCCACGACGACATCCGGAACAGGTTGTGCATGCCCTCCGTGGTCTCGGCCAGCAGCGTCATGTGGGTGTAGGCGCCGCCCGCCGAGACGTCGTCGTCTCCCCCGTCGCCCCAGCGCACCCGCTTGCGCTCCTGGCGCGGGGTGTTGGGCGTCGCGTAGGCCTCCATGCCGATGATCGGCTTGATCCCGGCCGCGCGGGCCTTCGACCAGAACTCGTGGGCTCCGAACACGTTGCCGTGGTCGGTCATGGCGATCGCGTCCATGCCGAGCTCGGCGGTGCGCTCGAACAGGTCGGTCAGCCGGGCCGCGCCGTCGAGCATGGAGTACTCGGTGTGCACGTGGAGGTGCGCGAACCCGTCCCTGGAACCGGTCGACATGGGGGCCTTCTCAACACCTTCCCGGAGGGTCGTCAGTACGGCGCGGCGAACCGCTGGGGAGTCGCGTGGCAGGCGCTCTCCCCGGGGAAGAGCCGCCAGCCTACGTCAGTCTGACAGGGCGGTCCGACAGGACACGGCCGGTGTCACAGCCAGCTGATCGCATGCCCGTGACCGTGGGTCCAGGCGACCGGGGAACCGTCGCGGGCGAGCACGAAGCGGGCCGGGAGCCGGGGCTCGGGGGGCTCGATCCCCGGCACGATGCCGGGTGCCTCGTTGGCGACCCAGTGGCAGCGTCCGGCTGCCACGTGGCCGCGCATCGTCTCCGCGAGGCGCTCCCGGTCGTCGTGGTCGAGGTAGGCCACCACCGCACTGTGGAGGACCACCGGGGTGCCGTGGCGGGACGCCTCGTCCAGCAGGCCGGGAAGCGCCTCCAGCAGGTCGCCACGCACCAGGTGCGGCGGGTCGGCGCGGGCGATCGCGATCGCTGCCCGCAGCAGCGCACGGCGGTCCTCCTGCTCCGGCCAGACCAGAGTGGCCAGCCAGTCGGTCGCGTCGGGGTCGGTCACGTCGAGCGGGTTGAGGTCCACGCCGCCGCGCCAGGCGACCTCGGGATGTCGGGCCGGCACCGGCACCGCGCCGTCGGCGGTGCAGGTCAGGGTCGGGCCACCGCTCCCGGAGAGCCCGCCGAGCGGCGGCCAGCGGTAGTCGTAGCGGTCCGGGTAGAGGCACAGCCCGGCGCTGGCGCCGACCTCGACCAGTGCCAGCGGCCCCTCGTACGCGGCGAGCACCGGCGTCAGCGTGGCCAGCCGGCCGGCCTCGTTGGTCTGGGTGGACCTGGCCAGGATGGTCGCCTTCACGTCCTCGTCGCCCAGCAGCACCTGCCGCAGCGCGTCGTACGGCGCAGGGGCGGGCGCGCCGTGCCAGCGGGCGGCCGCGAAGACCAGGTTGGGCTGCTGCTTGACCCGGGGGAGGTCGGCCAGCCACGCCTGCACCTCGGGATCCTCGGCCACGGCCAGCGCCCAGGCCTCGAGGCACGGGGAGTCGTCGCGGGCGAAGGCGGCGAAGTCGCGGTAGCGCTCGGCGATGGCTCCGTGCATCTCCACGTCAGGACTCCGGGGTCTCGGCCTCCGCGTCGGCGAGCCGCTGGTGGAGACGCGCCCGGATCTCCTCCGGCGTGAGCTCCGCCCGGTGGCGGTGGTCGCGGGCGATGATGACTCCGGTGGCGGTCACCCCGGCGACCCCGGCGAGACCGACCAGCTTCCAGCCCAGCTTGCGCGACAGCTTCACGGAGGACCCCCTCGATGGACAGCAGCATCAGTCTGGACGACGCGGTGGAGCTCACGCGCACCGGGGACCTGTGGCTGTTCCGTGGCCGCTCGGGGGCCGACCAGGCGATCCGGGTGATCACGAACGCGCCGGTGAACCACGTCGGGATGGCCGTGGTGCTCGACGACATGCCGCCGCTGATGTGGCACGCCGAGCTCGGCAAGGGCCTGCGCGACGTCTGGACCGACAGCCACCACCGCGGCGTACAGCTCCACGACCTGCGGGAGGCCGTCGTGCAGTGGTGCGGGCGCTACGGCCAGCGCGCCTGGCTGCGCCAGCTCGACGCGACGATCACGACCGAACGGGAGAACGCCGTGCTGCGGACGGTCGCCCGGCTCGACGGCACGCCGTTCCCGGCGACCGCGGCGCTCGCGGCTCGCTGGGCACGGGGACGGTTCGCGCACGCGGCGGGCGCAGAGGTGACGTACTGCGCGGAGGTGGTGGCGGCGACCTACACGGCGATGGGGCTGCTCGACGACGGGCTGCCCACGAACGCCTACGACCCTGGCAGCTTCTGGTCCGGGGTACGCCTCGACCTGCTCGACGGCGCCCGGCTCGGCGAGGAGATCGCGGTCCGGGTCTGAGCCGCCACCACGAGGGCCGCCAGCGTCCCGACCAGCACGAGCGCGGCGACGGACCCGACGACGGCCGGCCAGCCTCCGGCCGACCAGGCGCCGCCGAGGACCGTGCCGAACACGCTGGAGCCGGCGTAGTAGCCGCACACGTAGAGCGCGCTGGCCCTGGTGCCGTACGGCGCGCCGACCACCGGCGCCCACCCGCTCGCCGTGGCGTGCGCGGCGAAGAAGCCGCCCGTGAGCATGACGAGCCCGACGATCACCCACGGCAGCCGCTCGGGCAGTGTCAGGGCCAACCCGGTGGCCATCACCAGCACGGAGACCAGCACCACGCGGGGCCGGCCCAGCGCGTCGGCGGCACGCCCGGCCACCGTCGAGCTGCCGGTGCCAGCGAGGTAGGCCAGGAACACCAACCCGACCACCGCCAGCGGCAGGTCGAACGGAGGCGCGACGAGCCGGTAGCTGAGGTAGTTGTAGACGGTCACGAAGCCGCCCATCAGCGTGAACGGCACGAGCAGCAGGGCCAGCATCGCCGGCCGCCTGAGCAGGGCCCCGTACGCGCCGCCCCCGCCGTCCGGCGCCTCGACCTCGGGGTCGCCCACGGGCTCGGGCAGCAGCCACCAGAACGCCGCGGTCGCGAGCAGGGCCCCGCCGGCGACCGCGGCCACTCCCCAGCGCCACGAGGTGCTGCCGGCCACCAGCGAGGAGAGCACCCGGCCGCCGACGCCGCCCAGGGAGTTGCCGGCCACGTAGAGGCCCATCGCCGAGCCGAGGCCCCGCGGCTCCACCTCAGCGCCGACGTGACCCATGGCGACCGCCACGACCGCGGCGAGCACGACGCCGGTCGCCGCCCGGAGCGCGACCAGGACGGGGAAGGTCGGCGCCACCGCGGCGAGCGCCGTCAGCAGTACGGCGAGCAGGAGGCCGCCGCGCATCGCCCGGATGCGCCCGATCCGGACCGCCAGCGCGGCCATCGGGAGCACGGCCACCGCGAGGGCGCCCGTGGTCGCCGACACGGTCAGGCTGGCCCGGCTCGGCCCCACGCCGTACGTCGCGCCGATCAGGGGGAGCACGGGCTGGGTCGCGTAGAGGATTCCGAACGCCGCCAGCCCCGCCAGCACCATCGCCAGGTTGAGCCGGCGGAAGCCGGACGTCCCGGGCAGGTGCAGGTCTGCGCTCACCCGTCCCACGCTGACACCACCGCCGCCCGGAGGCACGGGGATGTGAGAAGCCAGACATGTCGCGGGGTGGCATGCTCTGCTCACATGAGCGCCTCGTCGAGCGGACCTCCCCGCCGCTCACCGCGCGAGTCGTTCATCACCGTCTACGGCCGCA
>DASSJT010000054.1:0-2580 GCA_035691065.1 Dermatophilaceae bacterium
GACGAGATCGCCACCCCGGACCGGGCCGAGGCCTACGTGCGGGACAAGCTGCAGCGCGGCGAGCGGATCATGGGCTTCGGGCACCCGGTCTACCGCACGAAGGACCCGCGCTCGGAGCTGCTGAAGCGGGTGGCGCTCAGCTACGACGACGAGCTGGCGCACTTCGCCGTCCAGGTCGAGGACACGTTCGACCGCGTGCTGGCCGAGGTCAAGCCGGGCCGCGCGCTGCACGCCAACGTCGAGTTCTACGCCGGTGTCGTGATGCGGCTCGCCGGGCTCGACGCCGCCATGTTCACGCCGACGTTCTGCGTCGCCCGCGTCGTGGGTTGGGTGGCCAACGTGCTCGAGCAGGGGCGGGACACCAAGATCATCCGCCCGTCAGCCCGCTACGTGGGGCCGCCGGCGCCGCGCCCGCTGCCGCACTCCGCCTGAGCCACTGTGTCGGCGCGGCCGCAAAGGGGCACTCTCGTGGTGTGACCCCACCGAACCTGCCACGTCGCTTCGTCGTGCAGCACCACCGCGCCACCAGCGACCACTACGACCTGCGCTTCGAGGTCGACGGCGTTCTGGTGAGCTGGGCGGTGCCCAAGGGGCCGACCATGGACCCGAAGGCCCGGCGGAGTGCCTTCAAGGTCGAGGACCACCCGATGGAGTACTTCGACTTCGAAGGGGTCATCCCTCGGGGGCAGTACGGCGCCGGTGACGTCGTGGTCTGGGACGTGGGCACCTGGGAGCCCCATGGCACCGACGACCCGGCGGCAGCCATTGCCGCGGGCAGCCTGCACGCCGATGTGAGCGGCCACAAGCTCAAGGGCCGGCTGGTCCTGGTGCGGCGGGGCGGCGGTGGTCGAGGCGGCGATGGGGGAGGCGGGGGGAGCGAACCGGACGGGCGCGAGGCCGAGACCGGCAACGCCTGGCTGCTGCTGCACAAGAACGACAGCTTCGCCATCCCCGGCTGGCAGACCGAGGACCACCCGCTCTCGGTGCTCAGCGGCCGCACGAGCGACCAGGTCAGGGCCGACCCGGACCGGCTCTGGCGGTCCGGCGTCCCCGCGGCGGAGGCTGCCGTCGAGCTGCGCCACCGCGGCGCCACGCCGGAGGAGCTGGCGGCCCTCGACGACCTCGGCCCCCAGGGCACCTGGGCGGTGTTCGGCCGACGGCTGAAGGTGACCAACCTGGACAAGGTCCTGTTCCCGCCGCGAGGCGGGGAGCCGCCGGTGACCAAGCGCGACCTGCTCCGCTACACCGCGCAGATCGGTCCGACGATCGTTCCCTACCTTGCCGGTCGCGCCATGAACCTGCACCGCTATCCCGACGGCGCGACCGAGAAGGGCTTCTGGCACAAGCAGATCCCGGCCCGCGCGCCGAAATGGATCGACCGTTGGCGCAACCCCGAGGCAGACCCGGGCGAGACGCAGGTCTACATGGTGGTCAACGAGCCCGCCACCCTCGTGTGGGCGGCGAACTTCGGGGCGCTCGAATGGCATCCCTGGACCTCGCTCACCGACCAGCCGCACCAGCCGACCTACGCCCTCGTCGACATCGACCCGGGGGAGGCCACCTCGTGGGATCAGGTGCTCGAGCTGGCCCGCCTGCACCGCACCGCGTTCGAGCACCTGGACCTCGTGGCCTGTCCCAAGGTGACCGGCCGGCGCGGCATCCAGGTCTGGGTGCCCATCGCCCGCGGACCCAGCTTCGACGAGACCCGAGCGTGGGTGGAGAAGCTCTCGAGGACGGTCGGCGCTGTGGTCGACGACCTCGTCAGCTGGAAGTGGCAGAAGGCCGAGCGTCGCGGCCTTGCGCGCCTCGACTACACCCAGAACGCGGTCAACAAGACCCTGGTCGCGCCGTACAGCCCGCGCCCCGCGCCCGGGGCGCCCGTCTCGATGCCGATCGAGTGGGACGAGCTCGACGACCCGTCGCTCCGCCCGGACCGCTGGACCGTGCGAGACGCCCTCGAGCGGCTGCACGAGAAGGGCGACCCGTTCCGCCGGATGCTCGACTCGCCCCAGCGGCTCCCACGCCTGTCCTGAGGCCGGTCTACGTTGTCCCCGTGAGCCCGCAGCGCCTCGAGGCCTTCAGCGACGGCGTCCTTGCCATCGCGATCACCCTGTTGGTCCTCGACCTGCGCCTGCCCGACGACGCCCACCGATCGATCCTGTCGCTCCTGACGGCGCAGTGGCCCTCCTACCTCGCCTATGCCGTGAGCTTCACGGTCATCGGGATCATGTGGGTCAACCACCACGCCCTGTTCGCGCGCGTGGCCCAGGTCGACCGGAGACTGCTGTTCCTCAACCTGGTCCTCCTGCTCACGATCTCGGTGCTGCCCTTTCCCACGGCGGTGGCCGCTGAGGGCCTGCACCGCGGCGGCCAGGACGCCAAGGTCGCGATGTTCGCCTACAGCCTGGCCGCGGTGGCCATCGCACTGGCCTTCGGCCTGATCTGGCGGCACATCCTCCGCACGCCCGGCCTCCAGCGCCATCCCGTTCCGGAGAGTGCCCAGAGGGCGGCCTTGATCCGGTTCGGGTGGGGTCTGGTGGCCTATGCCGGTCTGTGCGGGCTCGCGTTCGTCTCACCACT
>DASSJT010000055.1:0-2792 GCA_035691065.1 Dermatophilaceae bacterium
AGCAGGGGAGAGGCGGACTCCTCGATGACCTTCTGGTTGCGGCGCTGCACCGAGCAGTCCCGGACGCCCAGCGCCCAGGCGTGCCCGTGACTGTCGGCGATCACCTGCACCTCGACGTGCCGGGCGCCGGTGACCAGCTTCTCGAGGAAGACGACGCCGCTGCCGAAGGCGCGCTGCGCCTCGTCGCGGGTGCGCTGGTAGGCGTCCTCGAGGTCGGCCGGGCCGGCGACCATCCGGATGCCTCGGCCACCGCCGCCGGCGGTCGCCTTGAGCATCAGCGGGTAGCCCACCTTGTCGGCCGCCGCCAAGGCGTCCTCCAGCGTGTCGACGCCGCCCCGGCTCCACGGGGCGACGGGTACGCCGACCTCCTCGGCGATGAGCTTGGAGCCGATCTTGTCGCCCAGCTTGCGCATCGCCTCGGCACTCGGACCGATGAAGGTGACCCCGATCCGCTCGCACAGGTCGGCGAAGGCCGGGTCCTCGGCAACGAACCCCCAGCCGACCCAGACGGCGTCGGCGCGGGTCGCGACGAGGGCCCGCTCGAGCGCCTCCAGGTCGAGGTAGGGACGTGCGGAGGCTGGGCCGAGCGAGTGGGCCACGTCCGCCTCGCGCACGAACATGGCCGTGTGCTCGGCCTCCGTGTAGAGCGCCACGACATCGATCGGCGGGGAGCCTGGGTCCGCGCCGGTCTGGGCGTTCAGGTCTCTGACAGCGTGGATCAGCCGCATCGCGGCCTCTCCTCGGTTCACGACCGCGATGCGGGAGAACGGGCGGGGGCTGGAGCCGTGCGGGTGAGGGGGCACGCCCCGAGGCTTGCACCGCAAGGTGGTTACGCGCGAGTCGGCGCACCGAATTATTTCTCGGCGGGGTCAGCCCGACGGGTGAGGACAGGTGCCGGACACGACCTCGTCACCTGTCCTCACCGTGCCCTCGGCGTTGCGAATCGGGGTGTGGTCGTGGAGGGCGAGGAACTGCTGGGGCTCCGGCAGGTCCGGGCCTCCGGCGTCGATCCAGGACCCGGTGGCCCGGCGGGCTCGCGTGATCAGCCGGTCCGCCTGGCTGAAGTCGGCCGCGGAGACGCTGAGCGGACACAGGGGTGGGAGCACCTTGAGCCGGGCTGGCCCCGTGTGGCGGCTGACCTCGCCGACCAGCTGTTGCTGGCTGAGCAGCGTGAGGGCCTGGAGGGCAGTGCCGACCGCCGAACGGGGCACGTCCGGGAGGGCGCACGAGTACCCGGTCGGCAGCAGGTAGACGACGTCGGCCCCGAGCTCGACAGCATGCCGGATGGCGGTGTGCTGGGTGATGCACCCGTCGACGAGAAGCCGACCCTCGTGGGGGACCGGAGGGAGGACGCCGGGGATCGCGGCGCTGGCGAGCACGGCGCCCACCGCGCTGCCGTGGGAGAGGAGGACCTCCCGGCCGCTGCCGAGCTCGGTGCTGACCAGGTGGAGCCCGATCCGTGCCTCGAGCAGGTCGTCGTACCCGAGGTTCGCCTCGACCAGCCGCCGGAGCGGGGCCGCGGAGAACAGCGACGTACGCCGGCCGGCGAGGGCGAGGACGCCTCGCACCGGACGCAGCGCGAACACGTCCCGCCGCCGGAGCGAGCGCCACAGGCCGTCCAGCTCCTCCAGCGCCGCCATGCCCGTCCCGTGGCCGGCGACGAAGGCGGCGTTGAGCGCTCCCGCCGACGAGCCGACCAGCAGGTCGGGGGTGACCCCGCGTTCGCCCAGCGCCTGCAGCATGCCGACCTGGACGGCACCCAGGCTCCCGCCCCCGGAGAGGACGAACGCGGTGGTCACCGGTCAGCGCCTGCGCGTGAGCCCGAGCAGCGGACGGTCGTCATACGTCGTGGCCAGGCGGCTGAGTGCCAGTGCCGCCAGGAGCAGCCCGAAGTCCCGGAGCGCCACGTCGTAGAACCCCGGGATCAGCAGCAGGTTCACGATGATGCCGGCCAGCCACAGGGCCACCACGGGAGCACCCAGGCGGGGGTGGAGGGCGACGACCACGCCGGCCAGGATCTCGACCACCCCGACGGCGTACATCAGCTGGTGAGGAGTGAACGGGAGCGGGTCGGAGAGTGCCGGTGCCAGGTACGTGTCCCAGTTCACCATCAGGTGGAAGAACTTGTCGGCTCCGAAGAGGATCGGCGCGACCGTGAAGGCCGCTCGCAGGATCATGAAGGCCTGTTCGGCAGGCTCCGCTGCCCGGATCCGGGCGAGCGGTCCTGCGCTCGAGCGCGTCGGCGTGGATCCGGCGTGGGTGCTGGTCATGGTGTCGTGCCTCCCTGTTGGTGACTGCTGTCGGTGACGGGTGGTGCTCATCGGAACCGGGACGGGAACTGCGCGATGATGCCGGCGCTGAGGGTGTCGGCCATCATCAGGATGTGGTGGTGGATCGCCTCGTAGTCGGTGACTCCGGCGGCGTAGTCGCCGTGCAGCTCGTGGGCCGCCTCGGACAGGGTCTGGTCGAGGTGTGCCTTCATGTCGGCCCGGAGCACGGAGTCCGGCCAGGACCGCGGGTTCGCCGCGGAGAGGAAGTCGGCGATGTCATCGGCGTTGGCGTACCACCGGGTGCTGGCTGCGTCGAAGGCCGCCGAGTTGCCGTCCCGGGCGGCGGTGAGGATCTCCACCGCGATGGTGATGTGGTCGCGCAGCAGCGCGGTCAGCCGGTTGCCCGCCGCGTCGCCGTAGTACGGCTTGATCGCGTCGCCGATGTCGGACTGGTTCTGGAGCAGCCGGGCCGCCGTGGCGTCGAACCCCGGGGACCCGTCCGCGAAGGTGACGATCGCGAGT
>DASSJT010000056.1:0-7936 GCA_035691065.1 Dermatophilaceae bacterium
CGACGCTCTGGCGGACGACGGCGGCCGAGATCATCCTGGGGAGCGGCTTCCGCGCGGGTGCTGGTGACGACGTGACCATCGGCGGCTCCGTCGAGCAGCTCGTGGACACGTTTGGCCGCTATGCCGCGGCGGGACTCGACGAGTTCATCGTGATGGACGGGAATCTCGGCCTCGACCCGGCGCGCTCGATCGAGCTGTTCGACCTGATGGCCCACGACGTGTTCCCCCGCGTGGGCTGAGCGCGGCGTCTAGCTGCTGCGCTGGTAGGGGGCGACCACGACCTCGACCCGCTGGAACTCCTTGAGGTCGGAGTAACCCGTGGTGGCCATGGCGCGCCGCAGTGCGCCGATCAGGTTGGTCGTGCCGTCGGCGATCCG
Organism: Dermatophilaceae bacterium; assembly: GCA_035691065.1. GTDB lineage: Bacteria > Actinomycetota > Actinomycetes > Actinomycetales > Dermatophilaceae > DASSJT01. The sequence continues at coordinate 378 of DASSJT010000056.1, forward strand.
GCCGGGGCCGAACAGGATCTCCTCCATCGCCGCGAGGCCACCGACCTCGACGCGCTCGCCACGCGGAAGCTCCTGGTGGTGGGCCTCCGGCCCCCAGTGGTATCCCCGGCCGGGCGCTTCGTTGGCGCGCGCCAGGGCCGCCCCCAGCATGACCGCGTCGGCTCCGCAGGCGATCGCCTTGACGATGTCGCCGCTCGTGCCCACCCCGCCGTCGGCGATGACGTGCACGTATCGTCCGCCCGACTCGTCGAGGTAGTCGCGGCGGGCGGCGGCGACGTCGGCGATGGCCGAGGCCATGGGCGCATGGATCCCCAGGGTCAGGCGTGTGGTGTGGGCGGCACCGCCACCGAAGCCGACCAGGACGCCTGCCGCGCCCGTGCGCATCAAGTGCAGGGCCGCGGTGTAGGACGCAGCCCCACCGACGATGACCGGCACGTCGAGCTCATAGATGAACCGCTTGAGGTTGAGCGGCTCGGCGCGGCCGGAGACGTGCTCGGCCGAGACTGTGGTGCCCCGGATGACGAAGAGGTCCACGCCCGCGTCGACCACCGACTTCCACAGCTGCTGGGTGCGCTGCGGTGTGAGGGCGCCGGCGACGGTGACCCCGGCCTCGCGCACCTCGCGGAGCCGGTCGGTGATCAGCTCGGGCTGGATCGGCGCGTCGTAGATCTCCTGCATCCGACGGGTGGCGAGGCCCGGGTCCAGGGTGGAGATCTCGGCCAGCAGCGGCGTGGGGTCCTCGTAGCGGGTCCAGAGCCCCTCGAGGTCGATGACCGGCAGCCCGCCGAGGCGACCGAGGGCGATGGCGGTCTGGGGCGACATGACCGAGTCCATCGGCGCGGCGATCACGGGGATGTCGAAGTGGTAGGCGTCGATCTGCCAGGTAACCGACACCTCTTCGGGGTCCCTGGTGCGCCGGGAGGGCACGACGGCGATGTCGTCGAACGAGTACGCCCTGCGCCCGCGCTTGCCCCGGCCGATCTCGATCTCAGTCACCCGGCGATGCTATCGGGCTGTCCGCCATCATCCATTCCGCGCCCGGGAGCCCGGGCGCGCCCGGGTACGCCAGGACCGTAGGAACTTCTCCATAGGCATCAAGACGCACGGGCTCGGATGACTCCGGCTAGTTGGCGACGGCGTCCGCCGCGCTGACCAGCCCGTGGCCGAAGAACGACGTCCAGCCGTCCGAGCCTTCTCGGCAGGTCAGCCGCTCATCGGTCTCGCCGAGGGGCTGCCAGTCGTCAGGGCAGGCCATGGGCGTGGCCGTCCGCTCGACTGCAGCTTTGACCGCCGCGGGGCCCCATCCGGGATTGCGCTCTTTGACGAGAGCAGCCACACCGGCAGCATGTGGTGCGGCCATGGACGTGCCGTTCAGGTAGGCATACGTCGCGCCATGGTCCGTGACCGTGATGCCGGGGAACAGGCCACTCAGCGCGTCGAAACCTTTCCAGATGTCGCTGTCCGGCGGCACGGCACCGAGGATCGCGTCCTGGACGGTGCCGGTGGCGGCGAAGTAGTCGCCTCCCGGGGCAGCGGCGTCGCCCCCGACGTTGGAGTAGCTTGCAACGTCCATCGTGTACCCGGGATAGCCCACTGGGCCGGTCGCAGACACGTTCAGCACGCCGGGCAGCTCCGCCGGCAGCACCCGGCACTGGTTGTGGACCGCCCGCTCCAGCGGGGTGTCGTCCGGCCCGTCCGGGCTGATGACGTCGCTGGTGAGATGGCCGAGGTCGTCGGACTCGTTGCCGTTGGCACTCACGATCAGCACGCCCCGCTGCTGCGCATACCGGGCAGCCGACGCGATCTCCTCGGCCATCGCGCGTTGGGCGGCATCGTTGCCGCAGAAGTAGAGGTACGGGTCGGCGAAGAGGCTCAGGTTGACCACGTCGAGGTGCAGGTCGCCCGCCGCGCGTAGCGCCTGCGCGACCGCGTAGCCGAAGCAGTACCCCGAGCCGGTGCAGACCTTGAGCGACACGATCGTGGCGTTGGGGGCAACGCCGGCGATACCCACGCCATTGACAGGCGCGGCGATCTCGGAGGCGACATGGGTGCCATGGCCGTTGCGGTCGTAGACGGCCGCCTTGTCGGCGCAGTCGCCGTTGCCCGCCTCCGAGGCAGGTGCCAGCCCCGCGGCAATAGCCGGGTCGTCGGAGCGCACGAAGGAGCACGAGTCGACGAGGTCGACGTTGCCCGCGACGTCGGGATGGCTCGCGTCGATACCGGTGTCGAGCACCCCTACCCGCACGCCCGAACCGTCCGCCCGGGAGCGCGTCGCGTCATCGGCCCCGATCACAGCCATGTCCCACTGGCATCCGGCCAGGGGCTCGCTGCTGGGCGTCTCGAAGACGCCGCTCCACAGGCTCTCGCAGAGTGGCGCCAGCTCCGAGGACGGCACCCCGCGACTGCCGGCGCCCACGGCGCCGGCAGGGCCCAGGGATGCCGCCACGGCCACTATTACGGCGAGGACGACGCGGCGTCGGGCACTGCGCATGACGGCACCTCCGGGGGGGCTCCGGGGCTTGGGGCAGCTCGGCGGCGGTCAGCCGAACAGCACCCAAGTCCGCGATCGAGCGTACGCCGGCCACCCGGCATACGGCCCGGCCTCGGCGGAAACCCGTCAGCGTCCGCCGTAGTTGGGTGCCTCGACCGTCATCTGGATGTCGTGGGGGTGGCTCTCCTTCAGCCCCGCCGGGGTGATGCGCACGAACCGGCCGCGGGCCTTCAGCTCAGGCACGGTGCGCGCGCCGACGTAGAACATCGACTGGTGCAGCCCGCCGACGAGCTGGTGGACCACCGCGCCGAGCGGACCGCGGTAGAGGACCTGGCCCTCGATGCCCTCGGGGACGATCTTGTCGTCGCTCTCGACATCGGCCTGGAAGTAGCGGTCCTTGGAGTAGGACTTCTTGCCCCGAGAGGACATGGCCCCCAGCGAGCCCATGCCGCGGTAGGACTTGTACTGCTTGCCGTTGACGAAGATCAGGTCCCCGGGGCTCTCCTCGCAGCCGGCCAGCAGCGAGCCAAGCATCACCGTGTCGGCGCCGGCGACGAGCGCCTTGGCGATATCGCCCGAGTACTGCAGCCCGCCATCGCCGATGATCGGAACCCCCGTCCCGCGGGTCGCCAGGGAGGCGTCGTGGATCGCCGTCACCTGGGGCACGCCCACGCCGGCGACCACGCGGGTGGTGCAGATCGAGCCAGGCCCGACCCCCACCTTGACGGCGTCGACGCCCGCCTCGACGAGCGCCTGCGCGCCCTCGCGGGTGGCCACGTTGCCCCCGATGATCTGCACGCCCCCGGTGGCCGAGTCGGCCTTGAGCCCCCGCACCATGTCGAGCAGGAGCCGAGCGTGGCCGTGGGCGGTGTCGACCACGAGCACGTCCACCCCCGCCTCGACAAGCGTGGTGGCCCGCTCCCAGGCCTCCCCGAAGTAGCCCACCGCTGCCCCGACCATCAGCCGGCCCTGGGCATCCTTGCTGGCGTTGGGGAACTGCTCCGACTTCACGAAGTCCTTGACCGTGATGAGGCCGCCCAGGCGGCCCTCGTCGTCGATCAGCGGCAGGCGCTCTCGCTTGTGCTGCCGCAGCAGCGCAGTCGCCTCCTCGCGGCTGATGCCCAGCCGTCCGGTGACCAGCGGCATCGGCGTCATCATGTCGCGCACGAGGGTCGTGGCCCACTCCGCCACCGGGGTGAAGCGCAGGTCGCGGTTGGTGATGATGCCGAGCAGTCGGTTGTCGGCGTCGACGACCGGCAGGCCGGAGACGCGGTACTCGCCGCAGCGGCGGTCGAGGTCCTCGAGGGTCGCGTCGGGCCCGATGGTGATCGGGTTGGTGATCATGCCGGTCTGGGTCCGCTTCACGAGGTCGACCTGGTAGGCCTGGTCCTCGATCGAGAGGTTGCGGTGGAGGACCCCGAGGCCGCCCTGGCGCGCCATGGCGATGGCCATCCGCGACTCGGTGACCGTGTCCATCGCGCTGGAGACCAGCGGGATGCGCAGCGAGATCTCGCGGGTCAGCCGGGCGGTCGTGTCGACCTCGCTCGGGATGACGTCGGTCTCCCCCGGCAGGAGGAGGACGTCGTCGTAGGTCAGGCCGAGCTTGGCGAAGGGACTGGGCTCGGCGTGGACCGCCGGGATTGCGTCAGCGGCTGCGTCAGGGGAGGTGGCCGGAGGGAGGTCGGTGTCGGGCAGGGCCTGCTGTCGCGCGTCCACACCAAGGCTCATTCACCCAGTTTAGTTCAGCCTCTGCCCACCCTCCTGGACGGCCTCCCGACGCCCTGCGGCGGCCTCGCGATGCACTCCGGCGGCCTCTCCGAAGGGCCTCTGCCACCCGCCCCAAAGGACCTCTGCCAGCCGCCCCAAAGGACCTCTGCCAGCCGCCCCGAAGGGCCTCTGCCACCCGCCCCGAAGGACCTCAACCGGCCTCTCCGGAGTTGGTGATTCCTTGAACATATCTTGACTTGGCGCCTTCCCAACCCCTCCGAATCCGCCGGTAGCGTCGCTGACACGCGGCACGGATTCCGGGCCGCCATCCGCGGGTAATCCCCGCGGAGTACTCGATGTGGAGGAGGGGACGATGGCTGAGATCACGCGACTCCCGGGACCGGTTGCCGACCTGTGGGACTGGCAGCTCGAGGGCTCCTGCCGCAGGGTCAGCCCGGACATGTTTTTCCACCCCGAGGGAGAGCGTGGCTCAGCCCGCCGCTCGCGAGACACCGCCGCCAAGGAGGTCTGTCTCGGATGCCCCGTCCTGCGTGAGTGCCGCGAGCACGCGCTGCGCGTCCGCGAGCCGTACGGCGTGTGGGGCGGCATGACCGAGGACGACCGCGAGGCCTACTACGCCGGCCGCAGCGCCGTCGCCACCGCGAGCTGACCGCTGACGCAAGCTTCGGGGCCGCCGCCACCGCGCCCCCGGCGGCGGCCCCCACCTATGGTTGGGGCGTGAGTTCCCCCCACGAGAGTTCCCCTGCGGAGCCGATCGAGGTTCCCATCCGGGATGAGTCCATCCGCCTGGGCCAGCTGCTGAAGCTGGCCGGTGTCGTCGAGGACGGCACGATGGCGCGCATGGTGATCGAGAACGGCGAGGTCACCGTCGAGGGCAAGATCGAGGGGCGGCGCGGCCGCCAGATCCGCCCCGGGATGACGGTGGCGTATGCCGGCCGGCTGGTTCGTGTGACCGCCGGCGGCTGAGCCGCTGAGCCGCGGCTCGCCATGGCCTCGGTGGGGCTACGTCGCGATCGAGATGGTGGCGCCCACCTTGGCGTCGTCCTCCACCGCATCCAGGACCGCGGCAGCGAGGTCGGCACGCGAGACCATCCACCTCCAGCGGACGTTGCCGTCGCTCCGCTCGACGTACCCCCGCTCGGGCCAGTTCGTCAGGCGTGGGGGGCGGATGATGGTCCAGTCGGCTCCGCTCTCGCGGAGCAGGCCCTCCATGGACCGCATGTCGGCGAAGGCCCGGCCCAGGAACCGACGCAGGATGGGCTTGGCAAGGAACCTCGTGAGCGGGTCGTCTCCTTCGGTCGTGTGGCCGCTGCCGCTGACCGCCACGATCCGCGAGACACCCAGCAGCCGCATCGCCGCCAGGCAGGAGCGCATCCCGTCGCGCAGGATCCGGCCCGTCGCGTCGCCGGCGGTGCTGATGCAGAAGACCACGCCGTCGACGTCCTCGAGCGCGTGCAGCAGGGCCGCCTCGTCGCGGACGTCGGCCTCGACCACCTCGCTGGAGTCCTCGATGTCGTCGTCCAGCACGGCGCTGAGCTTGTCCGGGTCGCGCACAACGGCCCGCATCCGGTGGCCCAGGTCCACGCCCTGCTCCATCACATGGGCCCCCGTCCGCCCCGACGCTCCGATCACCGCAATCCTCATGGGATTCCCTCCGATGCACTGGGTGAGTGAATGCTCACCACGCTAAGGTGAGTAAACGCTCACCGTCAAGGAGGTTTGTCATGGGTGCCGGTCACGATGGGCCGCGCACCCGCGAGCGCATCCTCGATGCCGCCGCGGCCGTGCTGCGCGACCGGGGCATCGCGCACGCCACGACCAAGGAGATCGCCCGGGAGGCCGGCTGCTCCGAGGCGCTCCTCTACAAGCACTTCCCTGACAAGCTACGGATCTTCATGTCGGTCATGAAGGAGCGCCAGCCGGCGCTGACAGACCCGCAGCGGCTGGTGGGGCAGGGAAGGGTCCGGGACAACCTCGCCACAGTGGCGCAGGGCCTCATGGCCTTCTACGTCCGGACCTTTCCGCTGGCCGCTTCCATCTTCGGGTCGTCACAGCTCCTCGAGTCGTGGCGCGAGGGCATCCGGGCATCTGGTGGCGGCCCGGAGAGCCCGCTGGCCAAAGTGGAGCGCTACCTCGCGGCCGAGCAGGCAGATGGACGTCTGCCCGAGGACCTGGATCGAGGCGCCGTGGCCATGGCGCTGGTGGGCGCCTCGTTCCACCAGGGCTTCCTGGCGGCCTTCAACGGCCTCGACGAAGTCCCCGACGGAGCCGGCATCGCTGATCGCATCGCCGCCGCGCTGCTCCCCGAGTGACCAGCAGGGGCACGGTCATTTGGGCGTCCTCGGTGACCACCACGTCCGTCACCGGGGAGGTCATGGAGTCGAAGGTCGTCCGGCTGATATCGAAGGTCTGCACGTCAGACTGGTTGACCCCGCGGAACCGGCACGTCCCTGACCGCGCGGGACACAGGATGCAGGCACAGCGACGCTTCGGAAAGGACGGTGCCCCTGGCCAGCGGCGCCTCCGACGTTGGCGGTTGCTTCCCGAAGAAGGATGGACAACCTTGGAAGGGATCCTGCAGCGTGGTGTCGACCTGCCAGCGCTGCTCGGCCAGAGCCACGTAGTACCGCTCGAGGAACTCCCAGCCGCTGCAGCGCAGGTCTGTGTTGAGGTAGGTGGAGATCGTGCCGTTGTGCTCCTGGACGCTCACCGTGAAGGCCCGGCCCGCGGGGAGCCCACCGCAGTCCGCGGCATCGTCCCGTAGGTCCCACGTCAGGGAGTCGATGGCTTCCGGTGTGTCCACCGACCAGTCGGGAGGGAGCGAGCCGGGCCAGGCCGAGTCGGAGTCAGTGAGAGCGCACACCAGGACGTGCTGGTACTTCGTGCTGGCCGGCGCGACGGGGGCGGCTCTCAGCGGAGTGACGCCGACCTGGTAGTCGCAGACATTGACGTGTTCCGTCTGGGGTTTCGCCGGCGCCACAGCACGGTTGCGGAACATCCCGCTACTGGCCACGACCGCGATCAGCACCACGACGGCGGCAACCACAGCGGTGCTCACGACGCGGAGCCGACGCACGCGCACGGCATACGCCTTGGCATCCTCGGCCAAGCCCGACTGCTCGAGGTCCTGCGGGACCGCCTCGCGCAGCGCCTGGCGGAGCAGCGTCTCGAACTCAGGCATCGCGCACCTCCTCGCTCGCGAGCGCGGGGCTTCGCCGCAGGGCCGCCAAGGCGCGTGCGCACTGGCTCTTGACCGTCCCGACGCTGCAGCCAAGGGCTTCCGCCGCCTGCGCTTCGGAGAGGTCCTCGAAGTAACGGAGCACCACAACCGCACGCTGTC
>DASSJT010000057.1:0-36637 GCA_035691065.1 Dermatophilaceae bacterium
CCGCTCGTCCTCACCTCTGTGATGGTGCTGCTGGCCACCGTCGGGCTGGCGCCGGAGGTGAAGTTCGTCCTCGTGTCGGCAGTCGGAGTCGTGGCGTGCTACGTGGTGGGCTACGCCCTGACCCGGCTGCCTGGGGTCCGCAACGTGGTCTGAAGCCGCATGGTGTGAACCTGCGCCGAGTCGTCAGGCGTGGCAGGTCAGCCCGTCCGCCGGTCCTACGACATTTCAGCGACCTCGCGGGACAGGCTCCTGCCACCCCGACCTTGCCGTGGCCATCTCCGCCACGCTGACCGACGTGATCGTCGGCGGAACGGGGGCCTTGCAGAGTGCGACCGGGACGCTGACCGGCTCAGTCGACGCCGCAGGTCTCGAGTCCCTCGTGAGACTGGCAGGGACGGTGACGCTCGCTTCCTGACCAAGGCACAGAGACGGGGTATGCCGGACAGCGGACTTCAGCGGCCTTAGGCGGACTTCAGCGGCCTTAGGCGGACTTCACCGGCCTTGAGCGGGTTTCCGGCATACCCCGCCTCACATCTGTCCACAGGTCCAAACCCAAGTGTCACGTCGTCCACAGGAACGCGGACTTGGTTGACCTGCGATCGTTGAAATGCATTGTGGATAAACGAATTTGGAAAGCGATCGCTACCGGCGGCTGTCAGTGGTCGGTCATAGCGTTGGGGTCATGGAGGGGGAAGCCGCTCAGGCACTTGCCGACCGCAGGGTCGCGGTGGCGGCAGCCTGCGCCGCGCTGAAAGACCTCTCTACTGTCCTCTGGCAGTGCCAGAACGCCGAGCTCGGACCGCTACTGGGCGAGATCGACGCCCTCGCCAGAGCCGCTGAGGCGGGACGCGTCGCCGTGGTGGAGGAGGCGCTCGAGCGCGGCGAGGCCAACACGTCGCCCGCAGGCCCGCCCAGGGCCTGGGTCGAGCACTGGGCGCCCTCGTTCCATGCTGGCGGCGCTGGCCGACTCGTCGATGTCGCACGCGAACTACGCAAAGACATCAACACCCGGCTGCGCGCGTCGGTCCTGGGTGGTCGGTGCTCGGCCGCGTCAGCTGCCGTGGTGATGAAGGAGATGGACCGCATCCACCACCGCCTGGTGCCTGATGCCGTGCCAACCGTCATGGCCGGCCTCGTGCATCTCGCCGAGACGGGGCGGCCCGGCGACATTCGCAAGCTGCGACCCAGGCTGATCGCCGAGTACGGCTCGCCGGGGGAGCTGCAGGCGGACCAAGACGCTGCGAGGCGGGCGATCGCACTGTCCCAGCCGTGGGACGGCGGCGATGGCGTTCGTGAGTACCGTCTGGTCCTTGACCCGGCAGGTAGCGCCGTCCTGGAGGCGGCCCTTGGCCCGCTGTCTTCCCCGCAACCGGCCGGGGGAGCGCCCGATCTGCGCAGCAGCGACCAGCGTCGAGGCGAGGCGCTCGTCGACATTGTCCGCCGAGCGGTTGGTGCGGCCGAGTCAGTGCCCGTCAACCCGAAGACGCAGCTGATTGTCACCATGGACTACACAGACCTCGCTGACCAGCTGCGCGCGGCCACGGTCGTCGGCGGTCCGGCAGCCGGCACGCTCATCGCTCCTGAGACCGTGCGACAGCTGTGCTGTGACGCGGCGATCATTCCGGCAGTTCTGGGCAGCAAGGGCGAGGTGCTCGACCTTGGACGGGCGGTGCGCTGGTTCACCCCAGCCCAGTTGAAGACGCTGTGGGTGCGTGACGGCGGATGTACCTTCCCCGAGTGCACGATGCCCGCTCACTGGTCTGACGCGCATCACCTCCACCACTGGGCCGATGGCGGCCCCACGGACATTGACTGGGCCGCGCTTCTGTGCGGACGACACCACACCGTGGTGCACAATCGCCGCTTGCACGGGGAAGTGCGCGACGGTCGGGTGCAATGGAACCTGACCAGGGGGTCCTACGATCACTGGCTCCAAGGCCGACAGCCCGATCGACGGTGAGGCACTCTTCGACTTGCCACACGAGGGCTCAGCGCGGGCGCGCGCGGATGAGCCCGCTGGTTCCCTGTCAGCTCTTGGGTGCCCACATTAGATTTGGCGTATGTCCGAGCCCGGAGGCATGACACCCGAAGAGGTGCGCGCCGTCATGACCGGGGAGTACCCCGGGATGGCCACCAAACGGCGCAGGTTCAGGCGGGTGCCTTCAGATCCGCGCTGCAAGCTGTGCGCGGCGCCATTCGGCGGCATGGGCGGGGTTGCCTTCCGAGCCGCGGGACACGGCAGGTCGCCCGGCAACCCGGCTCTCTGTGAGAAGTGCGAGACGACCCTGATGCGCCACGGTGTCACCGGGGTGGAGATCCCCGTGACTCTGCTCTTCTCCGATGTCAGGGGCTCGACGTCGATGGGCGAGCGAATGCGCCCGAGCGAGTTCCGCGCTTTCCTCGAACACTTCTACCGCCTCGCCTCCCATGCCATTGCGCGCCATGACGGCATCGTCGACAAGATCGTGGGCGACGAGGTGATCGGGCTCTTCTTCGGCGGTATCAGCGGTGCGAACCATGCTGGGGCAGCCATCTCAGCCGCCCTCGACCTCGCCAACGCGGCAGCAGAGCCCAACGCAACCCCGTCCGGGCCCATCCCGGCGGGGACAGCCGTGCACACAGGCGACGCCTTCGTCGGGTCGAGCGGCCAGGGAGGGACCGTCGATGACTTCACGGCCGTCGGCGATGTCGTCAACACCACCGCGCGGCTGGCCTCGGCAGCGGGCGCTGGCGAGGTCATCGTCAGCCTGGCGGCCGCACGGAGGTCCGGGACCGCGACCAGCGCGCTGGAGCGACGAACCCTTGAGATCCGAGGGCGGTCCGAGCCGATCGACGTGGTGGTGCTTCGCCCGACGCAGCCCACGCTCGACGCGACATCCTAGGAAGCCGGAGCCGGCGAGCTGGCCGACCCGGTCATCGGGCCAACCCGCGGCTCAGACCACCCCCGCCCTCCGGCGGCTCAGGCCACTCCGGCGGCTCGGGACCTCCGACGGCTCAGGCCACTCCGGCGGCTCGGGACCTCCGGCGGCTCAGGCCACCAGACCGGCCACCAGGAACATGAAGCTGAGGAAGCCGCCGAACAGCGTCACCCCGATGACGGGAAGCGACCGCTCACCGCTCCGGAAAACCGCGACGAGGGTGACCCCTGCAGAGGCCACAGCCGACAGCAGCCCCAACAGGACCAGGGCCGCCCGCACATGGCTCCCCGGATGCGTCGACCCGTCGAACCAAGCGGCTCCGAACATCAGAAGTGCTCCGAGAGTCAACAGCGTCAGCGCCGTCCAGCTCACAGGACTCAGCGGCCGGAGGGTGTACCTGTGACCGCGGCCTGGAATCCACCCCGTCACCGCGGCCAGGGCCGCGACCAGTTCGCCGCCGATGCCCAGCGAGACGAGTGTCCCTTTGGCCGGCTGTGGCGTGAGGATCGCGGCGAGGATGAGCACAGCTCCCAGTGGCGCAAGAGCGAGGGCAGTGACCAGTAAGGCGTTCCGCGTCGGCGCCGGGTGCAGGCTGCCTGTGACTCGGGTCTCCGGAAGCGTTTGCATATGGACCTCCTCCGATGCCGTCAACCCCTCGTATGGGTTCAACCTCCGCTCCTCGGCCCCGACCGAGAAGGGGCGATGGTCCCATCGCCCGCGGGCGCCCAGAGCAGGGTGCGACGATGAGCCATGGGATCCGGCTTCCCGGCCACTGCGGGCGAGGTCGTGCTGCGCTATGTGACGCAGCATGCGGGTCGGCTTCACGCGCAGGCCGACCGCGTTCGTGCCGGCGACCCCACAGCCGTCCACGAGATCCGGATCTCGGCTCGCCGGCTGCGCTCCGCCCTGACGACGTACTCATCCCTGTTCGAGCCCGGTGCCGTAGACGCACTGCGCGAGGAGCTTCGCTGGCTGGGAGCCGTGCTCAGCGAGGCCCGCGACGCCCAGGTGATGCGCGAGCGTCTCGACGCGCTCCTCGCCCACGAGCCTCCGGGACTGGTCGTCGGCCCGGTGCTCGACCGCATCGACCACGAGCTGATGCAGACCTTCGAGGCCGGGCGCGCCCACGGGCTGGCCGCCCTCGACAGCGCTCGGTTCACGCGTCTGATGTCAGCCCTCGACGAGTTCGCGTCCAGCCCGCCGCTCCTGGCCGCTGCCTCGGATCCCGCAGAGGAAGCGCTTCCCAAACTGCTCGACCATGAGATCGGCGTCGTCGCCGACCGAGTCCATGACCTCGAGGAGGCGATCGAGCCGGACCAGCGGGACCTTGCGCTGCACGAGGTCCGCAAGAAGGCCAAGCGCCTGCGCTACGCCGCGGAGTCGGCCCAGCCGGCACTGGGCAAACCAGCCAGGCGGCTGGTGAAGTGGGCCACCACCCTCCAGACCGAGCTCGGCCTCCACCAGGACGCCGTGGTCGCCCGTCAGAAGCTCACGGGGTATGCCGCCCAGGCCCGCCTGCAGGGCGAGAGCGGCTTCACGTTCGGCCGGCTCCACGCCCTCGAGGAGGCGCGCGCAGACCAGGCGGAGCTCGCCTTCCGCTTGGCGTGGGGCCAGCCGCCTCGTTCTGCGAGGAGGAAAGCGCGTTCCCGCCGGAGGCGGCCGCGGCCCGACGGCGAGTAGCGGCCCGGCAGGCCGTGGGCACAGCCCGGACTTGAGATGGGCTCCGACGGCAAGTACCGGCTCGTCAGGCCATGGGCGCAGCCCGGACCGGGCGGGCGCGACTATCGCGGCGGGGTCTCAGGGCAGGTCTCAGGACAGGCGCCGCTTCCCCACGACACGGCTCGCTGCTGTCGGCGGCTCGGCGACCTGCCGCGCAGTCGGCGGCTCGGCGACCTGCCGCGCAGTCGGTGGCTCGGCGACCTGCCGCGCAGTCGGTGGCTCCTCGGCCTCGGGACCGGTGGGCCGGGAGACGAGCCGGCGGCTGAACCACCACAGCAACCCGGCGCCGCCGACGGGCACCTCCATCCCGATCACGAACGTGCGGTAGAGCAGCACGGCCGCGGCCGCATGAGCGGGGTCCGTGCCCATCCGCACGAGGAACCCGGTCATGCCCAGCTCGACAATCCCCGTTGCCCCGGGAGTGACCACCGCGAGGGACAGGACTCGCTCCGCGGCGAACGCGGCGAAGGCGATCGCCAGCACCGGAGGCTCGCCCAGGAAATCCAGGCAGAGCCACAGCAGCCAGGCCTGCGCGATCGCATACAGCATCTTCCCCACGGTGAGGCGACCCCAGGCGGTCGCGACCAAGCTGGACATGGAACGTCGGAGCGCAACCGTCCGCACGGCATACGACCCGCCGTTCTTCGGGCGCCGCCGCAGGCGCCGGGCCAGCGAGTCAAGCACACGGCCGGCGAACTTGGCGCCCCCGTCACTCCGCAGCAGCACGATCGTCAGGATGACCAGCGCCACGAGGAGGCCGGAGGCGCCCGCCGCGGCGCCGGCGAGGGCCTCGCTGTAGCCGAGGTCGGCGTAGGCGAACCACGCGAGCGCGATGCCCGGGATGGCAAGACGGCTGAGGACGTCCCAGATGTTCGTGACCAGAACCCACCGGAGGAACTCCACAGTGCCGAATCCCCAGGCCCGGCAGGCCAGGAAGTTCACGCCCGTCCCGGCCGTGCCGCCGAGCGGAAGCAGGTTCGACACGGAGCTGCCGGTGATGTTGAGGAAGAACGCCCGGCGATGGCTGAGGCCGGGCAACGCCGCGGCGATCGCCAGGGTGTGGACCGACAGACCCAGCAGCCAGACCGCGGTCAGGGCCCCCACCTGGAGAGCGGTCAGCGAGGTCACGAGCCGGGTGATGTCATGCCAGCTGGCTCCCGCCACACGCGGCAGACCGAAGAAGAGCAGGATGCCGGCAAGCGCCGCCGCCGCCAGGCCTTCGGCCACGCGCAGTGGGAGGTGGTGCCCCTCGGCTCGTGTCACGACCGGCGCCTCCAGACTCGGTGCCACCCTGGCTGGTTCCCCTCCCCTGCGGGGGAGCGACAACGCCTCCCGTACCGGCGAGGATGACCGAGTATGCCGTCGGGCGCCAGTGACATTGGTCCCCGGCGTGTCGCTGGGGCCCGGTCGACCCCGACGTGGCTGGAGCCGGTGCCCCTCACGTCGGTTCCGTCACGTCCCCCGCCGGTGCGGCCAGAGCAGCGGCGGAGCGGGCCACTGCATCCCAAGGCTCATGGTGCGCCCGTGCCTCCATGTTCATCCCCCAACTCCCCTCACTCGCCCCACGCCAGGCAGGCCTCGGGCGGCCAACCGGGCTGAGGCGAGTGTGGACCCTTCCCGCTCGGCCGTCAGCAAATCCGTCGAATCCGGCCACCGGGCCCCCAATGACCTCGCATGATGGTGTAGCCGCCAGCGCTGAGCAGTGGCCACGGGGCGCGTCCGCGTTGCCCACCGAGAAGCGCGCGCAAGGCAGCCCTCGGGAGTACCGTCGAGCGCGCATCGCCCCTCGCGATCGCCGGGGGCGCGTCCCATGAGGGGGATTCATGACCCAGATACCTGGCCACACCACCGGAGCGCCGCCCGCCACCGGCAGCCGAGCCGAGACGCGGATCGAGACCGGGCCACCAACCGAAATCGGAGCTGGCCTCGGTGCCGGAGGACGCACGGTGACCGGAGGGCGAGCCGAGCCGGCGGGGCGAACGGAGCCCGGTGGGCGAACGGAGATCGGTGGGCGGACGGAGCCCGGGGGGCGAACGGAGCCGGGGGGGCGAACGGAGACCCCGGGGCGAGCCGGGCCGGTGTCGGCCGCGACGGCATACAAGAACATCGTCGACCTCCTTGCGCGCAAGCAGTGGGGGCGGGACTCGGGGGTCCACCCCGAGACCCGGAAGACCCTCGAGCGCATCGTCGCCAACCTGGGAGTCTTGGACAGCGACCCGGTGCACACCGCCGCTGACACCGAGCGGCTGGAGGCGATCCTGGGCGCCCACGAGTGGCTGAGGGACAGCAAGCCGCCGTCGGAGGAACAGGCGTGGATTCTCTCCGACTCACTCACCAACTACTGGATCCGCACCACGAGCGCCGACGCGATCGACGAGCAGCTCGGTCGGTTCCACGATCCGGCCCCACCCGAGGGGATGACCGACCAGCGCAAGCGCGAGTGGCTGCTGGGCCAGCTGGCGGCGCTGCAGCGGGCCGGGTCGCACGAGCGGGCCCGATCCGCCTTGCGTGCGAGGTACCTGCGACGGGCGGGTGGCCTGCTGACCGTGCTCGTCGCGGCTGCCTGGGGTGTGGGGCTGGCGATCTCGCAGGAACGGACGGCCGTGACGCTCTGCGCACTTGCGGGTGCCATCGGCGGAGGCCTGAGCGGGGCTCGCAGTCTGCGCGACAGCAGCCGGATCCAGGAGACGCGGGTCTTCCAGACCTGGTGGTGGGTCCAGCCACTGGTGGGGGCAGCCGTGGGCCTGTTCGTCTACACGCTTCTGGCCTCACCCGTGCTCACCCTGCCGGGGTCCGGCGACCCTGACGACGTGAAGCGGACCGCCGGGCGCGTGGTGTACGCGTTCATCGCCGGGTTCTCCGAGCCGTGGCTCCTCGGGATCGTCAACCGCCTCGGCGGCAGCGCCGACAGCGCCGCGACAACGGTCGTGTCGGGCCAGGCCGCGGGGGGTGGGACGACCGCGAGTGCCGGGCGGGGCAAGGGCGGGAACGGCGGGGGAAGGCATGCCGAGCGCCGGTTCCGAGATCGGACGCGGCTCCGAGGGCAGGAGCCGGAGGGCTTCAGGTCCGAGGCAGGTCAGCCATGAGCGGCGTCGACCCGGCTGGCGCCCCAGGCAGCGATCCGGCTGACGCCCCAGGCGGCGATCCGGCTAGCGCCCCAGGCGGCGATCCGGCTAGCGCCCCAGGCAGCGATCCGGCTAGCGCCCCAGGCAGCGACCCGGCCAGCACCCCAGGCAGCGACCCGGCCAGCGCCTCAGCCGGCGACCCGGCTAGCGCCCCAGGCGTCGCCCCGGCTGGCGCCCCCGGCGGCGATCCGGCTGGCGCCCCAGGCGGATCGACTCTTGACCCGGCTGCCGTCGACCACCTCGAGGCGAGCCACGAGGAGCAGCCACCGGGCCAGCCGGTCCGGTTCATCCCGGGCGACCGTGGCTCAGTCCCGACGACAGGCACCGCACTGTGCATGTCCGGCGGCGGGTACCGCGCGATGCTCTTCCACGTCGGGGTCCTCTGGCGGCTCAACGAGGCCGGCATGCTGTCGCGGCTGAGGCGGGTTTCGAGCGTGTCCGGTGGCTCGATCACGTCCGGGGTCATGGCGATGAACTGGGGCCGCCTGGGCTTCGACGCCCAGGGCGTGGCGCAGGAGTTCGTCCCGCAGGTCGTGGCGCCCATCCGCGCCATGGCCGCTGTCAACATCGACATCACCTCGGTGCTCAGCGGGATGCTGATGCCGTTCACCACCATCTCCGAGCGAGTCATCCGGGCCTACAGCGAGCACTTGTTCGGGGAGACCTCGCTCCAGGACCTGCCCGGTGCCGGAGCCCCGACGTTCGTGTTCAACGCAACCAACTTGGAGTCCGGCGTGCTGATGCGCTTCTCCAAGGCCTACGCCGCCGACTACCGCGTCGGGCGCATCCCCGAGCCGGACCTGCCGCTCGCGGTGGCCGTCGCAGCCTCCTCCGCCTTCCCACCCTTCCTCTCGCCGTGCATCGTCGACCTGGGGGACCAGAACTGGGTGACCGAGGAGGGCAACGACCTCACCGGCCCGGAGTTCCGTCGCGAGATCCGGCTCAGCGACGGTGGCGTCTACGACAACCTGGGCCTCGAAACCGCGTGGAAGCTCTACTCCACCATCCTGGTCAGCGACGCGGGCGGGTCCCTCGCTCCCGAGCCAGATCCGTCGGCCGACTGGGGGCGCGGCCTGCTCCGCGTGCTCCATGTCATGGACAACCAGGTCAGGGCACTGCGCAAACGCCAGCTCGTCGACTCGTTCCGACGCCGCGAGCGGAACGGCATGTACGTAGGCGTCCGCAGCGCCACGGCCGACTACGGGCTGGCCGACGCGCTGCCTGCCGACCCGGCGGTCACCCGCGAGCTCGCCGACGTGGCGACGCGGCTCACCTCGCTCGACGCCGACCTCCAGGAGCGGCTGATCAACTGGGGATACGTCATCTGCGACACCGGGCTTCGCGCGCACGTCCTCCCCGACGCCGCACCAGGCCGGCTGCCCTACCCCACCCAGCTGCTGGTGCGCGGTTAGTGCGTACCGACACCGGGTAGGGCCGGCTGCCCAACACGCCCCCCACGTGGACGGCGTTGCTATCGCTGCATTTTGCGTCACTGAGCGACGACGTATGCCGGGAGCCGCCCGTCTGAGCTGCGTCGACTGACCGATCAGGGCTCGAACCGATAGCCCATCCCGGGCTCCGTGACCAGGTGCGCAGGGTGTGCGGGGTCGTCTTCGAGCTTGCGCCGCAGCTGGGCCAGGTAGACCCGCAGGTAGTGGGTCTCCTCGACGTAGGCCGGGCCCCAGACCTCCGACAGCAGCTGCGCAGACGGGACGAGTCGGCCCGGCCGGCGCACCAGGGCCTCGAGCAGGTGCCACTCGGTGGGCGTCAGCCGGACCTCAGCGCCGCCGTGGGTCACCCGCTTGACGGCCAGGTCGATGACAAGGGAGCCGGCCTCGACCACCGGCTCGTCAGCCGCTCCCGAAGAGCGGCGCAGGCTCGCCCGCATCCTGGCGAGGAGCTCGTCCATGCCGAACGGCTTGGTCACGTAGTCGTCGGCCCCGGAGTCGAGCGCATCGACCTTCTGCCCCTGCGAGTCGCGGGCCGACAGCACGATGATCGGCACCGACGTCCAACCGCGCAGGCCCGCGATGACCTCGACGCCGTCCATGTCCGGCAGGCCCAGGTCGACGATGACCAGGTCGGGTGGCGCCGACGCCGCGGATCTCAGCGCCGCTGCACCATCGGCGACGGCCTCCACCTCGTAGTGCCGTGCCCGGAGGTTGATCGCCAGGGCACGGCGCAGCTGTGGCTCGTCCTCGACGATCAGCACCCGGGTCATCCGCTCACCGCCGGGATGGACATGGTCATGGTCAGCCCGCCGCCCTCGGTGGTCGAAGGGGTCAGGGACACATCCATCGCAGAGCACAGCCCGCGTGCGATGGCGAGCCCCAGCCCGACGCCGCCGGCCGAGCTGTCGCCCAGCCGCTGGAACGGCACGAACATCTCCTCCCACCGTTGTGGGTCCACGCCCGGCCCGTGGTCGCGCACTGCCAGGAGGACTGCTGGCGGCCGCCCGGCGAGCCCGTCCCCGGAAGCCGGCACACCGGCATACACCTCGACCGGCACTCCGGCGGGGCTGAACCGGCTCGCGTTGTCGACGAGGTTCGCCACCACTCGCTCCAGGAGTCCGGCGTCGGCGAGCACGAAGGGAAGGTCCTCGGGAACGTCTACCGTCACCAGCCGGGAGGGATGCCCCAACAGCGCGCGTCCGACCACTTCGTCGAGGGCGCACGGGGACAGCTGGACCGACAGGGCACCGGCCTGGATCCTGCTCATCGCGAGCAGGTTGTCCACGAGGTCGGACAGCCGGTCCGCGCTCTCCTCGATGGTGCCCAGCAGCTCCTGCTCCTCCTGGGCACTCCACTCCACGGACTCGTCACGCAGCCCGGATGCGGCCGCCTTGATCCCTGCAAGCGGGGTGCGAAGGTCGTGCGACACCGCGGCCAGCAGGGCCGCTCGAACCCGGTCGGTCTCCGCAAGCTGCTCGGCCCGCTCCGCCTCCTGCGCCAGACGCTGGCGCTCCCAGGCCCGGCCGGCGGTGGCGGCAAGCTCGCCGAGGAGCCGCCGGTCCTCGGCGAAGAGCTGCGGCCCGTATGCCGTGAGCTCGAGTCCCTCGCCAGCGGTCACCCGCAGAGCGGGGCTGCCATCAGGGACCGGGCCCACAGCCGCCAGGCCGCCGCTCCCGGCGGCAGCCGGGCGGCCCAGCACGACCGACTCCATGCCGAACAGGGCGCGGACCTGCTCCAGCGCCTCCTGCACCGAGTCCCGGCTGGTGTCGGCGTCGAGCCGCGACAGCAGCCGGGCCTCGAGGCGGTTGCGCTCGGCTCGTCCACGCTGGCGGGCGCCCAGGTCGACCGTGACGCTGACGATGAGCGCCGCGACCACGAGCACGACGAGGTCGACGAACGCGGACGGGTCGCGCACTTCGAGCGTGTTGTAGGGCCGGGTAAGGAACCAGTTGGCGAGGAGGAAGGCCAGCACTGCCCCCAGCAGCGCCGGGACCAGGCCGCCGACGACCGCGATGACGACCACCGCCAGCAGGTAGAGCAGAAGGACGCTCTCTCGGGCAAGGACGTCCCTCAGCAGCACCAGCGCCCACGTGAGCAGCGGCAGGCCGACGACCGCCAGGGCGAGCCCGCTCCCCCGGCGCTGGGCGGACAGCCCCGCTCGGGGCAGCGCCGCCAGCGCGGCCACGGTTTCCCTGCCTGGCGGCTCGCGGCCGGACGCCCCCTTGGCCATGGGGTCAGCGTGCCACAGGACCCGTCGTGGTCATCGGCTCGGCCTCCTGGCCCTGCCCGTTGCCCTGCCCGTAGCCCTGCCCGTCGCCCCGCCCGTTGCCGAGGGCCGTTGCCTGCCCGTTGCCGAGGCCGTTGCCCTCACCGTTGCCCAGCTGCCAGGGCACGCTGGTCACCATCACCCTCGGCTGGAAGAGCAGTCGGGCCTTGAGCCGGAGGGCGCTCTGGTTGTGGAGGAAGTGCTGCCACCAGTGGGTGACCACGTACTCGGGGATGAACACCGAGATGACATCGCGCGGGTGGTCCTGGCGCAGCTGGGAGATGTAGTCGAGGACCGGCCGGGTGATCTCGCGGAACGGCGAGTTGAGCACAGTCAGCGGCACCGGCACGTCACGGTCGACCCACTCGCGCATCAGCCGGTCGGCCTCGGCGGGCGTCGTGCGGACCGTGATCGCAGTCAGCGTCGAGGGCCGGGTCGCTCGCGCGAAGGCAAGCGCCTGCAGCGTCGGGGTGTGCAGCTTGGACACCAGGACGACCGCCTGGATCCGAGTGGGCAGAGTGACTCCGGCGGGGTTGGGAGTGAGCTCCACGTCGACGTGATCGTAGTGACGGCGGATCGACGTCATCAGCAGGTAGACCAGAGGCATCGCGATGACCACGATCCAGGCGCCGTGGGTGAACTTGGTGACCAGCACGATGACGAGCACGACGGCCGTGACGACGGCCCCGACCGCGTTGATCACCAGGCTGCGGTGGATCCGCTGACGGTGAGCAGGCGCGACCACGGTGCGCAGCTCGGTGACCCAGTGCTTCACCATTCCGCTCTGGCTCAGCGTGAAGGACACGAACACCCCGATGATGTAGAGCTGGATCAGCCGGGTGGTGCTCGCATCGAACGCCCAGATGAGCAGGCCGGCCAGCCCGGCGAGGATCACGATGCCGTTCGAGAAGACCAGGCGGTCGCCGCGACGCGCGAACTGCCTTGGCAGGAAGCCGTCCTCACCCAGGATCGAGGCCAGGATCGGGAAGCCGTTGTATGCCGTGTTGGCCGCCAGGACCAGGATCCCGGCCGTGAAGGCCTGCACAGCGAAGAAGCCGAGCGAGCCCGTGCCGAAGACGGCTCCCGACAGCTGGGCGATGACCGTGCGCTGCTGGTAGTCCCGCGGTGCGCCGATCAGTGCGGCTGAGTCGTGGGCCACATGCACCTTGCTGATCAGCGACAGCGCCGTGATGCCGACGAACATCGCGATGGTCAGGCCGCCCATGATGGCGAGCGTGGCGGCGGCGTTGCGGCTCTTGGGCTTCCGGAAGTTCGGCACCCCGTTGCTCACGGCCTCGACTCCGGTCAGGGCCGTGCACCCGGACGCGAAGGCTCGGAGGACAAGGGCCACGAGCAGCAGCCCGGACACGGACTGCTCCGGACGGATCCCGAACTGGGCTGACTCCGCCACCGGAGCGTCTCCCGAGAGCACCCGCCAGAAGCCGACCGCCAGCATGAGGAACACCGACGCCACGAAGCCGTAGGTGGGGATCGCGAACGCCGCACCCGACTCCTTGACCCCCCTCAGGTTCACCATGGCCAGCAGGGCGACCAGCGCGACCGAGATGGCGACCGCGTGCGCAGCCAGCGACGGGACCGCCGAGACGACGTTGGCAACGCCCGCCGCCACCGAGACCGCGACGGTGAGCACGTAGTCGACCAGCAGCGCGCTGGCTGCCACGAGCGAAGCCCGCCGACCAAGGTTGGCCCGGCTCACGGCATACGCGCCGCCACCGTCGGGATAGGCGTAGCACGTCTGCCGGTAGGACAGGACGACCACCACCAGCAGCCCGACCACCGCCGCCGCCACCCACACGGTGAGGTGCAGCAGCGCCAGCCCGCCGAGGCTGAGCATCAGCAGGATCTCCTCGGTGGCGTAGGCGTTCGAGGAGAGGGGGTCGGAGCAGAAGACCGGCAGGGCGAGCTTCTTGGGCAGGAGGGTCTCGCCCATGCGGTTGCTCTGGAGCGGTCGGCCGACGAGGAGCCGCTTGGGGACCCTGAGTGGACTGGTCACGGTTCCAGCCGACACCCGGTTGGTTGGTGCCGTATGCCGTCTTGACGCCTCCTTGACGCCGGCGCCGGCAATCTTGATGTCCTCTTGACGGCGGACGGCCCCGAAGGCAACGCCGTCCAGCTGTCCGGTCGACGACACGAGCGCCATGTCATCTGGACACCGGGTCATCCGAGGACACTGGGTCGTCCGAGGACACTGGGTCGTCCGAGTAGGGTCACGAGGTGCGTACCGTCAACGATGCTGGGCAACGCCGGCTCCTCGTCGCCGACCGGAGGCGCGATCGTCCGGGCTAACGGTCCACGTGGGCCCTGGGTCGGTCGTGAAGTGAGTCGTGCAATGTGTGGTGCAGGACGCGCAGGAGCCCGACGAGACCCGTTTGCAGCGCAGCCCGCTCCGACGGCGTCATCGCGGCGAGCACGGCGCCCTGGCGTTCGTGCATGGCCCGGGCCAGGTCGACGTGCAGCCGTTGACCGGCTGGAGTGAGGGACAGCCGCACGAAGCGCCGGTTGGCCGGGTCGCGCTCGCGGACGAGCAGCCCGCGCACCTCCAGCCCAGCGACCAGCCGGCTGACCGTGCTCTTCTCCAGCCGCAGGCGCTCTGCAAGCTCCTGCTGGGACAGGCCGCCGCCGCCGGCGTCCAGCTCGTGCAGCGCGAAGAGCTCGGACACCGAGACCGACCCGCCGGAGCCCATTGTCCCGGGGTCCACGACGTGGAGCAGCCCGACCGAACGGACCAGGTCCAGCAGGAGCCCGTGGAGGTCCGCGCCGTGCCGATCAGCCACTGCCTCGCCCTCCCAGAGTTGCATCGCACAACTGTTGCGCGTAGTGTGTCTTTACAGTTGTATGTTACAACCCACGGAGGGCCGCATGAGGATTCACCTGCCCACGCACCACGCCCACGGCGAGGCCGACAACCCGTTCCAGGGCGAGGCCGCGCACTACGAGTGGGTGGCCAGACACCTGATGCGCCGCCCATACCGCCGCATCGCTGCCGACGCCACGGCTGCACTGCCAGCGGGGGCATCGGTCCTGGACGTCGGCACCGGCCCCGGCCTGCTGCTGGTGGAGTTGGCCCGGATGCGACCTGACCTGCGCATCACGGGGGTGGACCTGGCCACGGACATGGTGGAGACCGCCCGGCGCAACCTCTCCTCCTTCGGGGATCGGACCACAGCCGTCGTCGGTGACGTGAGCGACCTGCCATTCGAGGACGACACCTTCGACCTCGTCATGTCCACGCTGAGCCTCCACCACTGGGGCGACCCGTCTGCCGGCGGGGCCGAGCTGACCCGGGTGCTGCGGGCCGGGGGCCAGATCCGCATCTACGACCTCCGCTCCGCGCCCTTCGCCGCCCTGTGCGCGGGTGCAACCGGCAGCGACGGAGGGGCGGAGCCCTCCCGTTTCCGGATCACCCCACTGCCCCGACCGGCCCTGCGCCGACTCGTGCTCCCGTCGGGCGATCTGCCAGCACCGCAACCGGGCTGAGCCGGCACGGTGTGCCGTGTCGCTCCCTCAGCAAATGCCGCCCTGCCCGCCGGTGGTTGAATGGCGCGCGTGGCCGGCCGTTACGAGTCGCGGTACCTGCGGGCGGTGGATCCGGAACGCCCGCGCGGGGTGTGGATCCGCAACACCTCGCACCAGCGGCCCGGACAGGCGCCCACCGGCGCCCTGTGGTGCACCGTCTGGGACGCAGAGGCGGGTCCGCCGTATGCCGTGAAGCAGTCCCTCCCCGCGCCGCGCTCCGACTGGCTCGCCGCCAGTGCGGAGGCGCAAGGCCGTTCCTGCGCATGGGAACTGCGGCTCGAGAGCGGCGCGCCCGGCCTTCGACACCTCCCGCGGAAGTGGATGTACAGCGCGCCCTTGCCTCGGACCAAGCTCGAGACCGAGGTGCCGGATGCTCGGTTCTCCGGATGGGTCCAGGTGGGCGGAGCGCGAATCGACGTGGTCGAGTGGCGCGGCATGGTCGGCCACAACTGGGGTGCAGAGCATGCCGAGCGGTGGGTGTGGCTGCACGCCATAGCCTTCCCCGAGTCGCCGGACACCTGGCTCGACGTGGCGATCGGGCGAGCTCGCGTGGCTGGGCTGACCTCACCGTGGATCGCCAACGGGGCCATCGAGGTCGACGGCGTGCGGCACCAGCTGGGTGGTCTGCGGCGTGCCAGGGTGGATGCGCAGCCGGGCTCCCTGGCCCTCGCGCTCCAAGGCCACGGCGTCACCGTGGAGGCGACAGTGTCCGCGCCACTCGACCAGACCGTTGCCTTCGTCTACGCCGACCCGACGGGCGGTGAGCACCACGTCCTCAACTGCTCGGTTGCGAGCGTACTAATGCTCGTCGAGCGCCCGGGGAGGCCCCCACTGGAGCTTGACACCCGCCACGGCGGGGCGTACGAGCTGGGGATGCGGGAGACGGCACACGGCATTGCCCTTGAACCCTTCCCCGACCCATAGGCAGGTTTGCCGAGCACACCGACTCCGCCGCAAAGGCGCCCGACCTGCGCTGACTGCCAGCTACGAACCAGGCGCCTTCAGCGTGTGGCCACCCCACTAGCCGGGGAAGCCGAAGCAGGGGTAGAAGCCCTCGACCCCAGGCCGCGGCACCTCGATGCAGTGCGACTTCGTCTGTTCGAGGTTGGCGTCGGTGGTGGTCGCCGTGATCGTCCGGCTGCCGATGGTCACCGTCACCTGGGCCTCAGCAGGCCGCCTGAGGTCGTTGGCAGTCGAGGTGACCACGCCCTCGCCCGGGTAGAGCACGTGGGTGCGGTCGGTCGTGTGCTGGAGCGGACCGGTCGCGGTCCAGTGGGCGGTGAGGTCGACCGTCACCGAGTTCCCCTCGGCGTCAGTGCCGGTCAGCCTCGTGGTAACTGACGCGGTGTTGAGTCGCGGGTCCACCATCAGTCGAGCGCCATTCTGGAGGTCAACCTCCAGGATGACGGTGTCGCCGCCACCACCGGCCGCAGGCTTCACGGCCGTGGGCAGGACCTGCTGCGAGCAGATGTCGGTGATGCGGACGTAGAGCGCAGTGAGGCCCTGCTTGCCCACGGGCCCCGGCTGGGCGGCATACATCGCAACACTGGACGACACGAAGACGTCGGCCTGCTCGCAGCCGACGACCTGCGTCGCCGCGGCGAACCCGTGCGTGGACGTGATGGTGTGGTAGTTGCGGGGGCTGGTGCCCGCGGCCGCGCCGCTGGCCGTGAACAGGCCGCTGGCCGTGAACAGCACGATGGCGCCCGCCGCCAGAGCGACGCTCAGCGCTCGTTTCATGGCTTGCCTCGTTTCGTGTGACCCCTCGCACGGTGGCAGGCCCGCCCCCGAGCAGGGTCCAGCATCCTCGGCCGGATCGAGGGAAGCACAGGGGCTTACGTCCCGCGGCGCCGCGTCTCGTCAGGGGCGGCAGGGTGATCCAAGGCAGCCGGGCCATAGGCGGCCAGCACCCTGAAGGCCATGAGGGTGACCCACCGGCTGGGCTGCCCAGCCGCATCGGGCGGCACGTGCGTGGCCCCCGGGTAGGGACGGTTTGCCACCCAGGAGCCATCGCGGCCGCGGCGGCTCTCGAGGATCCCGATCGCGTCCTCCATGCGCGAGTCGTACGGCACGGCGGCGTCGGCCAGGGCGGCGAGACCGCGAAGGACGTCGAAGTGCCACCGAGCCGGGTGGTGGAGTCGGGTGAACTCCGGGTCCATCGGCTGACCCGTGCGCTCGCTCAGGTACAAGCGGTGCCGCAGCAGGAAGTCGATGATGTCCGCGCGAGCCGCGAGGAGCTCGCCGAGGCGATACCTGTAGCCGCGGCGCGCGTACTCGGTGATGCCCTCGAGCACGGAGGTCGACGTGTGCACCGATGAATGGTGTGCGCCGCGCCGGTTGAAGGCGCAGTTGAAGCCGCCGTCAGGCATGCGCTGAGCCAGGAGGAAGTCCACCACGCTGGCGAGGTCCTCCTGCTCGGCACCGAAGTAGGCGGCATAGTCCAGCGCCATCCCGTTGACGCACGCGTCGCTGTCCTTGATGGTCGCCGACGGGTTGAGACCTCCGTCGCGCCCCTTCTCGGTTGCGAGCACGAGGGCGACGGCCTCCCTTGCCGGGGCGCAGTCCGGGCTGGGCGCGAGGCCCTTCAGCTCCAGCAGGGTGTAGTGCGTAGAGGTCCACTTCGGCTGGTAGAAGCCGCGCCCCCAGTGACCGTTCGGCTGGCGGGCGGCGAGTAGGGCGGCGCCGTGGCCCTCGGTGGTGATGCGGCCCTGCAGGCTGGGCGCCTCACGGTGGAGGAGGTCCCGCGTGGTCTGGTACTGGACGGCGACGTCTCCGTCCAGCAGCCAGTCGATGACGGCTGGCTCGCCAAAGGCTGACTCGCCCACGGCAGAGTGGGCCACCGCACGCTCGCTCCTGACGAGCCGTCTCGCGGCGGGCCGGCTCATGGGACGCCGCGATGCGCTCGGGCGGCTGGCGCAGGGTCAGACGGCCGTCGCCGACCCGGTGGTCGAGTCAGAGCGAGCAGGCCGAGGCCCAGGCCCATGACGGCCAGCGCGGCGGCCGGGGTGAGGTCGCCGAGGACGAAGAAGACCCCGCGGTTTCCCAGGACATCCACTCCCACGACCGACACCATGAGGATCCCGAGCACGATGACCGGTGCCGAACCCGCAGCCACTGCGTCGGACCAGCGCCGCTGACCCGCGGGAGTCGCCGGAGCCCGTGGCCCGCCGTCGAAGCGCACGAACACCGCGACCAGACCGGCGGTGACGAACGCCAGGACCGAGAAGAGGACTGGCCGGGTCGCCCACCAGGCCGCGGATGCCACCGGCGGCTGGTCGATGCCGAGCCAGCGCAGGGACAGCAGCACGAGCATCAGCGCGGTCAGGTGCCAGAGGAAGGCGGTCATCGCGAACGGCGCCGCCATCACCACGCCCCGCCAGACCCGCCGTCGCACCAGCACCCGCGCCATGGCAGGACGCAGCAGGACCGCCAAGCCCGCCATGCCGATCCCCTGCGCGAGGAGCGCCGCGGTCGGTGGACCCATGTTCGAGACCGCCTCGCCGGGGAGGCCGACCATCGAGACAGGGTACGGCCCCACGGCGACGGCCAGGAGCATCCCGCCCCATCCGACGACCGACATGACCACACCGCCGGCGCTCGTGAGCAAGCCATCGTGCCAACCGAATCCGAGCTGCTGGAGGGCAAGCCAGACGAAAGCGAAGTTGAGGTAGCCCAGCAGCGCTGGACCGCCGGTGAACCGGATGATGTCCACGAGCACCGCAAGGGCGACCAGGGCCACCACGACCCAGAGGCCCCAGCGGCGGTGCAGGCGGAGCAGCGGCGGTGCGCAGGCGCACACGCCGAGGTAGATACCGATGAACCACAGCAGCTGGGGCACCCGCACCAGCGCCTCCCGCACGAAGCCCCCATCCGGCCCACGGGTGAGACCCGTCAGGTTGGCGACCATCCCGAAGGCGACCCACACCGTTAGGAACGCAAGGCTGGGCCGCAGGAGGCGAGCCGCACGCGCCCGGAGGAACACGGCATACCTCCCCTTGACCGCGCCGCTGCGGCGGTCCAGGGAGTCCAGTGAGTAGGCGTTCGCCACACCGCCCACCAGGAAGAAGAGCGGCATGACCTGAAGGGCCCACGTCAGCGGCTTGAGCGACGGGACGATGGTGAGCGCATTCGTGATCTCGCCCTCGCGCGTCAGCACCACCATCAGCCAGTGGCCGATGACCACCACGAGCAGGGAGCCGACCCGGAGCGCGTCCACCCAACGGTCACGCTCCGCTGGCGTAGCCGCCGCCACAGCTCCCGGGGACCGCGCCAACCCCGGGGGACCGACCGTCACCACGCGTGCCCCCTTCCCGACTCCCGCTGGGCGATACCGCCTCCCGCGTCTTCCAGGGCCCAGTGTCGAAGGT
The DNA here is from genome assembly GCA_035691065.1 of Dermatophilaceae bacterium. Lineage (GTDB taxonomy): Bacteria > Actinomycetota > Actinomycetes > Actinomycetales > Dermatophilaceae > DASSJT01. The sequence goes on from DASSJT010000057.1 coordinate 19,384, forward strand.
GGGCCGTGCGCTGGCCAGAGTCGTCCGTCCCGGGTCCATTCCCGGCGGCGGGACCTTCGGCTCTCGGGACATGCCCTCCGCCGGGACACGCTGACGGCATGAGCACGATGACGACCGAGATCGACACGCTGTACAAGGCGCGCCGGGGACGCGTCGACTTCGTCGACGTGCCCGAGCTCACCTACCTGGTCATGGAGGGGCGCGGGGACCCCAGTAGCCCTGAGTTCCGCGAGGCGGTGCAGGCGCTGTATGCCGTGAGCTACGGTGCGCATTTCATCGTCAAGAAGGAGCGCGGCGAGGCTCCGCGAGTGATGCCACTCGAGGGGCTCTGGTGGGTCGACGACCCACGTCAGGAGGACATCATCACCGCCATCGCCCTGGGCGCCGCAACCCCGGCCGACACGGATCGGGCCGCCTGGCGCTGGCGGGCGATGATCGCCCAGCCACCGCCGATCGACGAGGCAGTCGTCGCGCAGGCGAAGGGCCAGGCCCGCGCCAAGGCCGTTCCAGCACTGGACCGTCTGCACTTCCAGCGGTGGCGCGAAGGGCTGTGCGCGCAGACGCTGCACGTGGGGCCCTACGCCGACGAGTCGCCCACGATCGTGCGGCTGCACGAGGCGCTCACCGCGGCCGGGTACCGCCCCCGCGGGCGGCACCATGAGATCTACCTCGGCGATCCCCGGCGGAGCGCGCCGGACAAGCTGCGCACTCTGCTGCGACACCCGATCGAGCCGGCCGACGCCCAGCCCGACGCCCAGCCCGACGCCGAGCCCGGTGCCCAGGCCGGTGAGACAGCCGGGTAGGACAGCCGGGTAGGCGCGAGCTGCCGCACGCCGGATGACACTTTCGCGCAGCGCGCGGTCAGGCGTGCCGGAAGGCTCGGGCGTCTGCGCGCTCGTAGCGGCCCCGGAAGATGCGCAGGAGGAAGCGGTAGACCGCGCCCACCTCGCTCATGACCCTTTCGCTGAGGTCCACGGGGATGCCGTCGACCCCCCACGGAACCATGAACGGCATCGCCGAGAACGGGTAACCCTTCTTGGCGGCCGCCTCGATCGCCTGGTTCTCGCGGTGGTCGACGACGAGCTGCAGAAAGGGCAGCGCGTCGGTCTCTTCGTGCCGGAGATGCTCCAGCAGGGCCGCCCTGGCCGCAGTGACCTTGCCGTCAAGCTCGCTGCGGTGGTCGGCGCAGGGATGCTCCACCATGAGCTGGAAGCCCTCGCTGCAGGCCGCGAGAGCAGGGCCGATCTGCCCGTGCTCAGCCTCCATGTCGTCGAGCATGGCGATCGCCGTGTTGTCCAGGCGGGCAATCGCGTGAGTCGTGAGCAGCGGCCAGATGCTCTGGTCCTCGATCTGGTGATGATGATGGAGGATCTCGCCGAACCGCTCCCAGCGCCGAGAGAGCGCGGCCCACGTCTCGGCCTCATCTACCGGTGTGCGCCGCACGGCGGTCTCGAAGCGCGCCAAGTCGCGCCGGAAGGCGTGATGCATGATGTACATGCCGGTCTGGTCGTACGGGCCTTCGGCCACGTGAGCCTGGCCAGGCAGGCGGACCTGCTGGGGGTTCGCGGGACTCGTCGCGGTCATCGGCTGTCCTTTTCGAGGGCGCGGTCATGGCGTGGCCCATGCTGCCGCTTCGGCGCGCCCACCGTTGGCTACTTGCGGGAAAGTGCCCCCTCGCCTTTGACGCGGATCGTCCTTGCAGCCTCAACCCTCGGCGTCCGACTCCAGCGCCGCAAGGGCGCCTTCGGCCTCCCGAAGCGCCCGCTGTGCCTTCGCCTTCTTGCCGACCAGCGCCATCAAGGCCGCCTGCGCCGCTTCGAGCTGCTCCTCCAGCTCGCCGATGTGTGTCTCGGCAGCCGTCTGCTCCTCGGCCACTTCGTCGAGCTCTTCACGACGGGCAGCGACGAGCTCCTCCGCCTTGCGCCGCCGGGCCTCAAGCCGCTCCGCCTCCCTGGCTTCGACCGCCGACCGATCCGCCGCCTTCGTCCCGGAAGGCTCGGCCTCTCGACCCGACGCCGCACCGGCGGCCCCAGCCGCACTGGGGGCCTCAGCGGACCCAGCGGCCGACGGCAGCGAACCCGCGAGCGCCTCGTCCAGATCGACGTCGCCGAAGCCGGCATAGGACAACGCCCGCACCAGCCGCCCGGACCGCACCGCCGCACCCGCCTCCGCCGTCGCCAGGGCTGCGACGAACGTGTCGTGGAGCTCGGCAGTGACCCCGGGCGAGAGGCCCACGCCCCGGTCGCCGGCCAGCGCCGAGACCCGGGCCATCGCCTCCTCGACCACGGCGTTCCGCTCCCTGGCCAGGGTCTTCATCTCCGATCCGCGCATGGCTGACTGGGCATCGCGGAGGCGGTCCCCGAGGGAGATGAGGCCGGCGAGAGGGGCGGGGTCGAGGCGGGCCAGCTGGTTGACCAGCCACGCCGCGACGCTGGGCTTGCGCAGCTCGCCGACCTCACGGGCCACGTCCCGCTCACCTGCCGCCCGGGCCTCGGCGACCAGGGACTTGCGGGTCGCGATGAACTGGTCGAGCGGCATCGCGTAGAGCCGAGTCGCGGCCTCGTCGACGTCCACCCGGCCATCAAACCACCCGGCACCCACTGGTCGTGGGCCCGCCGGGAGGACGTATGCCGGTCGGCCGGCCGTGCGGGTCGCGGCTGCTGCCGTCGGGCTACGCCAGCGCTCGGGCGATGGCCGCGATGTCGTCGGGGGTGACCCGGCAGCAGCCGCCGACGATCCGCGCGCCGGCCGCCACCCAGCCCGCCGCATCCGCCGGGTCGAGGTCTCGCTGTCCGTCCCACGCTCGCGCAAAGGCGTTCCAGCCCTCCCCGCTGTTGGGGTAGACCACCGCAGGCTTGCCAGACGCCGACACCGCGAGGCGGGCGGTATCGGCCACCCCAGCTGCCGCGCAGCAGTTGACGCCGACCGCGATCACCTCGGGAACCTCCGCGGCCATGCCGAAAGCCTCCGCCAGTGGCTCACCCAACCTGGTGCGGTCGGCGACGTTCGTCAGGGACAGCCAGCACGGCATACCGCTGCCCTGCACTTCGGCCAGCAGCGCTTCGGCCTCGGCCCGGCACGGGATGGTCTCGATCGCCAGCACGTCCGGTTCGGCCTCGATGAGGGTGTACAGCCGGCGGCGGTGCCACGCCCGCAGCTGGTCGACCGAGAGGCCGTAGTCGCCGCGGTACTCCGAGCCGTCAGCGAGGGCGGCGCCGTAGGGGCCGACCGAAGCGGCCACCCAGCGAGGCCCATCGTCGGCTGACTGGACGGCTGGCTCGACGGCCTCGCGGGCAGTGGCCACGCTCAGGCGAAGCAGCCGGTCGGTGTCGGCCGTGCCCAGTCCCGCTGCCGCAAGACCGTCGTAGGACACCTGGTAGCTCGCCGTCGTGATGACCTCTGCCCCAGCGGCGAGGAAGTCGCGGTGCGCCTCGCGCACCTCGGCTGGATCGTCGAGGAGCAGTCGCGCCGACCACAGGTGTGACGACAGGTCGTTGCCCCGGGCCTCCAGCCGGGTGGCCAGTCCACCGTCGAGGACCACGGGCCTGGCACCGGGGTCGGCGACCCGGGAGGCGAAGCTGGCCGGCATACCTCCAAGTCTGCGCCCGGGCTTGCCGCTACTGAGGCGGGGGTGTTCAGTGGGTGGTAGGCGGCTGCCGGAGCCGGCGCTGCGTATCGGGCTGGCCCTCGTTGCCGCTGCCATCAATCGACAGGAGGCCCAGGATGACGACGACCGCTCGAGACATCATGAACTCCGGCGCGCAGTGCGTCGGCGAAGACCAGAACCTGGTGGAAGCCGCGAAGATGATGCGTGACATGAACGTCGGCTCGCTGCCCATCTGTGGCAACGACGGCAAGCTCCACGGCATCCTCACCGACCGCGACATCGTGGTGAAGGCGATTGCCGAAGGCAAGGACCTCTCCTCGTGCACCGCCGGCGAGCTGGCGCAGGGACGCCTCACGTGGGTCGATGCCGACACCGACATGGACACCATCGTCGACATCATGGGTCGCGAGCAGATCAAGCGCCTGCCCGTCATCTACCAGCACAAGCTGGTCGGGATGATCAGCGAGGCCGACCTGGCCCAGCACCTCGACGACAAGCACCTCAGCCGGTTCGTGGAGCGCGTCTTCGCCCGTCCGTAGCCTGCTCCCGCGCGCTCAGCCCGCGGCCTCGGCCCTTCGCGGAACAGCCTCTGCGGAACGGCCTCTGCGGAACGGCCTCTGCGGAGCGCATTGACGCCATGCCGGAGCCCGTGGGTCTGCCCGACGGCCGTCACTGAGCGCGGCGGTCCAAGCCCGCCGCACGACGGCGCAGCAGCTCCTGCTCGGCTTCGTTGGCGGTCATCTCCGCTGCTCGTTCGAACTCGGCCCGGGCCTCCTCCTCACGCCCCAGCCGCTGGAGGAGGTCGCCGCGCACGCTGGGCAGGAGGTGGTAGCCCGACAGCTCGGGAGCCTCGGTCAGCGCGTCGACGATCTCGAGCGCCGCAGCCGGCCCCTCCGCATAGCTCACGGCCACCGCGCGGTTGAGCTCGACCACCGGGGACGGTCGGAGCCGCGCGAGCTGTGCGTAGAGCGCCGCGATCTGCGCCCAGTCGGTCTGCCCCGCCGTGCGCGCTCTCGCATGGCACGCCGCGATCGCCGCTTGGAGCACGTAAGGCCCCGGAGGGCCCGGGAGGAGCAGGGCCCGGTCGAGCGCGGTCAGCCCCCGCCTGACCAGCAGCCAGTCCCACCGAGAGCGGTCCTGGTCGAGCAGGAGGATGGGCGAGCCGTCGGCCGCGATCCGGGCGCGCGTGCGGGAGGCCTGGATCTCCATCAGCGCGACCAGCCCGTGCACCTCCGGCTCGGCCGGCGCCAGCTCGGCCAGGATGCGCCCGAGCCGGATCGCGTCGGCGCACAGGTCGGCCCGCAGCCAGTCGCGGCCCGAGGTCGCCGCGTAGCCCTCGTTGAAGATCAGGTAGACGACCTCGAGAACCGCGGCCAGCCGCGCGCTGAGCTCCTCGCCGGCTGGCGCCTCGAACGCCACCCCAGCCTCCTGCAGCGTCTTCTTGGCCCTCGAGATGCGCTGCCCGACGGTCGACTCGCTGGTGAGGAAGGCGCGGGCGATCTCGGCCGTGGTGAGACCGCCCAGCATCCGCAGCGTGAGGACGATCTGTGCCTGGCGCGTGAGCACGGGGTGGCAGGCGGTGAAGATCAGGCGGAGCAGGTCGTCGGTGACGTCCTGCTCGGCCGTCTCGAACTCGGCCTCGGCCGCCTCACCAGCGCGGGCCTCCTCCAGGTGCCCGACCTGCTGAAGCTTGCTCGCGAGGTTCACATCACGGCGGATGTGGTCGATGGCGCGTCGCTTGGCCGTCGTCATCAGCCAGGCCGCGGGCCGGTCCGGGAGCCCCTGCTCCGGCCACTGCTCCATCGCCGCGACCAGGGCATCCTGGGCGATGTCCTCGGCGACCCCAACATCGCGCAGGACCCTGGCAAGGGTCGCCACGATCTTGGCCGACTCCATGCGCCACACCGCCTCGATCGTGCGATGGACCGCCGCGTCGGGCCGGGGCGGGCTGGCTGCCGTCATGGGCACCGATCAGACCAGATGCCTCCGACAAGCGCCAGAGCCCACCTCGCGGCACACCGCAAACCGGCAGACCGGCATAAAGACAAGGGGTATGCCGGCAGGTCACCCAGGCGACCACCCGCCGCCACGGTCACCCAGACGACCGCCCACCCCCACGGTCACCCAGACGACCGCCCACCGCCTCGGTCAGCCCCCGGCAGCGTTGCGCTCCGCCTCGGCGCGCATGCGCTCCTCGCGCTCCCTCAGCTCCGGCGTGTACTCCTCGCCGAAGTCCTCCGGCGCGAAGACCTGGCGCAGCTCGAGGTCGAACTCACCATCTTCGGGGGTGTGAGGCCATTTCTTGATCCACTCGAGGGCCTCCTCCTTGGACGCGACCTCGATCATGGTGAAGCCCGCGATGATCTCCTTGGCCTCGGCGAACGGTCCGTCGGTGATGATGGGCTCGCCCTCCCGGAACCGGATGCGGGCACCCTTGGCCGTCGGGTGCAGGCCCTCGCCGGTGAGGAAGACCCCGGCCTTGAGCATCTCCTCGTTGTAGGCGGTCATGTTGGCGAGCTGGGCCTCGGTCGGCATCTTCCCCGCCTCGATGTCACGGTTGCTCTTGACGATGATCATGAAGCGCATGCGCTGCTCCCATCGGTCGCGCGCGGGCCCTGTGCCCCCGCTCCTGCCCTTACGTCGAACGGCGAGGCGCCATTTCGACGACCTCGCCACACCTTGTCAGATCTGACTGGTGCCGGGCGACCCATGAGCTGCCGGCGCAGGGCTCACAGCGCTGGCCCTCCCGGCGCGCGGGCTCACCGCTGGCCCTCCCGGCGCCGGCTCACCGCTGGCTAACGGCCAGCCCGGGCGGTGGAGGCATGTCGGCGGCCCGGCCTACAGTCGACGAATGGGAGAGATGGAGGCAGTCCTCGGCGACATCACGCAGGAGCACGTCGACGCGATCGTCAACGCGGCGAACTCCTCACTGCTCGGTGGCGGCGGCGTCGACGGAGCGATCCACCGCGCGGCCGGTCCGGCGCTTCTGGAGGAGTGTCGCCGCCTGCGCAGCACCGCCTATCCAGACGGCCTCGACGTTGGCGATGCTGTGGCCACGGGCGCGGGGAACCTCCCGGCTCGCTGGGTGATCCACACGGTCGGACCCAACCGCCACGCCGGTCAGACCGACCCGCAGCTCCTGGCGTCCTGCTTCCGCCGCTCGCTGGAGGTCGCCCGCGACCTCGGGGCCACAAGCGTGGCCTTCCCCGCAGTGAGCGCCGGCGTCTATGGCTGGGACGCCCACGAGGTGGCCGACATCGCCACGCGCACGGTGACCGCCGAGCTGGCCGGACACCAGGGGATCGACCTCGTGCGGTTCGTGCTCTTCAGCGAGGCCGTCCGCGACGCGTTCCTCGATGCCCTGGCCCGCTGACGGTCTCTGCCCGAAGCCGCCGCCCAGCGCAGACGCAGGTCACCTCACTTCGGCGGCTGGTGAACCTCGACATGGTCCGCGTGTTCGACGGGTCCCGCGTGCTCGACGGGCTCCGCATGCTCGTCGTGCTCCTCCGGCTCCAGCGCCCGCTTCAGCAGCAGGCCGAACACCTCGACCGAGTGCGCACCGGTCAGGGCGACCCGCTGGTTGGCCAGTGTGAACGGCACGCTCCTGATGCCCATCTCAGCCGCGGCAGCCAGGTCGGCACGCACGTGGTCGGCATAGTCGTCCGACGCCAGCACGGCCCCGAGCCGGCGCTCGTCGAGTCCGGCCTCCGCGCCGACGCGCTGGAGCACCTCGTGGTCGTCGATCTGCCGTCCCTCGGTGAAGTGCGCGCTGAACATCCGCTCGAGCACGGCAGCCTGAAGCGCCCGGCCGCCCTGGGCGAGGCCGAGGGCGACCAGGCGGTGGCTGTCGAAGGAGTTCGCCTCCCGCTGGAGCTCGGGAACGATGTTGACCCCGTCCGGACGACCGGCCTCGGCCGCCCGATGCGCCATGGCGAGGCCCCCGGCACGGTCCGTGCCGTACTTCTCCGCCAGGCGCTCGGCGACTGAGCGGCCGCTGCCCACCGGGGTGTCGGGGTCGAGCTGGAAGGCGTGGTACATGACCGTGACCTCCGCCGGGCGCTCACTCGCCGAGATCGCCTGCTCGATCCGGTGCTTGCCGATGTAGCACCAGGGGCAGACCGTGTCGGCCCAGACGTCTAACACGATGGAAGTCATCAACTCATCCTCACACACAGGGCTCGGGCCCCCACCAGAATGTGGTGGAGGCCCGAGGAGTACGCCGTGGGGCTCAGCGTGTGCCTTTCGCCGTCAGGGCCGGCCGTAGCTCACGTCGCTCGACCAGACGCTCCGCAAAGCCACAGCCTTTCCGGTGCGAGGCGAGTCGTACATCATGCCGTTGCCGGCGTAGATGCCCACGTGGTAGGCGGGTATGCCGAAGAACACCAAGTCGCCCGGCTGCGGGCTGGAGACCGGCGTGGCAGCGAGCCGCTGGTCCTCCGCGATGCGGGGAATGGAGATGCCGACCTGGGCAAAGACGTACTGGGTGAAGCCCGAGCAGTCGAAGCCCGTGGAGGGTGACGTGCCGCCGTAGCTGTAGTAGATGCCGACGAGGCTCGCAGCGATGCCGAGCACGCCACCGGTGGCCGGGCGGGTGGGGGCAGCCAGACTGGTCCGATCCGACGAACGGCTGGCTTGGCTGGTGGTGCGGTCGGGAGTGGGGACCGGCTTGGCAATGGCCTTGAAGCCCAGGGCGCCGAAGTCGGGGGCCGCCGCCGGGGAGACCGTGGCGGGGGCGGTGACCGCGGGGGCGGTAATCGCGGGTGCGGCCTTGGTGCTCACCAGTGTCGTTGCCTTGTCGCCGGCCGACGCTGTGGCGTCGACCTTGGCAAGAGTCTGCGTGTCAGCCTCTGCGCCAGCCTGGGCCGGAAGCGCAAAAGCCGCCACGAGACCGCCAGAGGCGGCAAGGACGGCTGATGTCTTGACGGCGGGCTCGGCAGAGCGGGAGACAGCGTTCGACAGTTCGGAGAGCGGGTTGTATTTACCGGGGGCGCGGTGGCGACCCGTGGCGATTTCAGACACGCTGAACCTCTCGACGCCTACGAGGTGAGCTGTCGGGTTCGGGTAAGAGGTTGCACCCGGCCCTCGCGCCAGTCGCCCGACCTAGCGGACAACCTGCGCGGGGGCTTCACCCCAAGGAGCGGCCTGAACCGCACCGATGTGGTTCCCCCGCTCCTGCCAAGCGGATGTCGTGCACGAAACCCGAGGCGTGGTGGCAGGACTCGGCGAACCACATCGGGTAGCAACCCCCAGGGGAGAGGCAGCCGTCGGCAACCGTACACACGTCGGCCGGAAAAGTCACGCTGGGGTCACGGCGATGTCGGGAAAATTGACCCGAATGCGACGGCACGTCAAGAACGTGCCATGCCCCGCTCGCCGCTGCCTCCACGGCATACCCTTTGCACCAACATCCGAGAGTTCATTACCCGCGAATCAACGGACCAATCAAGCCGATTGGACGAACGACTGCCCGAACAGCTCAGACAGCGGCGGCGAAGACATGCACTGCGACGTCGTCCGGGAGGGAGACGCCGGTCTCCTCGGCGGCGCCTTCGCGAACCGCGATGACCCGGCCGTCCACAGCCCGGACCCGCACCCGCTGCCCGGGGAGCAGACCGGCGACAGTCAGGAGGCTGAGCGCCTCGTGGTCGACCTGCACGGGCTCACCGATGCGCTTCACGACGACCGTCGACTCCGTCGCGGCGGCGAGCTGCGTGAGGCTCATCAGGCCCTCGCGGAAGTCTTCGCTGGGCTCCTCGTCACCGAGCTCGTCCAGACCGGGAATGGGGTTGCCGTAGGGCGAGTTGTGGTGCTCCTTCAGCAGCGCCAGGATCTTGCGCTCGACCCGCTCGGACATCACGTGCTCCCAGCGACAGGCCTCGTCGTGGACGTACTCCCACTCCAGGCCGATGACGTCGATGAGCAGCCGCTCCGCCAGACGGTGTTTGCGCATGACCCGGGTCGCCAGGAGCCTCCCCTCGTCGCTCAGCTGCAGGTGGCGGTCGCCGGCCAGGGTCAGCAGGCCGTCGCGCTCCATGCGGGCGACCGTCTGCGACACCGTTGGACCCGAGTGGCCGAGGCGCTCGGCGATGCGGGCGCGCAGCGGCACGATGCCCTCTTCTTCGAGCTCGAAGATCGTCTTGAGGTACATCTCGGTGGTGTCGATCAGGTCGGTCACACTCATAGCCTCTCAGAAAACGCCGACGCCGCCGGCCCTCTTCCCGGGCCGCCGGACGACCTCCACAGGGGGGTGCAGAGTTAGGCCGCGGGAGGTCGGCGGGGCACCCACCGCGCCAGCCAGCCGGCGCCGGCGACGCACATCGCACCCATGGCCAGTGACGCCACGGCCAGCGGCGCGACCACCGTGATGGCGCTGATCGCGAGCGGTGCGGCAACGCCGCCGGAGTCCGCGAAAAGCCGCCATCCGCCAAGGAACTGGGCCCGCGCGTCTGGAGGGGCAGCATCGGCACCGAGGGTCATCACCAGCCCCGACCCGATGCCGTTACCGACGGCCATCACCACCGCGACCGCACCGATCGAGGCCGCGGTCGAGGTCAGGGGCAGCAGGATCATGCCAACCCCGAGCACGACAACGCTGGGCACGGCGATCCACACCCGTCCGAAGCGGTCCATGACCGAGCCGGCGGGATAGAAGAGCAGCATGTCCACGCTGCCTGCCACACCGAACACCAGCGCGGTGGCCGCTGCGGACAGGCCGATGTGGTCGGCCCAGAGCGGGATGATGCTCATCCGGGCTGCCCGCGCGGCGGCAATCACCAGCACGCCGGTGCCCAACGTGAGGAGGGTATGCCGGTGGGCTCGCAGGACCTGGGCCACCGGCACGAGCCCCCGGACGTCCCCTGCCGCCCCACTCGCCTGTGGAGATGTCGCTTCCCCGTCGCCTTGGCGCACCCCCGTCTCCTTCTCACACAAATGCATCGACAGCGACGGCTCCGGTGTCCCCATCGCTGCACTTGCGTGAGATCCCGACGGATCGGCTGTCTGTACCGCGGCTTCTGCGGGAGATCCAGACGAGGGGTGAGAGGCGGGTGCGTGTGGGGCCAGGTCTTCGGTGGCGAGCAGCACCACCAGCGCGGCCAGCGACGCCGCCAGGCCCACGGCATACGCCGCCCGGATCCCCCATCGGTCGATTGCAGCCGCTCCCGCGAACGGGCCCAGGAACAGGCCGATTCGGGTCACACCGCCGAGCGTGGACAGCGCCCGGGCGCGCATGGCGATCGGCACGGCGTCGGTGATGTAGGCCTGCCGGGCGAGGTTGAACAGCGCGGCGGCGACGCCCATCCCGACCAGGGCGGCGCCGAGCGGCCACAGCGTCGCTGAGAACCAGGCACCGGCCATGGCGAGCGCGTCGAGGACGGCAGCCGCGATGAGCGCGCGCCGCTCGCCCACCCGGGCGACCAGGGAGCCGGCAGGGAGCGACATGGCCAGGGTGCCGACCGAGACCAGGGCGACCGCGAAAGCGGCCACTCCCACCGAGGCCCCCAGCTCGCGGGCTCGCAGCGCGACCACGGGAAGCACGGCGCCCTGACCGACCGCTGCCAGCACCGAGGGCCCGAAGGCCGGGATGGCGATGCGGCGGAGCTCGATCCCCGCGCTGGTCATCGGCGCTTTGCGTACCGGCGGCGCCGCCGGATCCTGCTCTCGATGCCGTCGAGCACGGTCTCGAGGGCGAAGCCGAGCTCGTCCTCGGTCCAGTCGTCGTCGCCGTCCTCGAGGGCCCCACTGAGAACTGCCTCCCGGACGTGTGCGAGCCCGCGTCCCTCGGTGACCGCGCGGACGCGTCGCGCATAGCCGCCGTTGTCGTCGACCGCGCCCTGCCTGGCCAGCTGGACCTGGCCTCTCACGTAGACCTCGACCAGCAGCAGGGTCGACAGCTTCTCCTGCTGGCTCAGCTCCAGGTCGGCGAGGGCGGCGAGGCCCAGGTCCATCCAGGCGAGGGTGTTGGGGGTGATGGGCGGCCCGGAGATCGGGACCGACAGCAGCCACGGGTGCCTCAGCAGCCCCTCGCGGTTGCGCGAGGCCCACACCGTGACCCGCTCCCGCCAGTCGGCGCCTGGTGGCCACAGCACCGGCGGCGGCGAGCCGTAGGCGTTGTCGAGCATCAGCAGGAACAGGTCGGACTTGGCGTCGACGTAGCGGTAGAGCGCCATGGCGCTCACCCCGAGGTCCTTGGCGACCCGGCTCATCGAGCAGGCGTCGAGGCCCTCGGCGTCGGCGATGCGGACCCCGGTCTCGGCGATCTCGGTCAGGGTCAGCCCCGGCTTGGGGCCGCGCCGGCCGGTCTCCTCGTAGCCCCACAGCAGCCGCAGCACGCGGGGCAGCTCGGCGACAGCGGCAGGGAGACCGGGCGCTGGGGGACTCTGGCTCACGGGCCCGAGCATAACTGTTTACAGGCCACACAGTCGCCTGCTACCTTCTGCGTACTCAACAAACAGTTAATGTCATACACAGAAATGGATGGACCCTCATGAGCAACGCCAGCATCACCAGCGAAGAAGCCCGCGCCGGACGACGGGAGTGGACCGCCCTGGCGGTCCTGGCCCTGCCGCTCCTGCTCGTCTCGATGGACGTGGCCGTCCTCTACTTCGCAGTCCCGTTCATCAGCCGCGACCTGCACGCGACCGCGACCGAGCAGCTGTGGATCTTCGACAGCTACGGCTTTGTCCTCGCCGGGCTCCTCGTGACCATGGGCGCGTTAGGTGACCGGGTCGGCCGTCGGCGGCTGCTGCTGCTCGGGGCATCAGCCTTCGGTGCGACCTCGCTCCTGGCCTCCATGGCCGCCACCCCGGGCCAGCTCATCGCGGCGCGGGCGCTCCTGGGGGTGGCCGGGGCCAGCCTGATGCCCTCGACGCTCGGCATCATCCGCGACGTGTTCCACCACCCGGCCGACCGCGCCAGGGCGATCGGGGTGTGGAGCGGCGTCATGACCGGGGGCATCGCGCTCGGACCGGTGATCAGCGGCGCGCTGCTCGAGCACTTCTGGTGGGGCTCGGTGTTCCTCATCAACGTGCCCGCCATGCTGCTGCTGCTCGCCCTCGGGCCGGCCCTCCTCCCTGCCTCCCGTCCGACCCGCTGGGCCCGGTTCGACCTTGCCAGCTCGGCCCTCTCGCTGCTGGCTGTCGTCCCCGCGGTGTTCGCGATCAAGCGGACGGCGACCGAGGGGTTCGACGGCCTTGCGGCGGTCACGGCTCTGGCGGGTGTCCTCGCAGCCGCCGCCTTCGTCCTGCGCCAGCGCCGGGCGGCGGCGCCCATGGTCGACCTGTCACTCCTCACCTCGCGGCTCACGGGCAGCGCGCTGGTCGCCAACCTGGTCACCATGGGCGCGCTCGTCGGCAACGCGCTCTACATCACGCAGTACCTCCAGCTGGTCCTGGGCATGAGCCCGCTGCGGGCCGCGCTGTGGAGCCTCGTGCCGTCGGTCGGCGTCGCCGCGGTGGCCCCAGCCGCGGCCACGATGGCGGGGCGGGTCGGGCGCGCGGCCGTGATGACCGGCGGCTTCGTGGTCGGCGCCATGGGGTATGCCGTCCTGGCCACCCTCCGTTCCGGCTCGCCTCTGGCGGTGGCTCTGGTCGGCGCCGGCCTGCTGGCCATGGGCCTGGTCGCGGTGATGAGCGTGGTCACCGAGGCCGTGATCGGCGGGGTCAGCCCAGAGCGCGCCGGAACGGCCTCCGCGGTCTCGGAGTCGACCTCCGAGCTGGGGGGCGCTCTCGGCGTGGCCGTCATGGGCAGCATCGGCGCGGCGATCTTCCGCCACAGCATGGACGACGGCCTGCCCGTGGGCCTGCCCGAGGGTGCGACGCACGCCGCACGGGAAAGCCTCGCGACGGCGCAGGGGGCCGCCGCGAACCTTCCCGGTGGGCTGGGACGCCAGGTGAGCACCGCTGCGGACGCGGCCTTCCTCGACGCGATGTCGGCCGTCAGCCTGGCCGGGGCGCTCCTGCTGCTCGCCGGAGCCGCCTTCGTCTGGGTGCGGCTTCGGCCGGTCGACCAGGTCGGCAAGGGGCCGCTGCCGCGCCCAGAAGAGGACGACCGGGTGCCGAACGGACGCGGCGACATCGACGCCGTCACTCCTGTCTGAGGGAGGTCGGACCTGCGGGTGCGGCCAACGGGGCTCACGGCTCGGGCTATGTTCTGAGCCGTGAGCTTCGTGATCCCCCACCGCTACTGCGGGCCTCCTGAATCCGGCAACGGCGGCTGGGTCAGCGGACACCTGGCTGCCCTCGTCGAGACCGACATGGACCAACCGGCCGTCGGCGTCCGGCTCTCCAGCCCGCCCCCGCTGGATCGCGAGCTGCGGGTCGAGCACGCCGACTCGGTGGTGAGGGTTCTCGACCGTGAGGTGCTGGTCGCCCAGGGCGCACCCGCTCGCGCACCCGGCACGTACGGCATACCGCTGCCGTTGTCCGTGGACGAGGCTCGCCAGGCGTCGGAACGGTTCGACTTCGGAGCCAGCCACCCGTTCCCGACCTGCTTCGTGTGCGGGCCGCTGCGGGAGGAGGGCGACGGCCTGCGCATCTTCCCCGGGCCCGTGGAGGGTGGCGCGCGGCGCACGACAGCCGCCGTCTGGCGGCCGAGCGAGTCGTCGCTGGAGCTGGCCTGGGCCGCGCTCGACTGCCCCGGCTGCTGGGCGCTCGGGATCGAGGAGACGCCGATGGTGCTGGGCACGATGACCGCACGGGTTCTCGAGCTGCCGCGGGTGGGCGACGAGCTCGTGGTGCTGGGCTGGGAGCGCAGTCGCGAGGGGCGCAAGCACTACTGCGGCACGGCGCTCTACTCCGGTGAGCGGCTCATCGCGCACGCCGAGGCGACGTGGATTGCGATCGATCCCACGACGATCCGCCCGCACCATGCCCACGTCGAGGCCACGGCATGAGTGAGCACAGGGTCAGCGAGCAGGCTGCGGCGGCTGGGACGGGCCGGGCTGAGCAGCGCACGGCGGTGGTGACGGGGGCCAGCAGCGGAATCGGCGAGGTCACCGCTCGCCTGCTGGCGGCGCAGGGCTTCCGCGTCATTTGCGCTGCCCGTCGGCTGGACCGCATCGAGGCGCTCGCCCGGGAGATCGGCGGCGTCGCCGTGGCCTGCGATGTCACGTCCGCCGAGGACGTGAGGCGGTTGGCCGAGGCGGCGGGCGACCGTCTCGACGTCCTGGTGAACAATGCAGGAGGCGCCTTCGGCATGGACCCGGTCGCCTCGGCCGACGTCGACGACTGGCGGGCGATGTACGAGGTCAACGTCATCGGGACGCTGCGGGTGACCCAGGCCCTGCTGCCGGCGCTCGTCGCCGCGGGCGACGGCATCATCGTCAACGTCGGCTCGACCGCCGGACGGATCGCCTACGAGGGCGGCGGCGGGTACACCGCAGCGAAGCACGCGGTGGCGGTCATGACCGAGACCCTGCGCCTTGAGCTCTACAACCAGCCGGTGCGCATCACCGAGATCGCGCCGGGCATGGTGCGCACCGACGAGTTCTCGGTGAAGCGGTTCGCCGGCGACCAGGCGAGCGCCGACAAGGTGTATGCCGGCGTGTCCGAGCCGCTCGTCGCCGAGGACATCGCGGACGCGATCGTCTGGATGGCAACCCGTCCCTCGCACGTCAACGTCGACCTGCTGGTGATCAAGCCGCGGGCCCAGGCGGCGCAGCACAAGGTCCACCGGGTGCTGCCCGAGGGATGACCGGCACTGGCTGGCGAAGCATGCGAGGGCCCTTCCCCGAGCCGCCGAGTTGCCTTCCCCCGAGGCGGCACATCGCTGACGCTTGCGCCCTCCCGGGCGTATCGTCGGGCCGAGGTGTTTGGTGACCGAGGAACTCGACCGTGCCAGAGCGCTCTTCGAGTCCAACGACTGGGCGGAGTGCTTCTCCACGCTGGCTGTGGTCGACGAACGCGACGGGCTCACTGGCGAGGGGCTCGCGCTGATGGGCGAGACGGCATACCTCATCGGGCGTGACGACGCGTGCGTCGACTACCTGTCTCGGGCTTATCGCGACTTCACCGGCGCGGGCGACTACCGCCTTGCTGCGCGCTGCGCCTTCTGGATCGGCTTCGTCCTCGAGAACCGCGGTGAGGTGGCGCGCGGCGGCGGGTGGGCCGCGAGGGCACAGCAGCTCGTCGACGAGCACGACCTCGGGGGTGCGGAGGCAGCGATGCTCGCAGCGCGGGAGGCCCACGTCATGATGCTGAGCGGGGAGACCGAGAGCGCGATGAGCCAGGCCGAGGTGGCGCTCCGGCTCGGGACGGAGGCCGCCTCGCCCGAAGCGCGTGTCCTGGCCCGGTCGACCATCGTGGCGGGCTTCCTCAGCCTGGGCCGGGCGAGCGAGGCGGTGGCCGCGTGCGACGAGATGATGGTCGCGGTCTCCGCGGGCGAGGTCGAGCCGGCGGTCGCGGGGCTGGCCTACTGCATGACCATCGGCACCTGCCTCACGCTGCGCGACCTGCACCGCGCCGGCGAGTGGACCGACGCGCTGAGCCAGTGGTGCTCCGACCGGCCAGACCTCGTGCCGTACCGGGGACAGTGCGTGGTGCACCGCTCGCAGCTGATGGCCCTGCGGGGGCAGTGGCTGGAGGCCGCAGGGGAGGCGACGCGTGCGCTGGAGCGACTGCCGGGCCCGCTGCGGGGCGAGGCCGCCTACCAGCTCGGCGAGCTGCACCGGCTGGCCGGGCGGTTCACCGAGGCCGAGGACGACTACCGGCGCGCCAATGCCCTGGGGCGTCAGCCCGAGCCGGGTCTCGTGCGGCTGCGGCTCGCCCAGGGTCGCCTCGATACGGCGGCCACGACCATCCGGCGGCTGTGCGCCGAGCCGCACCGGCCGGCCGACCGGGCCGACCTCCTGGCCGCCTGCTGCGACGTCCTGCTCCGCCAGGGCGACATGGCCGGCGCCGGGGCAGCCGCCGAGGAGCTGTCGGCCATTGCGGCCGAGCTCGACGCGCCGCTCCTGAGCGGCCTCGCGGCGCAGGCCTCGGGGTCTGTGGCCCTGGCGGCAGGCCGGCCGGAGGAGGCGCTCGCGGTGCTCCGCAAGGCGTGGCGCACCTGGCAGGAGCTGGGTCTGCCCCACCACGCGGCGACCGTGCGGGTGCTGATCGGGCAGGTCTACGAGGCGTTGGGCGACCGCGACGCGGCGGAGATGGAGTGGGAGTCGGCTGCCATCGTTTTCGACCAGCTCGGGGCGGTTCCCGACCTGACAGCAGTCAGGGACCTCGCTGGACAGGCCGCGGCGGGCACGACGCCCCTGACTGCGCGCGAGGTCGAGGTGATCCGACTCCTCGCCTCCGGGCGCAGCAACCGCGCCATCGCCGGCGAGCTCTTCCTGAGCGAGAAGACCGTCGCCCGCCACCTCAGCAACATCTACACCAAGCTGGACGTGTCCTCCCGAGCCGCGGCGACGGCATACGCCTATGACCACGGCCTGGTCTGACCACGGGGCACCTGCCTCCTGACCCGTTGACCTTTATCGGGTCGCCCGATAAAGGGCCGCTTACCCCCACGTGCGAACTCGTGTCATGTGCCAGGACATCGCTGACATGTGTGTCAGGACATGGTTGACGGTATCTGGTTCTTGGGTGGGCGTCCTCGTTTGAGGCCGCTGGGTTGTCCCTGGCGAGTGGGGTCGATCCGGAGGCGGCGGATGATGGT
>DASSJT010000058.1:0-23134 GCA_035691065.1 Dermatophilaceae bacterium
GGGGTCGTGCGGGTCAGCCGGCGCGGCGGGCCCGCGCGTTGCGACGCTTGAGGGCTCGACGCTCGTCCTCGGAGAGGCCGCCCCAGACGCCGGCGTCCTGGCCGGACTCGAGGGCCCACTTGAGGCACGTGTCGATGACCGGACAGGTCCGGCACACGGCCTTCGCCTCCTCGATCTGCAGGATGGCCGGGCCGGTGTTCCCGATGGGGAAGAACAGCTCCGGGTCCTCGTCGAGGCAGGCAGCGCGGTCGCGCCAGTCCATGCTGATCGTGCTCCTTGATGAGGCGGTGGGCGCCGTCCGGACCGGGGTCGTGCTGGTCGGGCGGGAGTGGCTGCGGGAGCCGGTGGTGGGGGTGGGAGTATGGGGGGCCCGGTACGGGCGAGTGGGGCTAGTCGTCATCCTCGTCGTCATCAGCTCGTATGTCTCGTCGGATCTCAGGGGGTGGTGGTCTTCGGTGGCCCGGTCAGGCCAGGACGCATCGCGTCGCCGTGAGCACGCGTCGCTGCGTGTTCGTCGTGGCGGTGACGGGGGCCGGTCGGGTCGAGCGGCGACCGCGCGGCCCAGCACCCCGAGGAACGCCCGCGAGCGCTCCGATGTTCCAGGGCCGCCGTACAGTCTGACGGCTGCGGTGTCTCAGGGCAACCATTTCGCCGCAGGGATGGACAACAGCTCGCCGAACCGGTTCAGCGGGCGTGCTCGCTAGGCTCGGCGCGTGACGCAGACCACACCGGACCCGCGCTCCGGCGGACGGCCGTCTGCGCCTCCCGGAGGCCGGGGCTGGTCGGTCGCCGCCGGGGTCGTCTGCGTCCTCCACGTGCTCGTGCTCCTCGGTCTGGCCACGTTCTACGGCCTGGAGCTGGCCCGCGGCGAGGGCAGCAGCCGGACCACCGTGGTGATGTCCGGCCTGCTCATCCTCGTGTTCGCCGTGCTCCTCGCCGTGCTGGCCCGGCTGTGGTTCGTCGGCTCCGGGCGCGCCACGGTCCCGACTCTGCTCTGGAACGGGCTGCTCATCCCGGTCGTCGTCGCGCTCTACGGTGCCGAGGAGCCGCGGATCGCCAGCGGCCTGCTCGCCGTCGTCGTGCTGGGGATCGTCACCGCGGTAGGCGCGGTCATGACCCGCCGACCCACCGAATAGCGAGACCGGGCCGGTCCGCCCGATGGCGAACCGGCCCGGCTGGGACGGGGGTGGTCAGCGGCTGCCGACCACGGTGCGGATCCGGTTGGCCGCGTCGGTGAGGATGTCGACGACCTCCCGGGTCTGGTCGGCGGTGAGCCCGCCTCGTCGCCACGCCCGTCGCACGTCGCTGCGGAACGTGTTGACCGCCCGTTCGAGATCGGCGTAGGCCGCCGCCTCGCCGCGCGTCCACGGGTCGTGGCCGCCGACCGGGGTGGCCGTCGCCCGCGCCTCGCGGGCGGCGTTCTTCAGCTCGGACCGCAGGTCGGCCGCCTGGTGCTGGACCCGGGACCGGACCTCCTCGGCGAGCTGCCGCACCGACTGGTCGAGGTCGTCGCGCATGTCCTGCACGTCGGCCTGGCGGGCCCGGACCTCGGCCCGGCCGGCCTCGGTGATCGAGTACATCGCCTTGCGGCCCTCGTCGGTGCGCTGCACGAGCCCCTCCTCCTCGAGCTTGGCCAGCCGCGGGTAGACGGTGCCGGCGCTCGGGCTGTACAGCCCGTTGAACCGGCTCTCCAGCTCCTGGATCACCTCGTACCCGTGCCGCGGGCCCTCGTCGAGGAGCACGAGCAGGTAGAGGCGCAGCTGCCCGTGCGCGAACACGGGGCTCATCGCCAGTCGCCTTCCGGACGGCCGCCCTGCTCGCCGGAACCCGGCTGCTGCGTGGGCGGGGGGAAGGGCTCGCCGTATGCGGCGGCACCGGGCTCCGTCGACGCGCCGGCCGGCCGGGTGTCCCCCGGGTGCTCGCCCGGCGGCACGTCCTGAGGCATCGGACTGGTGCCCTCGGTGCGGATCTGCGCGGTCGGGTCACCGGTCGGAGCCGGCGGCGAGGGTGGGGCCGGCGGTGTCGATGGCGCCGGGGGCGCCGGGGGCGCCGCGTCCTGCGGCGTGCGCGCGGACGCGTCGCCGTTGGAGCGGAGCACGACGATGCTGCCGGAGACGGCGTTGGCCTTGATCTCCAGGGAACCGTCGCCCTCGCGCAGCCGGCCCATCCGCTCGTGCCCGTGCGACCCGCCGCCGAACCCTTTCGACAGCTGACGGCCGTCGACGACGATCGACCCGCTCGCGCTGTTGGCCTCGACGTCGAACCCGGTCAGCGGTGCCCGGACGGTGACGTCTCCGGAGACGGAGTTGGACCGGATTCGCGACCGACTCGAGGTGAGGTCCACGGCGATGTCGCCGCTGACCGTGTTGATCTTGACGTCCGGCAGGCTGCTGCGCTGGAGGGTCACCGTCCCGGAGACCGAGTTGACGTTCGCCGAGCCGGTGAGGCTCTCGCCGTCGACCGACCCGCTCACGGTGTGCATGTCCACGTCGCCGCGGACGTCGCTGACGATGAGCGCGCCCGAGACGCTGTTGACCTTGACCGTGTTGCGCAGCCCGGAGACGACGGCCTCGCCGCTGACCGTGGCGACGGTCGCGGCGGCGTCGGTCGGCACCGAGATGCTGACGATGACCCGGTTGCGCCCGAAGTGCTCGAAGGTCCGCTTGAGCATCTCCATGATGTTGTTGTTGTCCCACTCCTTGCCGTGGAGCACCCGCAGGGTGATGCCGTCCCAGGTCACCTTGACCGGAAGGCCCTCCACCTGGGTGACCTCGACCCGGGCCGTGGGGGAGTCGTCGTGGGTGACGACGTCCACCCGGCCGCCGACGATGCCCACCTCGAGCTTGCCGACCCGCTCGTGCTCGTCGCCGATGTCGAGGACACGTGGTCCCTCGATCCGCCATTCCTGCGTCATGCGCGCCTCCTTCTCACGTTATATCGCGTTCTTATCGAACACGTTATATCGCGAATGTGCGAGGCGCAAGCCCTGTGGGGTGGCTTAGGCGGAGATCCGCATCCAGTCGTTCCAGCCGTTGTGGAGGACCAGCCAGGCGATCAGCCCGTACCCCGCGTGGCCCGGGTGGACCCGGTCCGGCGAGGCGTTGACGTCGGAGAGCCACTGCTCGTGGCTGACCAGGGGGCGGAAGCAGTCGACGTAGGGGATCCCGCGCCGGGCGCAGACGTCGGCCTGGGCGTCCGCGAGCGCCGCGATCCGGGTGTTGAACTCACTGTCCAGGCTGGGGGTGAGCCCGACGCAGAACACGGCGATGCCGCTGGTCGTGGCCTCGTCGAGGATGTTGGCGAGGTTGAGCCGCGACCGGGCCAGGCTGACTCCCGCGACGATGTCGTTCAGCCCGACCGAGATGACCAGCCGCTTCTCGGTGCGGTTCGCCCAGCGCGGGGCGGTCTCGCTGCGCCACCGGCCCATGACGCCGGCCGAGGTGTCGCCACGGACCCCGAGGTTGTATGCGGTGAGGTCCAGGTCCGGGTGCTGGGTCCGGCTGACGACCCGGCCGACCCAGCCCAGTCCCTTGGGGTCGCCGTAGCCCGCCGTCACCGACGCCCCGACGAAGCACAGCCCGACGTCGCGACGCCCCTCGGCCACGCTGAACTCGGCGCTCGGGATGAACTCCGGCTCGACGTGGTCGGTGGGCTCGGGCGTGGGCTCGCTCACGGGTGTCATCGTGGCATGCGCGAAGCGCTCGCCGTCGTCACTCCTCGTCGTCGAGCCGCGCCAACCAGGTCGCCAGCCGTTCGACCGGCACCTCGAACTCGGGGTTGAGGTCGACGAACGTCCGGAGCTGCTCGGCGAGCCAGTCGAAGGAGACCTCCTCCTCGCCGCGCCGGGCGGCGAGCTCCTCGATCCCGCGGTCGGTGAAGTACACAGCAGTACCCGTCGGAGAACTTCGTGGGGTGGCTCAGCGGTCGAACGCGGCGGCGACGAGGTTCTCCTGCTCGACCTCGTGCTTCTTGTGCGAGCCGGTGGCCGGGGAGGCGGAGGCCATCCGGGACACCAGCCGCAGCGGCCGGGTCTCGCCGTGCTCCTCCATCGCCTCGGGGAGGTTGAGGGCCATGTACGGCCACGCGCCCTGGTTGCGCGGCTCGTCCTGCACCCAGAGCACCTCGGCGCCGGGGTAGACCGCGAGCGCCTCGGCGATCTCGGCGCCCGGGACCGGGGCCAGCCGCTCGACCCGCAGGATCGCCGTCGCCGTGTCCTCGCGCTTGGTCCGCTCGGCCTCGAGGTCGTAGACCACCTTGCCGGAGGCGAGGATGACCCGGGTCACGCCGGCCGGGTCCAGCTGGGCCGGGTCCGGCAGCACCGGGCGGAACCCGCCCTCGGTGAACGCCTCCACCGGGCTGGCCGCCGCCTTGAGCCGCAGCATCGACTTCGGGGTGAAGACGACGAGCGGACGGCGCGGACGCGCATACGCCTGCCGCCGGAGCAGGTGGAAGTACGAGGCGGGGGTCGACGGGTACGCCACCGTCATGTTGTCCTCGGCGCAGAGCTGGAGGTACCGCTCGATCCGCGCGGACGAGTGGTCGGGGCCCTGGCCCTCGTAGCCGTGCGGCAGGAGGAGGGTGACCGACGAGCGCTGCGCCCACTTCTGCTCGGACGAGGAGATGAACTCGTCCATGATCGTCTGGGCGCCGTTGGCGAAGTCGCCGAACTGGGCCTCCCACAGAACGAGGGCGTCGGGGCGCTCGACCGAGTAGCCGTACTCGAAGCCCATCGCCGCGAACTCGCTGAGCAGCGAGTCGTAGACCCAGAACCGGCCCTGGTTCTCCGCGAGGTAGAGCAGCGGGGTCCACTCGGCCGCGGTGCTCTTGTCGATGAGGACGGCGTGCCGCTGCACGAACGTGCCGCGCCGGCTGTCCTGACCCGAGAGCCGGACCGGGGTGCCCTCGATGAGCAGCGAGCCGAAGGCGAGCAGCTCGCCCATCGCCCAGTCGATGCCGCCCTCGCTGGTCATCGCGGCGCGCCGCTCGAGCAGCTGGCGCAGCTTCGGGTGCACGTTGAAGCCGTCGGGGATGGCGGTGAACGCGTCGCCGATCTGCTTGAGGACCTCGGGCGTGACCGCGGTGTTGTTCTTCCACCGGGGCGCAGCGGCGTAGTCGGCCGCCTGCGAGGCCGGCTTCTCCAGACCGCGGCTGCGTGCGTCGGCGGCCGCGGTCGACGCGGCCGGCGGCGCCTTGATGGCTTCCTTGGTCTCGAGGAAGACCCGCTCCAGCTGCTGCTGGTAGTCCCGCAGCGCCGCCTCGGCGTCCTCCTGGGAGATGTCGCCGCGGCCGATGAGCGCCTCGGTGTAGAGCTTGCGGACCGAGCGCTTGGCCTCGATGAGGTTGTACATCAACGGCTGCGTCATGGACGGGTCGTCGCCCTCGTTGTGGCCGCGCCGTCGGTAGCAGACCATGTCGATGACGACGTCCTTGTTGAACGCCTGCCGGAACTCGTAGGCGAGCTCGGCGACCCGGACGCACGCCTCGGGGTCGTCGCCGTTGACGTGGAAGATCGGCGCCTGGATCATCCGGGCGACGTCGGTGGAGTAGACCGACGACCGCGACGCGGACGGCGAGGTGGTGAAGCCGACCTGGTTGTTGATGACGACGTGGATGGTCCCGCCGGTGCGGTACCCGCGCAGCTGCGACAGGTGCAGCGTCTCGGCGACGACGCCCTGGCCGGCGAACGCCGCATCGCCGTGCATCAGCAGCGGCAGCACGGTGAACGCCTCGCCGGCGAGGTCGAGCCGGTCCTGCTTGGCCCGGACGATGCCCTCGAGGACCGGGTCGACGGCCTCCAGGTGCGACGGGTTCGCCGCGAGGTAGACCTTCGTCGTCGAGCCGTCCTGCGAGGTGAACACGCCCTCGGTGCCGAGGTGGTACTTCACGTCACCGGAGCCCTGGACCGACTTGGGGTCCTGCTGGCCCTCGAACTCGCGGAAGATCTGGCCGTAGGACTTGCCGGCGATGTTGGCCAGCACGTTGAGCCGGCCACGGTGCGGCATCCCGATGCAGACCTCGTCCATGTCGTCACCGGCGGCTCGGGAGAGGATCCGGTCGAGCAGGGCGATGACCGACTCGCCGCCCTCGAGCGAGAAGCGCTTCTTGCCGACGAACTTCGTCTGCAGGTAGGTCTCGAACGCCTCGGCGGCATTGAGCTTGCGCAGGATCCGCAGCTGTTCCTCTCGGCCGATCTTGGCGTAGCCGACCTCGATCTTGTCCTGCAGCCACTTGCGCTGGTCGGGGTCCTGGATGTGCATGTACTCCAGACCGATGGTGCGGCAGTAGGAGTCGCGCAGGATGCCGAGGATCTTGCGCAGCGGCAGCATCGGGGAGCCACCGAAGCCCCCGGTGGCGAAGTCGCGCTCGAGGTCCCACAGGGTCAGGCCGTGGGTGGTGACGTCGAGGTCGGGGTGGCGGCGCTGGCGGTACTCCAGCGGGTCGGTGTCGGCCATGAGGTGGCCGCGCACGCGGTAGGCGTGGATGAGCTCCTGGACGCGTGCCGTCTTGTTGACGTCGTCGTCGTGGGTCGCCGAGATGTCCTGGACCCAGCGAACCGGCTCGTAGGGCAGGCGCAGGCTCTCGAAGATCTCGTCGTAGAAGCCGCCCTCGCCGAGCAGCAGCTGGTGGATGAGGCGCAGGAAGTCGCCGGACTGGGCGCCCTGGATGATCCGGTGGTCGTAGGTGCTGGTCAAGGTGAGGATCTTGCTGACCGCGTTGCGGTTGAGCGTCTCCTGGCTCGCGCCCTGCCACTCGGCGGGGTACTCCAGCGCGCCGACCCCGATGATGGTGCCCTGGCCCTGCATGAGCCGCGGGACCGAGTGGACGGTGCCGATGGTGCCAGGGTTGGTCAGCGAGATACTGGTGCCCTGGAAGTCCTGCACGGTCAGCTTGCCCTCGCGGGCCTTGCGGACGACTTCCTCGTATGCCGTCCAGAAGTGGTGGAAGTCCATCGCCTCCGCGGACTTGATGGACGGGACCAGCAGCTGGCGGGTGCCGTCCGGCTTGGAAACGTCGATGGCCAACCCGAAGTTGACGTGGGCGGGCTTGATCAGGACCGGCTTGCCGTCCTGCTCGCCGAACGCGTAGTTCATCTCCGGCATGCTGGCGAGGGCCTTCACGACGGCGAAGCCGATGATGTGGGTGAACGAGACCTTGCCCCCGCGGGAGCGCCGCAGGTGGTTGTTGATGACGACGCGGTTGTCGATGAGCAGCTTGGCCGGGACGGCGCGGACGCTGGTGGCGGTCGGAACCTCCAGCGACGCCTCCATGTTCGAGACGACTCGGCCGCTCGCGCCGCGTAGCGGGACGATGATGTCCTCGTTGACCGGGCCGGTACCGCGGGGCACCTGGGGCTCGCGTGGCTTCGGCGTCTCAGTCCGGGGCGGTGCCTCGATCGACCGGACCTGCACCGGCGGTGCTGCTTCCCGGGCCTGCGCAGGGGTCGGAGCAGGCGTCGGAGCCTGCGTCGGAGCCTGCGCCGGGGCCGATGGCTGGGCCTGGCCAGCCGCCTGTGGCTGTGCCGGAGCCTGCGCAGGAGCCTGGGCCTGCGCTGCGGGCCGCGGAGGTGCGGTGGGAGCGGGACCTGGTGCTTGAGGCTGCCCGGCGGGCCGGGGAGCCGTGACGGGAGCGGGTGTCGGTGCCGCCGAGGCGCGGGGGGCAACGGCCTCGCGCGCCTGCCGCGGGGCGGTGGTCAGGCCGTTGGGCCGCCCGTTGGCGCCGTTGCCCGTGGCGTCGCCGGGCGTGTAGTCCGCGAAGAACTCCCACCAAGCCTTGTCGACCGAGTTCTTGTCCTTGAGGTACTGCTCGTACAGCTCGTCCACGAGCCACTCGTTGGTTCCGAATGCGGCCAAGGGGTCGTTGGTCGATGGCTGGTCAGGCACGGCGAAGTCGCCTCTTCCACTTTTCATCGTCAGACAGAGATCGAATGCCTCCAGCCTATCGCCGTGGGCACCGCAGCGTCCTGCCCCTCCCGTTCTGTGGAAAGGCAGGAACGCGCTCCTGGGTGCCGGACCCGGGTCAGGTGATGTCGCTGCGAACCGTTCGCCACGACCCCAGACCGGCCAGGACGACGGCATACGCCGCGAGCACGAGCGCGCCGCCCCACCACTCCAGGCGGACCTCGCCTGAGCTGCCCTGCACGGCATTCACCATCGCATTGGTGGCCGCAGAGGGGAGGTAGGGGGCGATGTGCTCGCGGCCCCAGTCCCAGAAGCCGAGGCCGAACCCGGCCAGGGGCTCGACGATCCAGGCCACCCCCACCGAGATCAACAGGGCCGCCACCTGGTTCGGGATGAGGATGCCCGCACCGAGCCCGATCAGGCCCCAGAGGCCGAGGACCAGCAGGCTGAGCGCAAGTGTGCGGATGATGCTGGTGCTCGGGAACGGGTCCACATCGCGCAGCCGGAGGACGAGCGCGCCGACGGACACCGAGCCGAAGAGCGACAGCACGCCGTAGCCGGCGCCGAGGGCGAGGAGCGTGATGACCTTGGCGAGCATGACGCGAGCCCGCCGCGGCTCGCTCAGGAAGGTGCTGCTGATCGTCTGGTGACGGTACTCGCTGCCGATCTGCATGACACCGATCGTCAGGATCAGCAGGTAGCCGACGCTCAGCCCGGCCGTGTAGACGCTGCCGACGATCTGCTCGTCAGTGCCGGTCGGGACGCCGTTGGGCCCGCCGACGCCCGCCTGGTCGGAGGTCAGGAGGATTCCGAACAGGACGGCGAAGGCCACCCCGGCCAGGAAGACCGCGATCGCCATGCCCCACCACAGGCGGGTGGTGAAGAACTTCCGCAGCTCGGCCCTCACGGTGGCAGTCATTCGCCCGCTGCTTCCACGCCGGGAACTGCGTCCCGCTCTCGCGCGGGCTCGCGTCCGAGGTTGCGGTTGGTGCCCTCGGTGAGCTGGAAGAACATTCCCTCCAGGTCGGTGGTCGCCGATCTCAGCTCATAGACCGGGATCCCTGCGCGCAGCGCGACATCGCCGATCAGGCGGAGGTCCGCGGTGTCGACGAGCAGGCCGCCGTCGGCCTCGGGCCGGCTCGTGACATCGGCGACCCGCAGTGCCCCGGCCAGCTCGTCGGGGCGCGAGGTCCGGACCAGTGACTGGGGCTCACCGTGGAGCTCGGCCATCGGTCCCTGCTTCACGAGCCGCCCGTTGGCGATGATCACCACGTCGTCGACCGTCTGTTCCACCTCCTGGAGCATGTGGCTCGAGACCAGGATGGTCTTGCCCTGTCCACTGAGGTGGCGCAGGAAGCCGCGCAGCCAGCGGATCCCCTCGGGGTCGAGCCCGTTGGCCGGCTCGTCCAGGATCAGGACCTGCGGGTCGCCGAGCAGTGCGGCGGCGAGGCCCAGCCGTTGGCGCATGCCCATCGAGTAGCCGCCGGCCCGCATCCGCGCGGCCGCGGGAATGCCCACGAGCTCGAGCAGCTCGTCCACCCGCTCGGTGCTGATCCCAGCGATGTCCGCCAGCACTCGCAGGTGGTTGCGCCCGCTGCGCCCAGGGTGGAAGTTCGTGGCCTCGAGGGCCGAGCCGACGACGCGCATCGGCCTGTGGATGTCGTGGTAGCGGTGGCCGCCGATGGTCGCCGTGCCCGCCGTGGGGCGGACCAGGCCGAGCAGCATCCGCAGCGTCGTGGTCTTGCCCGCTCCGTTGGGGCCGAGGAACCCGGTGATCCGACCCGGCTCGACGGTGAAGGTGAGGTCGTCGACGGCGCGGAGCGAGCCGAAGTCCTTCGTGAGTCCGCGCACCTCGATGCGCGTGCCTGCGACCTGCGCGCCGGGACTGGCGGCGATGTCAGTGGCCGTCATGGAACCCCCTCCGAATCTCGATGGTCGTGATCTTCTCAACTGACGCAGGGGGCGGGTCAACCAGGTGGTGCGCGCTGCCTGGGACGATCGGCGCGCTCGCCCCTGTGGGCTGCACCCGGCATACCGCTTGTGGATGAAAAGCCCGCGGAAACCACACGCCTCTAAGATGAAGCGCACTATGACGGGCGCAATCACCGAGTGGCTCCTCGTCCTCGCCGGCGTGCTCCTGACGGCCGGCACAGCGGTCTTCGTGGCGACGGAGTTCTCCCTGGTCGCGCTCGACCGGCCGACCGTCCAGCGGTTCGTCGACGCGGGGGACCGCCGGGCCGGCACCGTCCTGCACTCGCTGCGCCAGCTCTCCACCCAGCTGTCCGCGGCCCAGGTGGGCATCACGGTGACGACGCTGGTGCTCGGCTACCTCGCCACCCCGAGCCTGGGCAGCCTGCTCACCACACCCTTGGGCTGGGCCGGTCTGAAGGGTGACGCGCTTGAGAGCGTCGCCGCTGTGGTGGCGCTGCTCATCGCGACCGTGTTCTCCATGGTGGCGGGCGAGCTGCTGCCGCAGTTCCTCGGGATCTCGGCTCCGCTGAGCACGGCCAAGGTCGTCGCCGGCCCGGTGCGGGTCTTCGCAGTCCTGTCTCGGCCGCTGATCGTGGTCCTGAACGGCTCCGCCAACCTCTTCCTCAAGATGTTCGGCATCACGCCCCAGGAGGAGCTCTCGGGGGCCCGCACTCCGCAGGAGCTGGCGTCGCTGGTCCGTTCCTCGGCCGCGGCCGGCACGCTGGGGGAGGGCACGGCGCGGCTGGTCACGGCGACCCTCGGGTTCGGTGAGCAGACGGCGGCCGACGTGATGAGCCCGAGGGTCCAGTGCGTGTCGATCGACCGGACCGCCAACGCCGAGGACGTGCTGCGACTGGCCCGGCGCACGGGCCATTCGCGGTTCCCGGTGCTGGGGGAGGACTGGGACGACATCGACGGGGTGGTGCACGTCAAGCGGGCCATCGCGGTGCCTCACGAGCGCCGGCCCGACGTGCCCGTGTCTGCGCTGATGGTCCCGGCGCTGATGGTTCCGGAGACGATCCGACTCGACCCGCTCCTGCTGATGCTGCGCGGGGCGGGTCTCCAGCTGGCCGTGGTGGTCGACGAGTACGGCGGAACCTCCGGGCTGGTGACCCTGGAGGACGTGATCGAGGAGATCGTCGGAGAGGTGAGCGACGAGCACGACCGCTCGCGCACCACGGGCCGCGAGCTGCCGGACGGTTCGTGGAGCGTTCCGGGGCTGTGGCGGCCCGACGAGGTGCGTGACCGGATCGGGGCCCTGGTGCCTGACGGGCCGGCCTACGAGACGGTCGGCGGATTCGTCATGGCCGCGCTGGGCCGGGTGCCTGAGGCGGGCGACGTGGTGCACCTGCCGGGCTGGGAGGTCGTGGTGGCCGACATGGACGGCCGACGGGTCGACCGAGTGCGCTTCGTTCCGCTCCAGGACGTGGTGGACGCCGGCGACGCGCCTGGAGAAGCCGGCTCCCGGGACGCGGCCGGTCAAGCCGCTGAGCCCCCCGGGGAAGTCGCCGAGCCGGCCGGGCAAGCCGCCGAGCCGGCCGGGGAGGCGGGCTCCGAGGATGCCGCGCACGCACCCGGCCAAGGAGGTGCCGGCTGATGGGGCTGGCCTTCGCGGTCACTGTGGTCCTGCTCCTGCTCAACGCCTTCTTCGTCGGCTCGGAGTTCGCGGCGATGGCGGCTCGGCGCAGCCAGCTCGAGCCGCTGGCGGCCGCGGGCAGCCGCCGCGCCCAGCAGTGCCTCGAGGCGCTGGAGCAGATGGGCTCGCTTCTCGCCTGCGCCCAGCTCGGCATCACGGTCTGCTCGGTGCTGCTGGGCGCGATCTCCGAGGCTGCGCTGCACCACTCGCTCGTGCCCGTGCTCGACGCGGCCGGGGTGCCGCACTCGCTGGCCGAGGGCGCTGCCCTCGCGCTGGCCCTCCTCATCGTCGTCTACCTCCACGTGGTGGTGGGCGAGATGATCCCCAAGAACCTCGCGATCGCCGGGCCCGAGCGGGCGGCCCTGGTGCTGGTGCCGATGCTGCTGGCGCTGACCAGGCTCCTGCGCCCGGTGATCCGGCTGATGGAGGGCGTGGCGAAGCGGCTGGTCCGGCTGTTCGGCGTCGAGCCGCGCGACGAGCTGACCACCGCCTTCACCGCGGAGGAGGTCGCGCACATCGTCGACGAGTCCCATCGTGTGGGGCTGGTCGAGGAGGACCAAGCGGGTCTGGTCGGAGCCGCTCTGGAGTTCAGCGACAAGGACGCCATCGACGTCGCGGTCTCACCGGGCCAGCTCGTGACCGCACCGGTCGGTGTGACGCCTGACGGTCTCGAGCGCCTGGTCGCGAGGCACGGTTTCTCGCGCTACCCCGTGGCGGCCGAGTCCGGCGATCTCCTGGGCTACCTGCACCTCAAGGACGTCCTGTATGCCGACGAGGACGAGCGCGCGCAGCCGGTGCCGGCCAAGCGGGTGCGCCGGTTCGCCAACGTCGTCGCCGCCGACCCGGTCGAGGTCGTCCTCGCCACGATGCAGCGCACCGGGGCGCACCTCGCCCGCGTGGTCGCTGAGAGCGGCGAGCTGCTGGGGGTGGTGTTCCTCGAGGACGTCCTGGAGGAGCTGGTCGGCGAGGTGACCGACGCCTCCCAGCGCTGACCAGCGGCGTTGCGTCTCTGGCGTCGGAAACGCCGGCTGGTGCTCAGCGCCGGCCCCCAGCAAGTCGGACAGCTGCGGGCAGTCCCCGCAGCCTGAGCATGGCCACGGTGCCCAGAAGGGGGCCTGCGGCGAGTGGGAGCAGCGCGAAACGCCAGCCCGCGTGGTCGGTGACAACTGGAACGAGCCGGATGCTTACGATCGTGAGCGTGAAGCCGAAGGCGAGCTGGAGGGCAAGGACGGATCCGGCATACCGCGGCTCCGCCAGCTCCGTCACCGCGGCGGAGAACTGCGCCGAGTCGGCAATGACGGTGGCGCCCCACACCAGCAGCAGGCCGATGAGCAGCCACGCACGGGCGCCGAAGAGGATCGGGCTGGCCAGGCAGCATGCACCGCTGAGCAGCATGGCGCCGCTGGTGGTCGCCGTGCGGCCGATGCGGTCGGCCACCTGGCCAGCGACAACGGCACCGGCGAACCCGGCCACACCGATGGCCGAGAACGCCACGGCCCCGGTCTCGGTCACGCCAGGGGAGGCGCCTGTCGACGCTGATCGCGACGCGATGTAGAACGCCGCAAGCCAGCTCCAGAGGGCGTACAGCTCCCACATGTGGCCGAGATAGCCGAGGGTCGTCAGACGCAGCGCTCGCTCCCGGACGAGGGCCCGGGCGGCGGCACCGATGTCGAGGGTCGGCGACGGCGCCGCGGCCGGTCCTGTGCGCACCGATCCGGCGGCCAGGGCGGCGCACAGAGCGAGGCCCGTGGTCACAACGATCGTCACCCGCCAGGAGACGTCGCTGAACCCGCGCACCAGGTGCGGCGTACTGGATCCGAGGGTCAGGGCGCCGACGACGACGCCCGTGGCGACCCCGCGGCCCCGCTCGTAGTACGACGCCACCAGTCTGATCGCGGGGGCGTAGACACCCGCGAGTGCCACACCGACCAGGAAGCGCATGGGAACGGCCACCAGGAGTCCGTGCGCCCCGAGCAGTCCGAGGTTCGCGGCAGCTGCTGCGACGGCGGCACCGCTGATGAGCCGCCGCCCTTCGAGGCGGTCCGGGAGGTTGAGCAGAGCCGCGCCGACGCTGCCCGTGACGAAGCCGACTTGCACTGCGATCACGAGCCCTGCTGCTGCAGCCGGGGTGAGGTGCCACTCGCTGCGCAGCGCGGGAACCACCGCTGTCGCGCTGAACCACGAGGCGTTGGCCAGAACGGCTGCCAGCGAGACCAGGACGAGGGCGCGGACCGCCCCGCGCCCTTCACGCCCCTCGCGCTCCACGCGGCCCTTGCGCTCCACGCGCTCTTTGCTGCCCCAGCGCTTTCGGCGCTCCCCGCCGCGACCTGCGGAGGGGAGCACCGATGCGGCTTCGCAGAGGTCGACCGCCTGCTCAGTCATGGGCAGTCACGTAGCGGACGAAACCGACCACGTCGTCGACGACCAGGCGGCCGATGGCACCGCTGGAATAGACCGCGGTCAACACTGTGCCGTCCGGGGCAAGCACGAATCCGGTCGACTGCAGGTACGGCGGCTCGTCGTTCATGAAGGCGCCCGTGGCGGCTGCGAGCTCGGCCGCATCGGCACTGTGTCCTACTGGGAAGGGCAGCCGGTGCTTCGTGACCAGGGCAGCGCTGGTCGTCTCGTCGTCCACGGACAACGCGATCACCTTGATATCCGCTTCCTGGAGGGCCTGGTGAGCCCGGCCGAACGACGCCAGTTGCGCATTGCAGTAGGGGCACCATGAGCCGCGATAGAACAAGATGACGCCGTAGGACCCGGTCAGGTCCTCCGGCAGCGAGATGACGCCGCCGGACACGGCCGGGACCTTCAGCTGGGGGAAGCTCTTGCCATTGCTGAGCGGTTGCATCAAAGACACTCCTTGGTGGGGATGCGGCAGGTGGGCGAGCGGTTGCCCAGGTCGGCTGGGGGCGCCAACCGCCGCGGCACCTTTGGGTCCGACGGCAGCGGACCCCGTTACGTCGCAAGGGCTCTCGATTCCACAAGGCCGCGTTCTTCGTCGAGCGGTCTTGGCAGCTTCGACGAATGGGGAATGAACCGTCGCGCTCTGCGGTTCGTGCTTGCAGGCGTCGCATCCACGCGATGACCCTTGGGATGGAGGCTGCGACGTGCGGAGGGAGCCACTCGCATCAGACAGCGGGCGGGCGTCGTGCCCGGCTGAGCCCACGGCGTCACCGGTGGCGGACGAACGGGAGCTGCTCGCTCGGCTGCGTGCTGGTGATGAGGGGGCGTTCTCGGACCTGGTGGACCGGTACCACCCGGCGATGGTGCGCCTGGCGCTGACGCGGGTTCGCAGCCGTGCGGTAGCCGAGGAGGTCGCCCAGGAGGCGTGGCTCGGACTGCTCCGCGGCATCGACGCCTTCGAGGGCAGGTCCTCACTGCGGACCTGGCTGTTCCGGATCGTGATCAACCGAGCCATCAGTGCGGGCATCCGCGAACGGGTGCACCTTCCGGTCCACCACGAGGAGCTGGAGAACAGCGATGGGCGCTTCAGCCAAGACGGCTGGTGGGTGACCCCTCCGACCCACTGGGCGGACGAGGTCCTCGACCGAGTCACCGCCCCTGCGCTGGTCGAGCGGGTCCGTCAGGTCATCAACGAACTGCCGTCTTCGCAGCGGGACGTGGTGACTCTGCGCGACGTCGACGGACTGTCCAGTGCCGAGGCGTGTGCCATCCTAGGCATCACCGAGGGTAACCAGCGCGTCCTGCTTCACCGCGCGCGCGCCCGAGTTCGCTCCGTGCTGGAACAGGAGGTCGCACCGTGAGCATGCGCCGGACGCCACCACAGAGTCATGACATGACCTGCGAGCAGGCCGTCGGGCTGGTGACCGCCTACCTGGACCGCGCGCTGTCGCTGGCCGACAGCGACCGGTTCGAGCAGCATCTCGCCGAGTGCCTCCACTGCCGAGAGCACCTCAAGCAGATCGAGGCAGCCATCCTCGTCACCGGTGAGATCCGGGCAGATGACCTCGACCCGCTTGCTCGGGAAGACCTGATGGATCTGTACCGCCACTGGCGGGACGACGCCTTCCGCCCCTGACCCGTTTCGCCCGGGTCAGGGTTCGACGTCTCTGGTCCCGATGCGGTCAGGTCCTCGGGGCGGCATGGCTGCCAACGACCCGGTGGCGACCGGGCGCACCGGGCCGCCCACCCATTCATGGCCGTCGGCGTCCAGAGTCACCGTGATGCTGCTGGGCCGGTGCACGAATCGTCCCTGTCTGAGATGAACCGGCAGGTCAGGGGCAGCAAGCCCGTGGGTGCACAGGTACGCGGCCACCGGCCCGGCAGCGCTGCCGGTGGCGACGTCCTCGACGGTGCCAGCGTTGTCCCAGGTCCGCCCTTCGCGCTCGTTGGCGTCGAGGACGTAGACGAACTTCGCGCCGATCGCGGCCAGACGAGCCTCGAAGTCGGCGGCCACGATCCGAGCTCGAGCGAGCCCTTCGCGTGTCACCGGGACGATCAGGTACGGCAGACCTGTCGAGACCACCTGCAAGGGCAGCGGCGCCAGGTCCTGCGGCGTGAGGTTGAGGGCAGCGGCAAACTCCCCGCGTCGCAGGTCGGCTGTCGTCGCCGGATAGGACGGCGGTCCTTGGTCCATTGCTGCGCTGAAGTAGTCCGCGTCGCGGACGCTCATGACGGGCACCGACCGCTCCTGGATGACGAACTGCCAGTCAGCTGACGTGACCTCGGGCGCGTACCGTTCGTGCAGTGCGGCGGCAGCTCCGATGACTGGGTGGCCCGCAAATGGCAGCTCCTCCTGGACCGTGAAGATGCGTGCCGACACGGTTCGGGACGCCCGGGGCTCCGTCACGAAGATGGTCTCGAACTGCCGCATCTCCTCGGTGACGGTTCGCAGCTGTTCTGAGGTGTAGGCCAGCGTCGTGCAGAACATGACGACCAGTCCGTTGCCGCGGTAGGGCCGATCGGCGAAGACGTCCACATGGCGGAACGCGATCGGCTCTCCGTCGCTACGCTGCTGTGCCATTGCCAGGGTCCTTGCTCACGTGTCCAGCATGCGTGCGGCCGCTTCGGTGGTTCGAGCTAGGAGACCTGGTCTTGGGTGAGCCAGACTCGGTCGAGCAGTGGGATGCCGTCGATGATGATGGGGTCCGGGTAGCCGGTTGCCGGCGTGAACGCGTCGCGCTCGACCGAGGTGAGACGAAACCCGCAGCGCTGGTAGAAGCGGAGGTTGCCGACATCAGCGGCGGCGGTCGCGACGACCATCCGCCTCAGGCCCACGTCTGCGGACAGCCGAAGGGCCGCATCGACCAGGGTTCGGCCGATGCCGGTGCCCCGATGCTCGGGCAGGATGGCCATGTTCTTCAGCTCGACCTCGCCTTCGCGTCCGGTCGGGACGAGCTGGAGGTGGCCGACGCGGTCCGCACCCTGCCAGGCAACGAGAACCCGGCCGCTTCGGAGGTAGCTGTCGAGCTGTGGTCGCGAGTCCTCGGCCTCCTCGAACAGCGGTCGAAGGTCGTCGCGGTCGCCGTGGTACCAGGCCACGCGCAGTGCTCCGCCCTCGCTGCCAAGACCGCTGCTGTCGATCGGGTCGGGTTCGCGGCCGTACACCCAGGGGGCGAAGACGACATCGCGGCCGTCGGGATCGCGGAATACCGCCGCCCCGTTTGCTGCCCAGTAGGCGTGCGGTTGGGCGACTTCTGCCAGTCCGGCCTCTCGAAGCGCGGCGGTCCCTGAGGCCACGGCCTCGGTGTCGTCGAGGTAGAGCACCAGCTGGTCGAACGCGCCCGCGGCAGGGGTGCCGCCGTCATGGGCACGGACGATCTCGAGGTGAACGGAGCTGTCCGGCAGCCCGAAGATGGTGCCGTCCTCGCCGAAACTGTCCGTGAAACCGTCGATGACCGGCAAGCCAACGAGGTCGCGGTAGAAGGCGATGGTCTCCTCGTAACGGCTGCTGGCCCGTGCGAATCGCAGCGCGCCGGGACTGAGGTGTGCCGCCCAGCCCTGAGCACGGTCAGCGGTGGAGCCGACTCTCATCCTTTACCTCCTCGACGGCGGATGCCAGGTGCCCAACGGCCGCGCATAGTTGATGCTCTGCGTCGACGCTCAGGGTGACAGCGCCGTCGGCGCGGTCAAGAGCGAGCTGGGTGCAGGCGGAGTCGACGACGCGCGCACCGACGTAGCCCAGCACCGTCTGCAGCTGCGCGCGCGCTCCTGCCCCCCGGCCCGGGCTTGCCACGTCCAGCCACGCGACCGGCTTTTCGTACAGCTGCCCGCCTCCGACAGTCCAGTCGAGCAGGTTCTTCAATGCGCCCGGCAGCCCACCGGCATACTCCGGTGTGGAGAAGACCACCGCGTCCGCTTCAGAGACCCGGGTGAGCAGGTCCGCTGCCGCCGCGGGCACCGGATCGGCGTATGGGATGAACGCCGGCAACGTCGGCAGACCGTCGTAGAGCTCGGTGATCACGCCGGGATGGTCCAGCTCGTGCAGCGTACGCAGCGCGAGCGTGTTCGATGACCCGTTGCGCGTGCTGCCTGAGATGAGCAGTAACCGGATGGTGGCCAACGCCTGCCTCCTCACACTCGGGCGTGCGGCACCCGTACGCCTCTGACCGAGAGTCTCGCGAGACGGGTGGTCGTTACGAGGTCGGGCGGGGTGAATTCGGACTCTCGGGGAGGATACGACCCTCCGCCCCTCGAGGGCTGCGACGCCGGCATTCGGGGCCGCTATGCAGGCACCCACTCCTCATACCGGCCGACCACGCTGAAGCCGAGCGATGTGTACAGCGACTGGCCCATCGGGGTCGACTGAAGCGTTGCGGTTCGCGCCCCACGGCGGTATGCGTCCGAGAGGACGTGCAGCATCAGGGCTCGGGCGAGGCCGCGTCGGCGCCACTCGGGCACCGTGCCGACTGCGTAGATGCCACAGTCGGTGCCGTGCAGATAGCTCCACGCCCCGGCGACCGCCGAACTGCCGTCGACCATGACCCATCCGTCGATGCGGCAGCTCGGATCTGGCTCATCCAGGTCGTCTGCGGGCACCGGCTCGTCGCTCGCGCGCGCTGCTGCGGCGACGGACGTGCGAACCACACCGGCGTGTCCTCGAAGCGCCTGCGGCAGCTGCGGCAGTGGCCGACGCATGACGAGGGTCGCCGTCTCCGGCTTCATCCCGTCGAGCTCGTCCAGGTGGCTCGGTTCGTCGAGGCTGGTGGCCGGGCTCGGGAGCCACAAGGCCCACGACTCGACGCCAGCCCTGGTGTAGAGCTCCGCCAGCTGCCCGACCGACGCGGGCGGGTCGGTTTGGTCGAGCAGGATCGCGTTGTTCAGCGGCGCCCACGACGGGAATACAGCGGCGACTGCCGCCTTCGTGTGGGCGAGCTTGGCGCCCGCGGATATCTGCGCGAGGGCGTGCCACGACCCGATGAGTGTCGCCTGCCCGGCAAGCGGAGCCATGGACTGCGTTGACATGATTGCCTTCTCATACGGATGTGACCCATCGACGTCGCCGATGGCGGCGTGATGAGTTGGTGTCGGGGCCGTGGGCGCAGTGTGGCGGCTGCGCCCACGGCCCCGGGCCGGTGGGTGAGGTGCCGTGGCACTAGAGGGCGACGAGGCCCTCCATGCCGTGACCGTTGAACTGCGGCAGCCCGGTTGCCGTGGCAACGAGCTCGAGGGTGTGGTCGGCGTGGATCCGATAGCCCTCGACAGTGCCGGCAAAGGCGTTCTCCGCATAGAGCAGCGAGCCGTCGCGCGTGATCGCGAGGTCGATGGTTCCGCCGGATCCGCCACCAGTGCGGGCGACGACGCCATCTGCCGTGCCGGTCAGGCTGGCCTGCCCGTTCGCGTCGACCGCGAACGCGCTGATGGAGGAGGAGCCGGCGTTGCCACCGAAGAACGTGTCATCGGTGCCGACGAGCCAGCACAGCGCAGCCTGTCCATCCTCGACACCCGCGGTGATCGTCCTCAGCGTCCCGTCTTCCCGGACGCCGTAGGTGCTCACACTCGAGTTCCCGGCGTTCGCCACCACGAGCCGGCCCTGGGAGTCGAACGACAGGGCGAAGGGCACGGGTGCGGCGGACGGGTTCTTGACCGGTGCGGACAGCACTCCGTTACCGACGTTGAACACGTCAACGGTGTTGTTCGCCTTGGTCGTCACGACCAGGTGCGTGCCGTCCGGGGTGGTCGCGATGTCGGCGGGTGCGGTGATGAATCTCGGCCTCGCGGCGTTGTCGAGACCGAGGTCCCGGCTTGCTCCGGGAAGGGCGGTCAGCCGTCCGGCCGGGTTGATGTGGTAGCCCGTCACGTTTCCGGTGCCACCGGCGTTGAGGATGTACAGGCTGTCGTGGCTGGCAGTGACGCTCACCGGAAAGACGCCGCCAGAGGGGACGGTCTGCAGCCGGCTCAGATGCGAGCCGTCCACGGCGAATGTCGTCACGGTGTTGCTTCCGGCGTTGACGGCGACCAGCAGATGGTGATCCGCGTCATAGGTGAGCGAGTCCTGGGATGCGAGCGAGTCGAGGGGTACGTCTACCTCGACCCCGCCACGGCCACCAGTCGCGAACTCGCCGACTCGGTTCAGCTGCCCGGAGGAGTCACGGGTGAACGCGACGATGGTGTTGCGCTCGAGGTCGTCAGTCTGCACGAACACGGCGCCGCCGACCGTCTCTGCGGCCGACGACGGCTCAGCCGCGACCGAGGCCGGCGCGGCCGCGAGCAGCGCGGTGCCGGTTGCCAGCGCGGTGAGCGCGAGCAACGGGAGTTTCTTCATGATGGGTAGGTCCCTTCTAGCGGCATTGACCGCCGGTACGAGATGACGCGGCCCCGACGGGGTGCTCGTGCATGAGCGGTTCGGGACGTCAATGGAGGGTCATCGCGCAGTGGCGGGCGTTACGCGCACAGCCCCGGATTTCACTCCGCATCCGCTCCACGTATCCCGGGAACGTGCCTGTGGCCGGACGCGCGGAGCGCACGTCATCCGCGCTGCGGGTCGCTGCCATGGCAGGGGGTGCGTTCCTCGCCCGCATGTCGCTGGCCACCTCCGCGACGGCAGCGGCTGCGCTCACCGCTGGTTCCGGGAAGGGGCGCGGCGGACTGATCACAGCCGCAATCGACCCGGATCCTGGCATCCCCGGCAAGCCGAGGCAGCCCCGCGGGCCGCCCGGAGCTGAGGGCCTCGGGCTAGAAGGACACTGGTGCCGTGTCGTAGAAGTTGTCTGGGTCGAGCTGGCCGTTCAGGTCGACCCAGACGCTGGTAGCACCGGGTAGCACCGGCTCTTGGACGTTCGCGTTCCCGTTCCCCCAGGCGTCAGTTGTCAGCGTCCCATCGACCGTGTGGCAGTCAGCGTCGTCGGGGAGGAGCTGGATCAGCCGGATGTTGTAGGTGGTATTGGGCAGTGCGCCCTGGAGCACGACCGCTGCCACCAGCTTGTTCGTAGCCGGCTTCACCACGACCGCGAACCCGAAGGGCTGGGCGTGAGTGGGAGGGATAACCGTGCTGTCACAGCTCCGGTTTGTCTGCGTGAGAGGCGTCTTCTGGGCGGGTGTGGCGCCCGCGCCAGCGGATGGGACCCCGACCGCCAGGGCCATCACCAGGGCCACCGCTGATGTGGCGATGATCCGTGTGTGCCGGCTCCGAATGATGTGCCTCATGTTCTCGACTTCTTCCCATGGATGGGCGCTCACGCAGCTGCCCCAGCCGCCTGAGCTTACGGGCAGAACCAGCCCCTTACAGGGCCTTGGTCACATTACATGGCCGTAGCGCCACACTGGGGCGGTTCGTGGCCATCAACAGGTCGCCGCAGCTAGCTGTGTGTGAGTACAACCAGTGGCGAAGGAGCAGTCCCGACTCCCATTGCTCGTCGTTGCCGACGCCGACACAGCTCCCCATGTCGCCCGCAGACGAGTCAACACTGGCCGCAGGCCACCCCCGCGGCCCGGCCTTGACGCCGGCGAGGACCGCCGTGACGCCGGCGAGCACGGCGCGACCCTGCACCGCGGGGCCGGGACCGACTACCAAGAGGGCCCGAAAAGGGGAACGATGTCGCGGGACAGGTGTGAACCATGTCCCGCGACATCACACGGCGCCCCCGGCAGTGTCTGATTTCAGGACATAGTTGACACCTGTCCCGGGACATAGTTGACACCTCAGCGTGGAGGTGGCGGCATGTCGCTGGCCGAGCTCGTGATCACGTCGGTGATGCTGGAGGGGCGCTCGAAGAGCGAGGTGGCCCGGGACTACAGGATCTCCCGCTGCTGGGTCCACGAGCTGGTCAGACGCTACGAGGCCGAGGGCGAGGCGGCCTTCCAGCCCCGCTCCAGGCGACCGCACGGCAATCCCTTGGCGATCGGCCCGGAGCTGGAGGACCGGGTGATCCGGCTGCGCAAGAGCCTGACCAGGAAGGGTCTGGACGCCGGCGCGGAGACGATCCGGGTCCATCTGCAGCGGGACCCGTCGCTGGCCCGGATTCCGGCGGTCTCCACGATCTGGCGAGTCCTGGCCCGTCGCGGCTTCGTGACCCCGCAGCCGCGCAAGCGGCCCAAGTCGGCCGGTACCCGGTTTCAGGCCGCCATGCCCAACGAGCGCTGGCAGGCCGACATCACCCACTGGCAGCTGGCCGACGGCACCGGTGTGGAGATCCTCAACATCGAGGATGATCACTCCCGGCTCGACCTGGCCTCGCACGCCCGGCTGGCCACCACCGGCGGCGAGGTGGTGACCAGCTTCCGCAGGGCCTTTCGCCGCCACGGCATCCCGGCCCGGGTGCTCACCGACAACGCCGCGGTCTTCACCGGCAAACCCCGCCGCGGCGGGCGAGTCGCCCTGGAACTGGAACTCGACCTGCTCGGGGTGAGGCTGGACCACCCCCGGCCCTACCACCCGCAGACCTGCGGGAAGGTGGAGCGGTTCCACCAGACCCAGAAGAAGTGGCTGGCCGCGCAACCGGCCGCCCAGAGCCTGGTCCAGCTGCAGCGGCAGCTGGACGCGTTCCGCCGCTACTACAACCGGGTCCGCCCGCACCGCGCGATCAACCGCGCCACCCCCGAGCAGGCCTACGCCGCCCGGCCCAAGGCCCACCCCACCGGCCCCCACCTCGACCCGCACTACCGGGTCCGCCGCGACCGCGTCGATGGCGGCGGCACGGTCACCCTCCGCCACGACAGCAGACTGCGCCACATCGGCCTAGGCCGCGAACACCGCGGCAAGCGTGTCCTGGCCCTCATCGCCGACCGCCACGTGCGCGTCGTCGACGCCGAGACCGGCGAGCTCCTGCGCGCCCTCCTCCTCGACCCGTCCAAGGACTACCAGCCGCTGGGCCGACCACCCGGCCCCCGCCGGCACCAGCAACCCACGCCGCCCGCAGGCGGGGTCAAGACTGGCCGCAGGCCACCCACAGGGCCCCGGCCTTGACCCCGACGAGGACGGCGTCACACTGCGCGACCGCGCGCGGGGCCACCCGTCGGACCGCCCAAATGCAACGATGTCCCGAGACACCTGTCAACGGTGTCTCGGGACATCGCAACGGCGCCCCCGGCAGGATTCGAACCTGCGCTCCCGCCTCCGGAGGGCGGTGCTCTATCCCCTGAGCTACGGGGGCTGATCCGTTGCGCGCCGTTTGTGCGCGCTGGGCGAGGTTAGCAGCCTAGAGTGCTTTTCATGGAACCCGGGTTG
>DASSJT010000059.1:0-6879 GCA_035691065.1 Dermatophilaceae bacterium
CACGAACAGTTCGCCAAGGGCTGGATCGAGTGCTTCCACGCCTACCAGGGTCTCGGGCCGCCCGAGACCCACTGGACGCTGGAGCACTTCCAGAAGTACTCCGAAGAGGACCTGATGAAGGACGTCTTCGACGACGGGTACGTCGACGTGGCGATCTTCCAGCCGACGTACCTGAAGGAGTGGTACACGGAGGGGTTCAACACGACCGAGCGCAACGGCTCACTCGCGGAGAAGCATCCGGGCAAGTTCATCGTCAACACGCGCTGGGACCCACGCGAGGGAGACAAGGGGCTGGAGGAGCTCGAGGCGAACGTCGCTCGCTGGGGTTCCCGGGGCGTCAAGCTCTACACCGCAGAGTGGCGTGAGGGTTCCCGGGGCTGGACGCTCAAGGACCCGGAGGCCTACCGCTACCTGGAGAAGTGCCAGGAGTTCGGGATCAAGAACATCCACGTCCACAAGGGCCCCACCATCTGGCCTCTGGACAAGGACGCGTTCGACGTCTCCGACGTGGACCACGCAGCGACGGACTTCCCCGAGCTGAACTTCATCGTGGAGCACGTCGGCCTGCCCCGCATCGAGGACTTCTGCTTCATGGCGACGCAGGAGCCCAACGTGTACGCCGGCCTCTCGGTGGTGATCGGCGGCCTGATGCACGCCCGACCGAGGTTCTTCGCGAAGGTGATGGGCGAGCTGCTGTTCTGGGTGGGCGAGGACAAGATGACCTTCGGCAGCGACTACGGCATCTGGGAGCCGAAGTGGCAGGTCGAGGGCTTCGTGGACTGGGACTACCCAGGTGAGGAGTTCTCCGACTACCCGCGCGTCACGGTCGACACGAAGAAGAAGATCCTCGGGCTGAACGCCGCCAAGCTCTACGGGCTCGAGGTACCGGCGGAGCTCCAGATCGCCGACGCCTCGGCGCCGGCGTCTGCGGATGACGCCGCGCTGGTGGAGCAGCAGGGAGCCAACGTGTGACAGATCAGGCAGGCGTTCTCGCCGCGTTGGATGCGGTGCGCGACCCGGAGCTTGACGAGCCGGTCACCGAGCTCGGCTTCGTCTCGTCGTGCACCGTGTCCGACGACGGTGACGTGCTGGTCAGGCTGCGGCTGCCGACGTACTTCTGCGCGCCCAACTTCGCTTTCCTGATGGTGGCGGACGCGTACGACGCGGTCAGCGCGCTCGAAGGGGTGCGACGCACCGAGGTGCTTCTCGACGACCACTTCGCCTCCGACGCGATCAACACCGGGATCGCCGCGCGGTCCGGGTTCGCGGAGTCGTTCGAGGGGCTCGCCGACGGAGAGCTCGACGAGCTCCGGACCGACTTCGTCCGCAAGGCCGTGCTGGCCGGCACGGACCGGGTATGCGGTCCGCTCCTGGCCGGTGGGCTCACCGTGGACGACCTCGCGGTGCTGACGATGGGCGACGTGCCGCCGTCGCCCGACCTGGACCGGCTGCGTGCCCGGCGCGCGGAGCTCGGGCTGCCGGCGGACGACGCCGCAGCACTGCTGGTGGATGCGACGACCGGGGAGGCGATCGGCGTCGAGGCGCTGCCGCTGCACCTGCGACGGGCCCGGCTGACCCGGGTCAACACGGAGGCGAACGGCAGCATGTGCCGCGGCATGCTGTCGCATCGCTACGGAACCCGCGGCGAGGGCCAGCTGGAGGAGATCCCATGAAGGCTGTGAGGTTGCACGCGTACCACGAGAAGCCGACCATCGACGAGGTCGAGGAGCCCAGCGTCAAGGGCCCGCTCGACGTGGTGGTCAAGGTAGGGGGCGCCGGCGTGTGCCGGACCGACCTGCACATCATCCTGGGCCAGTGGGACGAGGCGATGAACCCCTCCCTGCCCTACACGATCGGCCACGAGAACGCCGGCTGGGTGCACGAGGTCGGCTCCGCCGTGACCAATGTCGCGGTGGGCGACACCGTGATCCTGCACCCGACGCCGACCTGCGGGCTGTGCCGCGCCTGCCGCGCCGGGCAGGACATGCACTGCACCGAGAGCATCTTCCCGGGGCTGGACGGCACCGACGGCGGAATGGCGGAGTACCTGCTCACCTCGGCGCGTGCCTGCGTGAAGCTGGACCCGTCCACGCAGCCGAAGGACGTCGCCGCCCTGGCGGACGCGGGCATCACCGCCTACCACGCGGTGCGCAAGTCGCTCCCGCTGCTCTACCCGGGCACCACGGCCGTGGTGATCGGCGCCGGCGGCCTCGGTCACATCGGCGTGCAGTGCCTGGCCGCCCTGTCCGCGACCAACATCATCGTGGTGGACCGCAACCCGGCGGCCCTCGAGCTGGCCGGCACGCTCGGCGCCTCGCAGACGGTGGTGGCCGACGGCAAACACGTCGACGCGGTCAAGGACCTCACGAACGGCGAGGGCGCGGACGTCGTCCTCGACTTCGTCGCGGAGGAGGGCGCGGAGAACGAGGGGTTCG
This sequence comes from Dermatophilaceae bacterium, assembly GCA_035691065.1. Classification (GTDB taxonomy): domain Bacteria; phylum Actinomycetota; class Actinomycetes; order Actinomycetales; family Dermatophilaceae; genus DASSJT01. The sequence continues at coordinate 2,436 of DASSJT010000059.1, forward strand.
CGATGACCCGACCCGGTGGGTCGTACTTCGTGATCGGGTACGGGGGCACCCTGGTCGTGCCGACGCTCGACGTGATCTCCACCGAGCGCAACATCGTCGGCAACATCGTCGGCACCTACAACGAGCTGGCCGAGCTGATGGTGCTTGCGGAGGCCGGCAAGGTCACCCTGCACACCAAGACCTACCCGCTGGACGAGGCACAGCAGGCGCTGGCTGACCTCGACGCCGGCAATGTCCGGGGCCGGGCGATCCTCGTCCCCTAGTCACCCGCCGTAACACCGCTTCGAGGAGGACACCATGGCCAAGGACCTGCGATTCGGCGAGGAGGCCAGGCGCCTCTTGTTGTCGGGCGTCGACCAGCTCGCGGAGGCAGTCAAGACGACGCTCGGTCCGAAGGGCCGCAACGTGATCCTGGAGAAGATCACCGGCTCGCCGGTGGTCACGAACGACGGCGTCACGATCGCCCGTGAGATCCACCTGAGCGACCAGTTCGAGAACATGGGCGCCCAGCTGGTCAAGGAAGCCGCGATCAAGACCAACGACATCGTCGGAGACGGCACCACCACCGCGACCGTGATCGCGCAGGCGATCATTCGCGAGGGCATGAAGGCGATCGGCGAGGGCGGCAACCCGGTGCTGGTCAAGCGCGGCATCGACCTCGCGGTCGGCAGGCTGGTCAGCCACCTGCGCGGGGTGGCGCACCCGGTGGTGACCATGGACGACTACGCGCGGGTCGCCTCGATCTCGGCGAACAACGACGAGACCGTGGGCAGCGTGCTCGCCGAGGCCCTGCACACCGTCGGAGACGCCGGCATCGTTACCGTGGAGGAGTCCAGCGCGCTCGGGATGAGCGTCGACTTCGTCGAGGGCTTCGAGTACGACAACGGCTACCTGTCGCCGTACCTGGTGACGCACCCGGCCAGCCTCGAGGCGGTGCTGGACGACCCCTACATCCTGCTGTGCAGCGAGAAGATCACGAAGGTGCAGCAGCTGATGCCGTTGCTGGACAAGGTGATGCGCGACCCGAAGCCGCTGGTCGTCATCGCCGAGACCGTCGAGGGCTCGGCACTGAGCATGATCGTGCACAACCACGTCAACGGGATCTTCAGATGTGTCGCCACGAAGGCGCCAGGGTTCGGTGACCGACGGCTGCGCAAGCTCGAGGACATCGCCACCATCACCGGCGGTCAGGTCTACAGCAAGCACTCGGGCTTCAGCCTCGAGACGATGACCGTCGAGCAGCTCGGCCGGGCGCAGCAGGTGCGGGTCACCGCCGAACGAACCACGATCATCGACGGAGCCGGCTCCGCCGAGGCGGTCGAGTTCCGGCTGGCACAGCTGCGCGCCGAGCTGGAGCGGGCGACGTACGGCATCGACGAGGAGGTGCTCAGCGAGCGGATCGGCTCCCTGTCCGGCAAGGTGGCGGTGATCCGGGTGGGTGCCCCGACCAACGCCGAGCTGGCCGAGCTCCAGCACCGGGTCGAGGACGCGCTGTCCGCGACCCGCGCTGCGATGGCCGAGGGGATCGTCGCGGGCGGCGGTGTCGCGTTGATGCACGCCGCGGGGGTACTCGACGAGTTGGAGGTGAGCGACGACTACGCGATCGGGGTGGAGATCGTGCGGCGCGCGCTGAGCGAGCCGACCCACTTGATCGCCGCGAACGCCGGGTACGACGGAAGCGAAGTGGTCGACCGGGTCGCGAAGCTGGGGCCCGACGAGGGTTTCGACGCGCTGGCGGGCCGGTTCGGCAACATGGTCGACCTCGGCATCATCGACCCGCTCCGGGTGACCCGGTCGGCGCTCCAGAACGGTGCTTCCGTCGCCGGCCTGCTGCTGACCACGAACACGCTGATCGCCGAGGAGCAGACACCCTGGGGAGGTAGCCGGTCGCTGATGACCGAGTTCGGTGAGCTGGACGAGGGACTGCACCAGCCCTCGCCGGACTCCAGCACGCCGCAGTCGCTGGGCCTCGGTCCGTCGGTCGGGTGACCGGCCACCGATGACGACCAACGGTGCGGTGCCCGAGTCGCCGGCCGTCGTACGACGGCTGCGGTCGGCCTCATCGGAGTCGCTGGTGGGCTTGGTCGAGAAGTTCGAGGACCTGCAGACCGTGCTCCGGTGCTGCGAACGGCTGGTGGGGGAGCTCGCCCCGGAGTCCGGTACGCCCGACCCGGTCGCGGTGGAGGCCGTGTGGACGATGGCGCTGCTGTCGTACGCCCGCTGCTTCAGCGCCGGCGACGCGCGTGTGGCCTTGACCGAGGAGGACCTGACGACGGCGGTGCCCAACGACGAGGTGGTGGAGTGGCACCATGTGCTGACCCGGCTCCGCGACCACCATGCCGACCCGTTCGTCAACCCGCGCGAGCGGTTCTCCGTTGGAGTCACCCAGGACCAGGACGGGGTGGCGACCGGCGTCGCGATCACCTCCGTCCGACAGCCGCTGGTCGACGACCTCACGGTGCGCCAGACCGGCGCCATCGCCTACGCGCTGAGCGGCCTGGTGAACGCCAGGATCGAGGCCCAGCAGGAGCTCGTCTTCGGGGAGCTCCAGGCGCTCGCCCGGGAGGACCTCGACCAGCTGGAACCGATCGACGTCGGCCACGACCCGTCTGGCTCGTAGCCCACCCGCCCGAGCCAGTCTGGAGCAGCCGATGTACCAAACCAGGTCCCGCTTCGCAGGCACGGCGCTGGTGCGCGGCCCGCTGCCCCTGCTCGGGCCGGCGTTCGTGGCCGCGATCGCCTATATCGACCCCGGGAACTTCGCCACCAACATCACGGCGGGCTCCCGGTTCGGCTACCTCCTGGTCTGGGTGGTGGTGGCCAGCAACCTGATGGCGATGCTGATCCAGTACCTGTCCGCGAAGGCCGGGATCGCCACGGGCCGGAGCCTGCCGGAGCTGTGCCGGGACCACTTCCCACGCCCGGTCACCCGGGGCCTGTGGGTGCAGGCGGAGCTGGTCGCCATCGCGACGGACCTCGCCGAGGTGCTCGGCGGGGCGATCGCGCTCCAGCTGCTGTTCGACCTCCCGCTGCTGGCCGGTGGCGTGATCACGGCGGTGGTCGCCTTCGGGCTGCTCGGGGTTCAGACCCGGGGCGCGCGACCGTTCGAGGTGACGATCACCGGGATGCTGCTGGTGGTGCTGCTCGGGTTCCTCTACAGCCTGGTCCTGGGTGGCGTCGACACCGAAGCCTTGGCGCAGGGCCTGGTCCCCCGCTTCGAAGGCACCGACACGGTGCTGCTGGCCACCGGGATGCTGGGCGCGACCGTGATGCCGCACGTGATCTACCTGCACGGTGCGCTCACCCAGAACCGCTACGTCCGCGACACCGAGAGGGACCGCCTCGGGCTGCTGCGCAGCCAGCGCACTGACGTCGTGCTGGCGATGTCGCTGGCAGGCGTGGTCAACCTGGCGATGCTGGTCGTGGCCGCCCAGGTCCTCTCGAACCTGCCGGTCCCGGTCGACTCCATAGAGGCGGCTCACGCGGGCCTGGCCGTGGAGCTCGGGCCGACAGCTGCCCTGCTCTTCGCCTTGGCGCTGCTCGCGTCTGGTTTCGCCGCCTCAGGTATCGGCACGCTCTCGGGTCAGGTGGTGATGCAGGGATTCATCCGGCGCCGGATCCCGCTGGTCGTACGACGACTCGTGACACTGGCCCCGGCGTTGCTCGTGATCGCCGCGGGCGTCGATCCGACGCGAGCGCTGGTGATCTCCCAGGTGGTGCTCTCGTTCGGCATCCCGTTCGCCCTGATCCCACTCGTGCTCCTCACGCGCCGCCGCGACGTGATGGGGGCACTGGTCAACAGCCGCGTGGTCACGTTCGCTGCCGCCGCGGTGGCAACCGTGATCACCGGTCTCAACGTCACCCTGATCGCGCTGACCCTGTCCTAGGGTCTCGGCTGGGCGGTGAGGGACTGGCTCGGACGCTGGGATTGGCGCCGCACAACACCCCACTTGCGCGGTTACCGGGGCCGCCGCGCGTCCACGCGCCCCCACAACCCCGCACTTGCACGGTTGGTGTCGACGTGTGGGGGTGGGTCGACCGCCGAGGCGTTCCGTGTGGCTACCCCGCGGCGAGCATTGCGGTGACGAGGTTCTGGGTGGTGGTCTCGTTGGGAGTGGTCACCAGCCAGGCGAGGTCGCCGCTGACCCACCCGAGAGCGTGCCCGGTGAATGTCGGATCTCCCTCGATGCCGTCGATTGTGCAGGTGAACCACCAGGCCTGTTTCTCCGGGTCATGGGCTCCCCTGCTGTCGATGTCGGGTCCGCCGCCGTAGCGTGAGGGCGGAGCTGTCCCGGCGTAACTGCCCTTCTTGCATGCGAAGCCCATCCCGAACATGAAGGAGAAGACTGCGGTGGGGTCCGTGACTTCGTTGTCGGTGCCCATCACGTAGGCCGCAGCACCGTTGGCGCTGGGGCCATATGTCACTCCCGCCGAGTCGCCGGCG
>DASSJT010000060.1:0-3353 GCA_035691065.1 Dermatophilaceae bacterium
GTTGATCTGCTTGATCTGCTGGGCGTTGGGGTTGGACGTCATGCCTGTCATTGTCGCGCCGCGGCCGCGCGGCTGTGGAGGTGGGTCACCACGGCGGACGCAGCCGCCTCCGCGGACGCGATGACGGCAGGTATGCCGACCCCGGAGTAGGCGGCACCGGCGAGTTCGAGCCCCGCGAGCGGGGCGACGTCCGCTGCCACCCGCTCCACCCTGGCCAGGTGCCCGACGGCGTACTGGGGCAGTCCGCCGCCCCAGCGCTGCACGTGGCTGTCGAGGACGTGTGGAAGCGGCTGGCCCAGGGCCTGCCCCAGCTCGGCGACCGCGATGGCGGCGAGCTCCTCGTCCTCGCGCTGGAGGTCGGCGACCTCGCCGGCTCGCCCGATCGAGGCGCGCAGGAACACCGCCTCGGGCGATGCGTCGGCCGCCCAGGCCCACTTGCGGGAGCTGAACGTGCTGGCCTTGATGGTGCGGCCGTCGACCGGCGGCACCAGGAACCCGGAGCCCGTGAGGAGGCCCAGCGCGGAGCGGTCGACCGCCAGGGTCACGATCGCCATGGACGCGGACTCGATGGCGGCAAGGTCGGCCGACGCTCTGGGCGCGACCTCGGACAGCAGCCGGGCGGAGGCGGCCGCAGGAGTGGCCAGGACGACGGCGTCGGCCTCCAGGAGCTCCGGCTTCGGGCGCGGGCCGGTGACGACCGACCAGCCGCCGCCGGGGAGCTGGTGCAGCTGGCGGGCGATGACCCGGCTGCGGATGGCACCGCCCAGCCTCTCGATGGCATCGGTGAGCAGGGCGGCCAGCTTGCCCATGCCTCCCGACAGGCCGGCGAAGACCGGCGAGGAGTCAGCCTGTGCCGCAGCGGCGGCCGACTCGGCGCGCGCCGTCAGGCTTTCGCCGCGGGAGGCGGCCTCCCAGAGCGCCGGCACTGTGGCGTGGAGCGAAAGCTCCCGCGACCGGCCGGCATAGACCCCTCCGAGCAGCGGTTCGACGAGGCGGTCGACCACGGCGGCACCCAGGCGAGCTGCGACGTAGTCGCCCACGGAGACGTCGTCGTCGCCAAGTGGTGCCGCAGGCAGCTCGTGCGAGGCTCGGGCCACCTCCTCCACGGTGAGGACCCCGAGCGCCGAGGCCGGCCGGCCAGGCACGCCCATCAGGGTGCCGACGGGGAGGACCTCCAGCCGCCCGCGTGACCAGACCAGGGGCGTGGTCGTGTCGGGGTGCACCACGAGGTCGGCGGCACCGAGGTCTGCGACGAGCCGAAGCGCCTCGGGCCGGCGGGCGAGCACGGACTCGGCTCCGACGTCGATGGGGACGCCCGCGACCGGCTCGAGCCGCAGCTTGCCGCCCGGACGGTCACCGGCATCGAGCACGGTGACCTGTGCCCCGGGAATCGCCTGCAGGGTCCGGAAGGCCGCGACGAGCCCGGCAAGGCCGCCGCCGACGACCAGGACGCGTGACCGTTCCGTGCCCGTTTCCATGCCCAAACCCTCTCAGGAGCGTGACCGGATCGAGACGGCGAGGTGGGAACGTCGGTTCGGCCGGGCTCCGTCTCAGTGGGGAGCGGGCCCGCCGGGCACCAATGAGGCAGAGGGGTTTCGGCCATGTTCGGAAGCAGGTCAGGCAGCGTGAGTGGGCGCATTTCAGGGAGCACAGGATCCGTCAGTCCGCTGGGCACCGCCGCCAGGGGGATCTCGCGGGGCGGATCAGGGCGCTGGGCAAGGCGGCTGATGACGGGCCTGGCCCTCGCGGCCCTGCTGGCCGGGACGGCAGCCTGTGGGGGCGGTTCGGACAACGGCACCTCGTCCGGATCGGCTGCCGGTGGGGCCCCCAGCAGCGCCAGATCCGGCGGCGGCGCGGCGGAGCTCAAGTCAGGCACAGGCGCTGGTACCGACGCCGCCAAGGTGGCTCCGGTGGTGGTGACCCCCTCGAGCCAGTACCTCGCGCGGCGCGCCCAGCTGTCCCTGAAGGTGAAGAGCATCGCCCAAGGGGCGGCCGCGGTGCGGTCGGCCAGTGCCGCAGCAGGCGGCCTCATCCTCGCGGAGAACATCGGGGGGAGCAGCGGCCCCACGCCGGTCGAGGGCGAGCGCGTGACAGCGAATACCTACGGCGAGATCACCGTGTCGGTCCCCGCCGACCGACTCGACACCTTCCTGGACGACGTGAGCCGGCTCGGCACCGTGATCTCACGACAGTCCTCCAGCGAGGACGTCAAGCAGCAGTACGTCGACACCGACGCACGCCTGAAGACGATGCGGGCGAGCGTCGACCGGGTGCGAGCCCTCATGGCGCGGGCCACAGACATCGGCCAGGTCGTCGCCCTGGAGTCCGAGCTCGCCCGTCGCGAAGCCGACCTGGAGGCGCTCGAGTCCCAGATGGCCGCCCTGAAGGACAGCATTGCGCGCTCGCCCGTGCAGGTGAGCCTGACGACCGACCCCAGCGTGGTCAAGACCGACGACACGGGGTTCCTGGCCGGCCTCAAGCGAGGTTGGACGGCGTTCACGGCCTCGGTGGGCGTGCTGGTGACAGTCATCGGCGCGATCCTGCCGTTCGCCGTCGTCGCGGCGCTCGTCGGATACCCCCTGACCCTGTGGCTCCGCCGCCGGAGGGCGGGCCGCCCGACATCCCTGACTCCCCCGGCTCCCCCCACCACGGCCACAGCGGCGGGAGCTGGTCCTGCGGGTCCGCCGTCGGTCTGAAGCGGCCAGCCAGCGGTTCCGTCGGGAAGCAGCGTCGGGAAGCATTCGTGGCAGGTGCCGGTTGCACCTCGCGTGGCACAGCGTGTGATCCAGCTCGTCGTCTCCTGCGTGGTCCTTGGAACGGGCGTCGCGGTGCTTCTTGACGCCTCGCTCGGCTCCGACGGCTACTCCACGCTGGTCAACGGGCTGACGCTGGCAACCGGAGTGCCGTTCGGCCTGGTGAACCTCGCCGTCGGGCTGGTTCTCATCGGCGTGGCGTGGAGCCGAGGCACGCGACCCGGTCTGGGCACGATCGTGCAGGCCGTCGTGGTCGGCGCCGTGGTGAGTGCGGTCCTGCCGGTGCTGCCCGCGCCCACCAGCATCATGGTGCGCGTGGTCGAGCTGCTGGTGGCGTTCGTCCTGCTGACCGTGGGCGTCGCCGGCTACCTGGCCTCGCGCACCGGTGCCGGTCCTGCCGAGGCCGCCGCTCTCGCGTTCGACCCACCACTGGGATTCCGGTGGAGCTACAGCATCCTGCAGGTCGCTGGAGCGCTCATCGGCTGGTCGCTCGGCGCAGCCGTCGGGCCGGGCACGCTGCTGGTCGTGCTGTTGGTGGGCCCGGCGGTCGACCTGGTCTCCAGGCGGCTCTTCGGGCAGGCCCGCGTCAGGGCCGCCTAG
>DASSJT010000061.1:0-2789 GCA_035691065.1 Dermatophilaceae bacterium
GGCCCGGTCATCTGGGCGATCGTGGCGGGGTCGCTGAACGCGAGCAGCACCTTGCCGGTGGAGGTGGCGTGCAGGGGCACGACGCGGCCGCGCCATCCGCTCACGGCGACGATCGCGCTCGGGGCGACCTCGTCGACGTACGTCAGGCCGCCACCGCGGACGGCCGCGAGGGCGGCCGTCTCCCCGGTCTGCTTGCTGAGCCGTTCGAGCACGACGTGCGCGGAGGCGGCGAGGGCGTCCACTCCGGCGGAGCGGGCGAGCTCGACGAGACCGAGCCCGATCGCGTACTGCCCGGTCACGCGGTCGGCGCTGACCATGCCCGCGGCCTCGAGCGTCATCAGGATCCGCCAGGCGGTGGCGCGGTTGAGCCCGCACGCCGCGGCGAGGGAGGTGACGGTCGCCTGGGTGCCCGACGCAGCGGCGACGGCGTGCAGGAGCCGGACGGCGCGCTCGACGGACTGCACCCGCGATGCGCGTGGCGGACGGTTGGCATCCGGCGCGTCCCGAGCGAGATCCGCCATGAGACACCTCCAGACAATGCTTGACCTGCCCATGGGCAGGTTTTATGTTCGCATCCTACGCGGAGGTGTTCGTATGGCGAACGAGACCGGCTCCACCTGGGGGCATCAGGAACTTTCCCGACGACAGGTGCTCCGGTACTCCGGTGTCGCGGCGGCGGGCGTGGCGGGGGCCGGCTCGCTGGCCGCCTGCGGGGGCGGCTCCGGTGACGGCGGCACCAGCGGCCCACAGAAGACCGGCGGCATCCTCACCCACGGCGCCACCGGTGGCAGCAGCAAGGACAGCCTCGACGCGCACAGCGTGGTCACCAACCCCGACATCGCGCGCGTCTTCAACCTCTACGAACCCCTCCTGATCTGGGACAACAACTACCGGCTGGCTCCGGCGCTCGCGGAGTCCGTCGAGTCCTCCGCCGACGCCCTGACCTGGACGGTGAAGCTGCGCCAGGGCGTCACTTTCCACAACGGCAAGCCCGTCACGGCGGACGACGTGCTGTTCACGCTGAAGCGCGTCGCCAACCCGAAGGCGCCGACCTCGGCGGGTGTCGCCCTGGCGCCGATCCTCGACTTCGCCAACACCAAGAAGTCCGGCGACAGCACCGTGGTGATCAAGCTCAAGACGCCCTACGCATTGCTCGACAACCTCCTCGCCGAGTACACGCTGGGCATCGTCCCGACGGACTACGACCCGAAGAACCCCGTCGGCACCGCTGCGTTCAAGTACAAGTCGTTCACGCCCGGCAAGGACAGCGTCTTCGTCAAGTACAACGACTACTGGGGCGACAAGGCGTTCGTCGACGAGCTGCACATCCAGGACTTCCCCGACCCGAGCGCCCAGGTCAACGCGCTCCAGGCCGGCCAGGTGCAGACGATCGACAACCTGCCCTACAACCTGATCAGCACCCTCAAGAACCAGGGGGGCCAGATCCTCGAGTCCAAGTCCGGCGCCTGGGTGCCGTTCACGATGCGGGTCGACCTCAAGCCGTACTCCGACGTCCGCGTGCGACAGGCGATGCGCCTGATCGTCGACCGCAAGCAGATGATCGACAACGCCCTGAGTGGTTACGGCCGGCTCGGCAACGACCTCTACGCGCCGTTCGACGTGGCGTACGCCGACGACCTGCCGCAGCGCGAGCAGGACATCGACCAGGCCAAGGCGCTGCTCAAGCAGGCCGGCCAGGAGGGCCTGCAGGTCCAGCTGTTCACCGGTGACGACATCGGCTCGGTCGCGCCGGCCACGGCCTCACTGTTCGTGCAGCAGGCGAAGAAGGCCGGCGTGGACGTGAAGGTGATCAAGAAGAACCCCTTCTACGGCGACGACTACCTGAAGTACCCGTTCGCCCAGGACTTCTGGAACACCCGGCTGTACCTCCCGCAGGCGGCCGTGGGCTCGCTCAAGGGCGGCTCCTTCAACGAGACGCACTTCGACAACAAGAGGTTCGCCGGCCTTATCGCCGCGGCCCAGCGGGAGACCGACGAGGCCAAGCGCAACTCGTTGCTCCACGACGCACAGGAGATCGAGTACAACGAGGGCGGCTACATCATCTGGGGCTTCCGCAACCAGGTCGACGGCGTCGCGAAGAACGTGCAGGGCCTCAAGCCCAGCGTCTACCAGCCGTTGGGCTCCTACAACTTCAAGACCGTCTCGGTGTAAGCCATGGCTGACGTCGCAACGCTCCCCGAACCGCTGGCGGAGGTTGCGCCGCCGCGTGGACAGCACGGTGCCGTCGCCTGGATTCTGTGGCTGGCCCGCAGGATCGGGCTCGCGGTCCTCACGCTGTGGCTGGTCTCGGTGGTGGTGTTCGTCGCCACGACCGCGCTCGGTGACCCGGTCAGGGCGATCCTCGGCAGGGACTTCGCTGCCGACAAGGCGCGGGTCGCCCAGATCACCGCGCAGCTGAACCTGGACGAGCCGCTGCCGGTGCGCTACCTGCACTGGCTCGGCGACCTGTTCCAGGGGGACATGGGCACCTCGCTCGCCAACCAGCAACCGGTCTCCGAGCTGATCGGCCCCACCGTCCTCAACACGCTGGTGCTGGTGCTGCTCTCGGCGCTGGTGATGATCCCGGTCGCGTTCGGCATCGCGATGATCTCCGCGAACTACCGGCGTCGGCGGGGCGACACCATCATCCAGACCGGGCTGCTAGCCCTGGCCGGGCTGCCGGAGTTCGTGATCGGCATCCTCCTCGTCGCGCTGTTCTCCACCACGGTGTTCCACTGGCTCCCGGCGGTGACCCTGACCCCGACGGGCGGCCATCCCTGGGACGTGCC
>DASSJT010000062.1:0-3332 GCA_035691065.1 Dermatophilaceae bacterium
GGGCTGGTCACGGCGCTCCTGTCGGACGGGGTCAGGGGACGAGGACGCGCAGCGCGCCCGGGACGACCTCGATGGTCAGGGGCAGCGCACCGATCCGCTCCCCGTCAGCGTAGGCGACGATGCCGGGGGCGGCGACGGTCACCCGTCGCACCCGGTGGTGCTGGTACTGCGGGGCGTGCACGTGGGTGCCCTTGAACAGCTTGGGGTAGGTGCGCAGCAGGCCCAGCTTGCTCAGGGGCCTGATCACCACGACGTCGAGCATGCCGTCGTCGAGCTCCGCGCCCTCGGTGATCCTCAACCCGCCGCCGAACGACGGGCCGTTGCCCACCGCGACCAGGGTCGCCTCGAGCCGCTCCTCCACCCCGTCGAGCTCGAGCACGTACGGGATGGGGGCGAGCACCCGCAGCTCGGCGAGCGTGGCCAGGTTGTAGCGCATCTGGCCCTTCGGCCAGGCCATGGCGTTGGCGCGCTCGTTGACGATCGCGTCGAAGCCGGCCGCCAGCACGGTCACGAAGTGGACCGACCCGACCCGGGCCAGGTCGATGACCCGCTCCTTGCCGCGGGCGACGATGTCCGCGGCGAGTGCCGGGTCGCTCCGGGGCAGGTCGAGGTAGCGGGCCACGTCGTTGCCGGTGCCCGCCGGGATGATCCCCAGAGGGGTGTCGGTGCCCGCCACAGCCTGCACGCCGAGGTGCACCATGCCGTCGCCGCCGCACACGACCAGCGCCTCGATCCCGTCGGCGACGCACTGCCGCGCCAGCTCCATCGCGTCCTCGGGCGAGCGGCCGACCAGGCTGCGCACGTCGTACCCGGCCTCCAGCAGCCGTGGCAACGCCATCGCGGCGGTGCGGGCCCCCCTGCCCTTCCCGGCGGTCGGGTTGGTGAGCAGGGCCAGCTCACGACCAGCGGTCATGCCGCGAATCTAGTGGGTGACCGCCGCTCAGGGACGCAACGCGACGACGAAGCGCGCGGGCGTCACGCCCACGGCCCGCGCGAACCTCGCGAGCACCTCCACGACGCGGTCGGCCGTGAACCGGGTGCCCGGTACGGCGAGTGTCAGCCGGTCACCGACGCGCAGCACCAGCACCTGCCCGTGCGTCCACGACCGGTGGCTGCGGATCCGCCACTCCTCGGTCAGCACCGGCTCCGGATAGGCCTGGTCGACGCCGAGCAGGTCGCACGGCAGCGTCGAGCCGTCACCGGAGAGGCAGCCGCCAACGAGGTGTCCGGCGTGCACCGACCCGGCCGAGGTCCAGGTCACCTCGACGGTTCCCAGCCAGTCGGGGAGGTCGAACGGGTCGACCTCCTCGACGGGCGTCAGAGCGGCGATGCCTCGTCCAGGGGTATGCCCTGCGCCTCGGCGCGGCGGGCCCGGATGCGGTCGATCGCCCGCGTGATCACCTCGGAGATCCCGAAGAGGACCAGCATCGGAACCGCCAGGAAGCACATCGAGATCGGGTCGGTGGACGGGGTCGCAACCGCGGCGAACACGAAGGTGCCGAGCACGATCCAGGGGCGGTAGCGGACGAGCACACGACCCGGGAGCACACCGACGAGGTTGAGCATCACCACGAACAGCGGGATCTCGAACGCCAGCCCGAACACCAGCAGCATCTGGGTCATGAAGCCGATCAGCCGGCCCACGTCCACGAGGTTCTCCACTTGGGTCTGGGTGAAGGCGATCAGGACCGCGAGGCCCTTGGGCATGACGTAGAAGCCCAGCGCCATGCCCGCGAGGAACAGGGGGCCGGCGACGGCGATGAACAGCCAGCTCCACTTGCGCTCGCGTGGACTCAGGCCGGGCAGGATGAACGCCCAGATCTGCCACAGCCAGTACGGCGAGGTCGCGCCGATCGCCGCGAACGTGCACAGCTTGAGCTGGAGCATCAGCGGACCGCCGATGTCGCTGCTGATCAGCCGGCTCTTGACGTCCGGGTTCTGCACCGCCAGCGCGTCACGGTACGGCGAGGTGACGAACTCGAAGATCTGGTCGTAGAAGACGAGGGCGACGATGATCGCAACGATCAGCACCGTGATCGCGCGCAGCAGCCGCGCGCGCAGCTCCCGGAAGTGGTCCGCAAGTGCCATCCGGCCGTCGTCGCCGACGGGGTTCTGCGGCTTCCCCCGATAGAGGCCGAAGAGTCTCGACAGCAACTCTGGCTCAGCCGGGTGTGTCGGTGCGGCGCTCCGGCTCGCCCTGCTCGCCCGGGTTCGCCGTCGGCTTCTGCGGCGGTGCCTCGTTGCGCGCGTCGATGTCTCGCTGCTCCGGGGTCTTCTTGTCGTCGTCCTCGCTGAGGGCCTTCGTCTCCGCCTTGAAGATGCGGAGGGCCTGGCCACTGCCGCGGGCGAGCTCGGGGAGCTTCTTCGCCCCGAAGAGCAGCACCAGCACGACGGCGATGATGATCAGCTCTTGCGGACCGAGACCGGCGATCAACGGAATGCTCATGGCTCCCTCTTCGGTGGTGGAACAACACGCCCACTGTACGCCGGGCTCCCGCCCCTCCGCCCGGCAACGGCGCTAACGGACGATGTCGTACGCCGCCAGCACCCGGCTGGCCTCGTCACGGAGCCGGTCGCGCAGGTCGTCCGGCCCGACAAGCTGGGCATAGGGCGACAGCCGCATCATCAGTCGCACCAGCCACTGCGGGTCGCCCACGCGGAGCACCACCTCGAGCCCGCCGTCGTCGAGCTCTGTCTGCGACTCGACCGGGTAGTACTCCGCCACCCAGCGCGCGACGCGGTGCAGCCGCACGGTCGCCGACAGGTCGTCCGGTCCCGGCTCGAAGAGGCCCGCGGACAGGTCACGCGGGGGTACGTCGTGCTCGAGCGCGGCCTCGTCGAGGACCTCCAGCCCGGTGACCCGGTCCAGCCGGAACAGCCGGCGGGCCTCCGCGAGGTGGCACCACGCGTCGAGATAGGAGTGCCCCTCCGCCTCCAGCAGGGCAAGCGGGTCGACCACGCGCTGGGTGGTCTCGTCGCGTGTCGGCACGTAGTACTCCAGCCGGAGCTGCCGTCCGCCGTCGATCGCCTCGCCCACCGCGGTGCGCACCTTGGCCGTGTCGGCGGCGTGCGACGGGACCTCGACCACGTCGGCCGCCGAGCCGTCCGCGGTGGCGCGCTCGAGCTTGGCCAGCACCCGGTCGATCGCGGCCCGCGACGTGTCGGGGCTGCCCTCGCGCATCGCGCGGAGCGCCACGACCAGTGCCGCCGCCTCGGAGCTGCCCAGCCGCAGCGGGCGGCTGAGGTACTCGGCGTTGGCGAGCCGGATCATGCCGTCGCCCTCCTCGGACTCCAGCGCCTCCATGTCGATGTCGATCAGGTCGCCCGGTCCC
>DASSJT010000063.1:0-84305 GCA_035691065.1 Dermatophilaceae bacterium
CGGCAGGGTCACGTTGGTCAGGGCGTAGGTGGAGGTGTGCGGCACCGCCCCGGGCATGTTGGCCACGCAGTAGAACATGCTGTTGTGGACCTGGTAGGTCGGGTCGGCGTGGGTGGTCGGGCGGGAGTCCTCGAAGCAGCCGCCCTGGTCGATCGCGATGTCCACCAGCACCGAGCCGGGCTTCATCCTCGAAACCATCTCGTTGGTCACGAGGGTGGGCGCCTTGGCGCCCGGGACCAGGACCGCGCCGATCACCATGTCGGCGTCCGAGATCGCCCGCTCGATCTCGTACCGGTTCGAGGCGACCGTCTGGCAGTGGCCCTGGTAGATGGCGTCGGCGTAGCGCAGTCGGCTGATGTTGAGGTCGAGGAGGAGCACCTCGGCCTGCATGCCCAGGGCGATCGCCGCGGCGTTCATGCCGGAGACACCGGCACCCAGGACGACGACCTTGGCGGCGTAGACGCCGGAGACCCCGCCCATCAGGATCCCCCGCCCGCCCTGGGCCCGCATCAGGGTGTGCGCGCCCACCTGCGGGGCTAGCCGGCCGGCGACCTCGCTCATCGGCGCCAGCAGCGGCAGCGACCGGTCGGGCAGCTCCACCGTCTCGTAGGCGATCCCGGTGACCTTGCGGGCCGCCAGCTCCTGGGTCAGCGGCCGGTCGGCGGCCAGGTGCAGGTAGGTGAACAGGGTCTGGCCCTCCCGCATCCGGTGGTACTCCGAGGCCACCGGCTCCTTCACCTTCAGGATCAGCTCGCCCTCGGCCCAGATGTCATCGGCGGACTCGAGAATCTTGGCGCCCGCGGCGAGGTAGTCCTCGTCGGCAATGGACGACCCGACGCCGGCCTCGCGCTCGACGAACACCTCGTGCCCGTGCATCACCAGCTCATGCACACCCGACGGCGTGATCGCCACTCGGTACTCGTGGTTCTTCACCTCGCGGGGAACGCCCACCTTCATCTGCCTTGCCTCCTCATTGAGTCCACAGTTCACCGAATGGCGACGAGAATGCAGGAAATGCAGATCTACATGCCAGTCACATCACGATTATTCTTTCAGCGTGCAGCAGCGTGAAGAATCAACGGAGAGACCGCGCATGTCCGAGCCCGCGCCGAACAATCTTCAGCGTCCCCTCGACGCGACCGACCGGGCGATCCTGGAGCAGCTCGAGCGGCACGGTCGGATGCCCAACAACGCGCTCGCCGACGCGGTCGGCGTCGCCCCGTCGACCTGCCTCGGCAGGGTGCGAAGCCTTGTCGAGAGCGAGGTGATCCTGGGCTTCCACGCCGACATCGCCCCATGGGCCATGGGACGCGACATCCAGGCCGTGATCGCCGTGCGACTCCAGCACCATGCACGGAGCGCCATCGGCTCCTTCGCCGACGGCCTCATCGGCCTGCCGGAGGTGCGCAACGTGTTCTTCGTAGCGGGCAGCTACGACTTCCTGGTGCACGTCGCGTGTCCGGACACCGACCGGCTGCGTGAGTTCGTCGTGGAGACCCTGAGCGGCAACCCGGACGTCGCCGGCACCGAGACCAACCTCGTCTTCGAGCACCGCCGCGCCGACGCGCCCCCGAAGCGGCCCAGGGTCCGGCCACGGCCATCGGCGCAGGCCAGCCAACGCTGACCTGCGCCGAGTCCTGCCGCGGCCCTCCTAGGCCGACGGCTTGGGGGCCTCGCACTTCACCTTCGGGTTGAGCCCGGTGTAGTTCAGCGGGCCGGCAACCACGGTGACCACAGTGGTGCTCAGGTGGGAGCAGCTTGAGCTGTTGGAGCTGAAGTAGCCTCGCTGACCGGCTGCCAGAGCGCCGATGATGAGCCAGATAACCACGACGATCGACCCGATGCGCATGTTCGCCTTTCTGGTTCGAAACGTGCCAAGTAGGTTGAAACGTACCCGGGTTGGACCCCGCCATGCAGAAGCGCGACGGGGGGACCGTTGCGACGTAGTCTCGGAGAGTGACCACGAGCCACATGCGGCCGGGACCCGCGCCCAGGGCGCTGCTCATTGTCGACGTGCAGAACGACTTCTGCGAGGGCGGCTCGTTGCCGGTCATCGGTGGCGCGGCTGCCGCGGAGCAGATCAGCGCCCACGTCCTGGCCAATGCGGACGACTACGCCGCGATCGTCGCGACCGCCGACTGGCACGAGGACCCCGGCTCCCACTGGTCAGCAACCCCGGACTTCGTGGACAGCTGGCCGGTGCACTGCCGGGTCGGCACGGACGGTGCGCTCTTCCACCCTGCCGTACTACCAGCCCTCGACCGGGTCGAGGCGATCTTCCGCAAGGGCCGGTTCAGCGCGGCCTACAGCGGTTTCGAAGGTTTCACGGTGGAGGGCGAGCGGCGCCTCGGCCTCGCCGAGTGGCTGCGGCACCGCGCCGTCGAGGAGGTCGACATCGTCGGCATCGCGACTGACTACTGCGTTCGCGCGACTGGCCTCGACGCGGTCGAGGAGGGCTTCGGCGCCAGGGTTCTGTCCGATCTCACGGCCGGCGTCGCCAGGGACAGCACCCGGGAGGCGCTCGCCGAGCTCGCCCGCGCCCGCGTCGAGGTGGTCTGAGCCCAGAGCGCTGCTTGCCGGCCACAACAGAACGAGGTATGCCGTGCCCCGCGATGGCGGGACACGGCATACCTCTTGTGTGGGCTGGGCCCGCAGGCTCCCAGGACCGGCTCAGCCGCTGCGGCGCACTTGGAGCGTCTGCGTCACCTCAGCCGTGGTGCAGTCGAGCAGGCCGCAGGCCATGGCGATGGTGACCGACACCGCCTTGCCTCCGGCGAACAGACCCGTGTCGCTGACCACGTACCCAGCCCACTGGTGCGTCGACCCGTCGCACTCCAAGGGGTAGACCGACAGGTAGCCGGTGATCTTGACTCGGCCGATCCGCTGGGTCACGGTCCCGAAGATCTCGCTGGACCATCCATCGGCATCGGTTGCGAGGCGACGTGGAAAACCGCGCGCCGATCGGGAGCTCACGGCTTCTCACAGGCCGGGAGCGCGCTGTGTGCGACAGGTGTTACGGCCGCTTTACGGCAGTCGGCCACAGGCGAAACACGGCCTTGTGACGCTCTGAGAGCACGAGCCCGGCTCCTGGACGCCGGGCCCCCACTGCCGAGGAGCTCGCCATGACCGCACCCACCGCCGACGCGGCCGACCGACCCACTGGGGCCGTCGCGACCGCCGCGGCGACGTCCGCGCCCACTGACAGCACGGCATACGCCCCCGCCACGCCCACCCACCGCTCGGGTCGGTGGATCGACCACTGGGACCCCGAGGACGCCACGTTCTGGCGCGGCGGCGGCCGCGCCATCGCCCGCCGCAACCTGGGCCTGTCCATCTTCGCCGAGTTTCTCGGCTTCTGCGTCTGGGCGCTCTGGAGCGTGGTCGTGCCGCTGCTGCCGGCCGCCGGGTTCCAGCTCAGCCTCGACCAGCAGTTCTGGCTCATCGCCCTCCCGAGCCTGGTGGGCGCCACGCTGCGCCTGCCCTACACCTTCGCCGTGCCCCGCTTCGGCGGACGCAACTGGACCATCGTCTCCGCGCTGTTGCTCGTCGCCCCTGCATCGGCTCTCGCCTGGGTCGTGACTCGTCCCGACACACCGTTCGGGGTCCTGCTGGCATGTGCCGCGCTCGCCGGGCTGGGCGGAGGCAACTTCGCCTCCTCCATGACGAACATCTCCTTCTTCTTCCCCGAAGCCGAGAAGGGGAAGGCGCTGGGGCTCAACGCCGCCGGCGGCAACCTGGGCACCGGCGTGGTCCAGATGGTGGTGCCGGCGATCATCGCCGTCGGCGCGGGCACCCACCTCGACCGGGCCGGCCTGGCCTTCGTGCCACTCGCCGTGATCGCAGCAGCGCTCGCCTGGCGTGGCATGGACAACCTCTCCGGCGCCAAGTCCGACTACAAGGCGTTCGCTGACGCGGTCCGCGACCGGCACACGTGGGTCATCTCCTTCCTCTACATCGGCACGTTCGGGTCGTTCATCGGGTATGCCGGAGCGTTCCCCACGCTGCTGAAGACCCAGTTCCCCGGCCACCCCCTGCAGCTGGCCTTCCTCGGCGCCCTGATCGGGGCCCTCACTCGGCCGTTCGGCGGGATCGTGGCCGACCGGCTCGGCGGAGCACGGGTGACCCTGGCGTCGTTCGCCGTACTCACCGGGGGCGCCCTGGGAGCCATCGGCGGGCTGAAGGACCACAGCTTCCCGCTGTTCTTCTGGTCCTTCCTCGTCCTCTTCGTCGGCGCCGGCATCGGCAACGGTGCCACCTACCGGATGATCCCCGCGGTCTTCCGTGCCGGTGTGACCACGCCCGAGCAGCTCGCCGTGCGGCGCAAGGCGGCGGCCGGATGCATCGGCATCGCCGGCGCCGTGGGCGCCTACGGCGGGTTCCTGATCCCCCGCGGGTTCGCCATGGCCAAGGAGCAGTACGGCTCGCTGGTGCCAGCCCTGGAGGTCTTCATCGCGGCCTACGTGCTGATGGCGGGCACGACGTATGCCGTGTACCAGCGGCGTGGGGCCGCGCTCGCGTCCGAGGTTGTCTGAGTGGTCGTCGACACGCACTGCCCGTACTGCGCCCTGCAGTGCGCCCAGTCGCTCACCCCCGACTCTTCGGGGGTGGGCGTGGCGGTCGCGCCTCGCGACTTTCCCACCAACCGGGGTGGCCTGTGCCAGAAGGGCTGGACGTCCGGCGCCCTGCTCCGGACCGCAGACCGGCTGACCGAGCCACTCGTCCGCGACGCCGCTGGTGTGCTGCGACCGGCCAGCTGGGATGCAGCTCTCGACCTGGTCGCCGACCGCCTGGCCGCCCTCCGCGCGGAACATGGCCCGGATACGGTCGCGGTGTTCGGCGGCGGCGGTCTGACCAACGAGAAGGCTTACCAACTAGGCAAATTCGCTCGGGTTGCCTTGCGCACGAAGAACATCGACTACAACGGCCGGTTCTGCATGTCGAGCGCTGCTGCCGCTGCCAACCGCTCCCTCGGCCTCGACCGGGGACTGCCGTTCCCCCTGGCCGACCTCGGAGGTGCCCAGGCAGTCCTGCTGCTGGGCAGCAACCTCGCCGAGACGATGCCACCCGCCGTGGCCCATCTCGCCGCGGTTCGCCAGCGTGGCGGCCTCGTGGTGGTGGACCCGCGGCGCAGCCCCACGGCCGAGCTCGCCGACGAGGGCGGCGGAACCCATCTCCAGCCCGTGCCCGGTACCGACCTGGTCGTGCTGCTGGGAATGCTGCATGTGGTGCTGTTCGAGGGCCTTCAGGACGGTCCCTACCTCCTGGACCGGACGACCGGCCTCGACGAGCTGCGGCGCTCGGTCGCATCGTGGTGGCCCGAGCGGGCCGAGCAGATCTGCGGGGTGCCCGCGAGCCGGCTTCGCCGGACGGCCCGAACCCTCGCCGACGCCAGCCCCAGCCGTGGTGGTTCGGGGGCCTATGTCCTCACCGGCCGCGGTGTCGAACAGTTATCGCAGGGCACGGCCACGGTCACCGCGGCCATCAACCTCGCGCTCGCCCTGGGCCTCGTGGGCCGGGTCGGGAGCGGCTATGGCGCGATCACCGGCCAGGGCAACGGCCAGGGCGGCCGGGAACACGGCCAGAAGGCCGACCAGCTGCCCGGCTACCGGCTGATCGACGACCCGGTGGCACGTGAGCACGTCGCCGGGGTCTGGGGGGTCGAGCCCGAGGCGATCCCCGGGCGGGGGGTCCCCGCAGTGGAGCTGCTCAGCTCGCTCGGGACCGAAGCCGGCCCTCGCGCCCTGCTGGTCCATGGCTCCAACCCCGTCGTCAGCGCCCCGAACTGCGAGGTCGTGGTCGAGCGGCTTCGCTCCCTCGACCTCCTGGTCGTGTGCGACTTCGTGCCGTCGGAGACCGCCCAGCTCGCCGACGTGGTACTCCCTGTCACCCAATGGGCCGAGGAGGAGGGCACCATGACCTCTCTGGAGGGCCGGGTGCTGCGCCGCCGGAATGCCCTCGACCCACCTGCCGGGGTGCGGTCGGAGCTCTGGATCTGGCACGAACTCGCCCGGCGGCTGGGCGCTCCCGGCGCGTGGAGCACCGAGCCCGCCGAGGTGTTCGACGAGCTGGCGCGCGCCAGCAAGGGCGGCAAGGCCGACTACTCGGGCCTCAGCCATGCCCGGCTGGAGTCCGGTGAGGCGCTGTACTGGCCCTGCCCGGACACCCCCGGCGGGGGTGCTGGCTCCGGCCCGGACTCCGCCGCCGGCACTGACTCCGCGTCGGGCAGGGAGGCTGCCGCCGGCATACCGCATCCGGGTACGCCGCGGCTGTTCCTCGATCGGTTCCCCACGCCGGACGGACGGGCCCGGCTGCTCACGGTGGCGCATGCCGGCCCGCAGGACGACGTCCGCCCAGACGCCCCGGTCTACCTCGTGACCGGACGCGTGCTGCAGCACTACCAGTCCGGGGCGCAGACCCGCCGGGTGCCCGAGCTGGCGCGGGCCGTCCCCGAGCCGTACGTCGAGGTCCACCCGCTGCTGGCCGACCGCTTCGGCATCGAGCACGGAGCACGCGTGCTCTTGACCGGCCGTCGCGGCCAGGTGACCGCCGTCGCGCACATCACCGACGGGATCCGCCCCGACACCGTGTTCATGCCGTTCCACTGGGGGGGCATCGGCGGGGTCAACCGCGTCACCAGTGACGCCACGGACCCGATCTCCGGCATGCCGGAGTTCAAGGTCTGCGCCGTCGCGATACGGCCGCTCACCGACCGCGCGAGCCGCCCCTCAGAGCTCACCGTCCCAACACTCGCCACCACTGCACGGGAGGCGCCATGACCAGGCTCGTCGTCGTCGGCAACGGAATGGTGGGGTCTCGCTTCGTCGAGGACCTCCTCGCCGCAGACCTCGCGGGGCGCTTCCGCGTGACCGTCCTCGGGGACGAGCCGTGCGAGCCCTACAACCGCGTCCTGCTCAGCGAGGTCGTGGCCGGCAGGTACGACCTCGCATCGCTCACCCTCCCCACGTCGGCAGACCCGCGGCTCGAGGTCAGGCGCGGGACTGCTGCTGTCTCCATCGACCGAGAGGACCGCGCGGTCATCGACGCCGGGGGCTGCCGCCACCGCTACGACCAGCTCGTCCTCGCGACCGGGGCGGCCGCGCGGATCCCCGCCATCCCTGGACTTCGGGCCGACGATGGCGGCACCGCTCGCGGCGTGCACGCCCTCCGGAGCATCGACGACGCGCGGGAGATCATCGCGGCGACGCTCAACGCGCGCCGCGCGGTGGTCCTCGGCGCGGGTGTGCTCGGGCTCGAGGCAGCAGCGGGCCTGGCCCGCAGGGGAGTTCCCGTGACGGTCGTGCACCCGATGAGCGCGCTCATGGAGCGCCAGCTGGACGAGGCGGCCAGCCGGGTGGTCGAGCAGGCCATGCAGCAGGCAGGGATCGACCACCGGGTGGGCGTCGGCGCCGAGGAGGTCCTCGTCGAGGCCGGCCGGCTGCGAGGGCTGCGCCTGGGCAACGGCGAGGTGGTCGAGACCGACCTCCTCGTCGTCTCCACCGGGACGGTGGCCAACGCCGCGATCGCGGCCGAGGCGGGCCTGCGGACCCAGCGCGGCATCCTCGTCACGCCCGCGATGGCCACCCTCGACGACCGGCGGATCTTCGCCATCGGGGACTGCGCCCAGCCGCCCGAGGGGTCCAGCGGCCTTGTCGCGCAGGGCTGGGAGCAGGCCAAGACGCTGGTGGGACACCTGACCAGCGCCACCACCGGGATCGAGATGCGCCAGCCGGCACGTTCAACGGCTCGCGCGGCGAGCCCCCACGGCCGTAGCACGGCGGCCCCAGCGACCAGCCCGATGGCATCGCCCACCACCCCGGCCGCGTCCCCTACTCAGGACGCTGGCCGCAAAAACGACGTGGTCCGGCTCAAGGCGGACGGCCTCGACGTGGTGACCATGGGGATCTGCGGCTCGGAGCGCGACCCGGAGCCCGCACACCGCGTGGTCCAGCTTAGCGACCCAGCTGCTGGGCGCCACGTGGAGGTCGTGGTGTCGGGGGGTCAGCTGGTTGGCGCCACCTGCGTGGGTGCGGGAGCGCTCGCGGCCGACCTCGTGGCGGCGTACACGCGACGCACCCCGACCCCGGCCGACCCGGCATACCTCCTGCTCCGCCCGACCGCGGGCAGCGCGGCGCCCGTGGTCTCGCCGGCCGACCTGCCCGACGCGGCCACCGTGTGCCGCTGCAACGGGGTGTCCAAGGGCGAGATCCTCGACTGCGCCTCGCAGGGAGGCAGCTCGCTCGGCGAGGTCGCCCGGCGGACCCGCGCGACCACCGGCTGCGGCAGCTGCCGGGAAGACGTGTGCGCGCTGCTCACCCTGGCACAGGCGCCGGAGACCGAGGTCTCACCGCAGGCCACCGGACGTAGTGAGGACCGTTTTACCAACGGGAAACACCTGCTCCACAGCGCGGAAACCCGGGCTTCGTAGGTTCGTGACATGGACGAGACGAACTCCCACGACACCCCACGGCACCTCGCCGTGGTCGGTGGCGGCATGGTGGCCCAGCGCCTCGTCGAGGCCATGCGCCAGCGCGATCCCGAGGGCGCGTGGCGGATCACCGTCTTCGCCGAGGAGGGGCACCTGCCCTACGACCGGGTCGGGCTCACGGGCTTCTTCTCCGGAAAGACCCCGTCCGACCTGGCCCTGGGCGACCCGGGCCTGTGGGAGCAGACTGGCGTCGACCTCCGGCTACGGACCCGGGTCACGGGCATCGACCCGGACACCCGGACGCTCACGACGGCCGACGGCGGTACCACCCGGTACGACCACCTCGTCCTGGCCACGGGGTCGTCCGCCTTCGTGCCGCCCGTCACCGGCGCAAACCTTCCAGGGGTCTTCGTCTACCGCACCCTCGACGACGTGTCCGCGCTGCGTGACTGGGTTGCCGCCAAGGCCGCCGAGACTGGACGGCAGGTCAGGGGCGCCGTGGTGGGTGGCGGCCTGCTCGGCCTGGAGGCCGCCGGGGCGCTCCAGTCGCTTGGCGCGCAGAGCACAATCGTGGAGTTCGCGCCGCGGCTCATGGTCATGCAGGTCGACGAGGGCGGGGGCGAGGCCCTTCGCCGCACCATCGAGGGCCTGGGCATGGAGGTCCGCACCGAGACCGCCACCGCGTCGCTGGCAGCCGGCGGCGACGGCGCGGTGGCCGAGATGCACTTCTCGACCGGGGATCCGCTCGAGGTCGACGTCGTGGTGTTCGCGGCGGGCATCCGCCCGCGCGACGAGCTCGGTCGCAGGGCTGGCCTGGCCATCGGCGAGCGCGGTGGTGTCGTCGTCGACGACGGCTGCCGCACCAGCCACCCGAGCGTCTCGGCCGTCGGCGAGGTGGCTTGCATCGAGGGGCGCTGCCTCGGCCTCGTCGCCCCGGGGTACACCATGGCCGAGGTCGTGGTGGACCGACTGCTCGGCGGAGCGGGCACCCTCCCCAGCGCCGACCTGTCGACCAAGCTGAAGCTCCTCGGCGTCGACGTCGCGTCGTTCGGCGATGCCTTCGCCCAGACACCCGGCGCCGTCGAGATCGTCTACGCCGACCCGATCGCGGCCGTGTACAAGAAGCTCGTCGTCTCCGACGACGCGACCACCCTGCTCGGCGGGATCCTCGTCGGCGATGCCAGCGCGTATGCCGCCTTGCGGCCTCTGGTGGGCCGCCCCCTGGGAGCCGACCCGGCGGCATACCTCCTGCCTGAGGGGGCTGCACCGGCACCCGCTGGCGACCTGCCCGACGACGCGGCCGTCTGCTCGTGCAACAACGTCAGCGCCGGAGCGATCCGCTGCGCCGTCAGTGACGGCGGGTGCACGGACGTCGGTGGGGTGAAGGCGTGCACGAGGGCGGGAACCAGCTGCGGCTCCTGCCTGCCCCTGGTCAAGCGCCTGGTCAACACCGAGCTGGAGAGGTCGGGCGTCCAGGTCAGCAATGCCCTGTGCGAGCACTTCGACCTGTCCCGCGCGCAGCTCTTCGACGTGGTGCGGGTGACCGGGCTGCGCACCTTCAGCGAGATCATCGAGCGCCACGGCAGGGGCCGCGGCTGCGACATCTGCAAGCCGGTGATCGGCTCGGTCCTGGCGTCGCTCGGAGCCGGCCACATCCTCGAGGGCGAGCACGCGACCCTGCAGGACACCAACGACCACGTGATGGCGAACCTGCAGAAGGACGGCTCGTACTCGGTGGTCCCCCGCATTCCCGGTGGCGAAGTCACCCCCGAGGGTCTGCTGGCCATCGGGCAGGTCGCCAAGGACTTCGGCCTCTACACCAAGATCACCGGCGGCCAGCGGATCGACCTCTTCGGCGCCCGCATCGACCAGCTCCCGGCCATCTGGCGGCGCCTGGTCGACGCGGGCTTCGAGTCTGGCCACGCCTACGGCAAGTCGCTGCGGACGGTGAAGTCCTGTGTGGGCTCGACATGGTGCCGCTACGGCGTGCAGGACTCCGTCGGGCTGGCGATCGCCCTCGAGCTGCGCTACCGCGGCCTGCGGTCACCGCACAAGCTCAAGCTTGGCGTGAGCGGCTGCGCCCGCGAGTGCGCCGAGGCACGGGGCAAGGACGTCGGCGTGATCGCGACCGACCACGGCTGGAACCTCTACGTCGGCGGCAACGGGGGCTTCACGCCCCGCCACGCGCAGCTGTTGGCCGAAGACCTCGACACCGAGGCCCTGGTCCGCGCGATCGACCGGTTCCTCATGTACTACGTGCGCACCGCCGACCGGCTGCAGCGCACGGCCGCCTGGGTCGAGGACTCCGAGGGCGGCCTCGACGCGATCCGCGCCGTCGTGCTGGAGGACTCGCTCGGGATCGCGGCCGACCTCGACGCGGCCATGGCCGCCCACGTCGACAGCTACGAGGACGAGTGGGCCGCAGCGCTGGCCGACCCCGAGAAGCTGCGTCGCTTCGCCACCTTCGTCAACGCGCCTGAAGCCGTCGACGACTCACTCGCCTACGTGAGCGAGCGCGGCCAGGCGCGTCCGGCCACCCCGCAGGAGCGGGCAGCCGATGCCGTCCTCATCGCAGGAAGCACCCTGGAGGTTCGCTCGTGACCGCGCAGATCCACACCCCAACCCTCGCCCCCGACGTCCTGGACAGGCCGGCGGCCGTCTGGGCGGAGGTCTGCACCCTCGCGGACCTGCTGCCCGAGCGGGGAGCAGCGGCCCTGGTGGCCGGGCAGCAGGTCGCACTGTTCCGCACCATCGACGACAGCGTGTATGCCGTACAGCAGCGCGACCCGTTCAGCGGCGCCATGGTCATGGCCCGAGGAATCGTCGGGTCGCGCGGCGAACTGCCCACGGTGGCCTCCCCGATGTACAAACAGGTCTTCGACCTGCGCAGCGGCACCTGCCTCGACGCCACCGGCAAGACACCCGTGGACCTCGAGCCTGGTCTGCGGACGTGGCCGGTACGCGTGGTCGGCGGTGCCGTCCTGGTCCGCGAGGCCGGCACTGCTCCGCCAGGAGCCCTGACCGGCGGTGCGGGCGGATGACCACGCTGCTCGGGCTCGACCTCAACGGCAAGCCCGTCCTCGTCGCCGGGGGCGGGCCGGTTGCTGCCCGGAGGGCGTCGGCCATGGTCGAGGCCGGCGCCCGGGTCACGGTGGTGTCCCCCGCCCTGTGCGAGGACCTGTTGGACCTCTGGGTGGACGGCTCGCTCGAGTGGGTCGAGCGGCGCGTCCAGCAAGGGGACCTGGAGGGCGCCTGGCTGGTGCATGCGGCGACGAGTGACCCCGCCACCAACGCCACGCTGTGCGCCCAGGCCGACGAGCGCCGGATCTGGAGCGTCAACGCCTCCGACGTCACCTCCGGGTCGGCCCGAACTCCCGCGCTTGCGCGCCATGCCGGGCTCGTGGTGGGGGTGGCGTCGGTCGACACGCCCGACCCCCAGCGCGTGGCGCGGGTGAGGGACCGCCTCGAGCTGACCCTCCTCTGCGAGGCGGTGGACCTTCGCGCGGCGCGCCGCCACCCAGCGACCGAGCGCCCGGACCGGGGTCGGGTCGTGCTTGTCGGCGGCGGCCCCGGCGCGCCCGACCTCATGACCATCCGGGCCCGACGGGCGCTCTCCGAGGCCGACGTCGTGGTGACCGACCGGCTCGGGCCCACCTCGACCCTTGCCGACCTGCCGGATGTTGTTGAGGTCATCCACGTGGGGAAGTCGCCCGACCACCACCCGGTCCCCCAGGAGGAGATCAACCGGATCCTCGTCGATCAGGCCGAGCGCGGCCGGACGGTTGTCCGGCTCAAGGGCGGCGACCCCTTCGTCTTCGGGCGCGGTGGCGAGGAGGTCAGCGCCTGCCGAGCTCACGGCATACCTGTCGAGGTCATCCCCGGGGTCACCAGCGCACTGGCTGCACCGGCATCGGCCGGCATCCCCATAACCCACCGCGGGGTCGTGGGCGGGGTGCTCGTGGTGCATGGCCACGACGACCTGTCCTCGGCCGCCGTCCACGCAGTCGTGGACGGGTCGGCGACGGTCGTCGTCCTGATGGGGGTGGCGCTCCTGCCCGACCACGTGGAGCAGCTCCTGGTCGCGGGGGCGGACCCGCTGACGCCGGCGGCCATCGTGGAGCGAGGGACGACCCCGCACGAGCGGGTGACCCGGGCACCACTGTGCCGCATGGCCGTGGAGGCCAGGGCTGCCGGGGTGTCCGCACCCGCAGTCATCGTCATCGGCGCCGTGGCCGACCCGGCACTCCTGGAGGAGGCCCCAGAGGCGGTCGAGGAGTGATGGCGGCCGGCGCGCTGAGTCAGGTGATGGCGGGCTGCGTGGTGCTCGTGACGGCCGATCGCCGGTCCTCCGACATCGCCTCAGCACTCCAGCGCCGGGGCGCCTCGGTGCGCCACGCGCCGTCGCTCAGCATCGTTCCGCACGTCGACGACCGCCAGCTCCTGTCCGACACCAGAGCCCTGCTGGCCCAGCCGCCGGACACCGTCATCGTCACGACCGGCATCGGCTTCCGCGGCTGGGTGGAGGCGGCCGACGCGGCCGGGCTGGCCGACGAGCTGGTCGAGGTCCTGCGGGCGGCGCGGGTCGTGGCGCGCGGACCCAAGGCCCGCGGCGCCATCCAGGCTGCGGGGCTCCAGGCCGACTGGGTCGCCGAGTCGGAGACCTCCGCCGAGGTCGCCGACCTGCTCCTGGGCGAGGGCGTCCATGGCCGGCGCGTCGCCGTGCAGCACCACGGCGCCGGCGCCGACGGCCTCGACGCCGACCTGGCCGCTGCCGGTGCGCAGGTCGCCAGCCTGGTGGTCTACCGGTGGGGCCCGCCCCCGGACCCGGATGCGCTGCGCGGCTCGGTGCACGAGGCCGCCGCCGGGGAGATCGACGCCGTCGTGTTCACCTCGGCGCCGGGCGCGGCAGCCTGGCTCGACACGGCGGAGGCGGAGGAGGTTCTCCCGTCGATCGTCGGGCGGTCCCGACGGGGAGCGCTGGTGGCCGCTGCCGTCGGTCCCGTGACCGCCCGCCCGCTGCAGGGAGCCGGCATCGAGCCGCTGGTGCCGGACCGCGGCCGGCTGGGCTCGCTGGTGCGCACGCTCGTGAGCCACTACGAAGACCTGCAGTCCGCCGCGGTGTGCACTGCGGCCGGAAAGCTGCAGGTCCGCAGCACCGTCGCCCTTCTCGGCGGGCACGTCATCCCGGTGTCGCCCAGCGGCCTGTCGGTGCTCCGCCTGCTCATCGACGCTCGCGGCGACGTCGTGAGCCGCAGCCAGGTGCTCTCGGTGCTGCCGGGCGACTCGCGCGACCCGCACGCCGCCGAGGTCGCGGTGGCGCGCCTGCGCGAGGCCGCGGGCACCCGCCATCTGATCGAGACGGTGGTCAAGCGGGGCTACCGCCTGGCCCTGACCTAGGTCGGTCCTCGGCCTGGCGGCGGCCCCACCTCAACCGGCTGTGCGTGACTCCCTAGCACGGACTCGCGACGGGCGGTCAAGACCTGTGGGTATGCCGGGTGCTCACCATTCAGCTGAGAACGTAGCCAAGGCGCGAGAACCTGGGCCCCCGAGGCTGCGCGCTGGCCCAGAACCTTGCCATGGAGCAGAAGTCCGCCAGACGCAGGTAGTCGCGGCTGCTCAGTGGTGGCCACCCTCGGCAGCGCCCTCGACGACCACTGGCTCGCCGGCCGAGACCAGGCGCCAGTCGTAGGTCGTGAAGGTGCTCGGGTCGATCACCTTCTGGGCAGTCACCCAGTCGATGATCATCTGTCGGATCTCCACCTGCGCGTTGTAGACGACCGGCGCGCCGCTCGGGCCCGTGCCCGGGAAGTTGCCTCCCCCGCCCTGGCGGTAGTTGTTGATCGCGACGATGAACTGGGCGTCCGCGGCGACCGGCTGACCGGCATACGTCAGGTTCATGATCCGCTGGCCGGCCGGCTGGGCGATGTCGATGTCGTAGGCCAGCGAGGCATCCAGCCCGCCCATGATGTCGTAGTTGTAGTCGGGGGTCGGCGTGTTGTTGTAGACCGCGTTCGTGATGTCGTCAGGGGCGAACGGTCCGGTGCCGCTCACCTGCTTGAAGTAGCGCGCCGACCACTCGAGGTAGGCCTTGACCTGGGCACCGGTGAACCTGACGCCCAGCAGGGTGTTGTCGTAGATGTAGAGGCCGGCGACGTCGCGCACGGTCACCTCCCCGGCCGGGATCGCCGCGTCACGGTTGAACGGCGCCGCGATCGAGAGCATGGGCAGGTCGGCGTCCGGGGTTCCCGCAAGCGCCGCCTTGACCGCCCCGGCCTGCACGTGGTTGATGAAGTCCATCGCGGCGGTGTCCTCGAACCGGCTGGTCAGCGCGGACATCGGCGCGGTGCAGGTGCCGATCACCGAGTTGACGTAGGTGCGGACCAGCTCGTGGTCGGCGCTCAGGATCGCGGTGATCGCCGGGTCCTCCGGAACCACGTTGGCGTTGAGGAGGGTGGCGCGGCTGCCGGTGAGCTGCCACTCGCCATAGACCTTCTGGACGTCGAAGTCCATCACGGTCAGCCGCATGCCCCACTTGAGTGGCTCGGACAGGAGCACCTGCTTGCCCGTCGCCTTGTTGGTGACCCAGGCCTGGGGAATCTCCACGTGGGCGTGGCCGACCAGGATCGCGTCGATGCCCGGGACCTCCTCGGCCAGCTGGGTCGACGCGTTCTCCGGGAACGGCAGCGCGTCTCCGTAGGAGGACCCGGGAGTGGCACCGGAGTGGCACGCGACGACCACGAGGTCACATCCGGCAGCCTTGAGCTTCGGCACCATGACCGCGCCCTGCTCGACGATGCCGGGGAACTTCACGCGGCCGTCGACGTTGGCGTGGTCCCAGATCGCCACTCCGGGGGTGACGAGGCCGAGAATGCCGACCGTGAGCGGCTTCTGACCCGGGATCCGAACCGTGCGGATGACGTAAGGCGGGAAGACCGGTGCGCCGGAGTCCCAGTCCACGGAGTTGGCCGAGAGCAGCGGGAAGTCGCACTGCTCCTCGAACGTCCGCAGTGTGTCGAGGCCGTAGTTGTACTCGTGGTTGCCCAGTGCGGCCGCGTCGTAGCCGATGGCGTTCATCGCCGCGGCCATCGGGTGCTTCGCGCCCTGGGTGATCGGGTCGATCTTGGCGTAGTAGTACGCGAGCGGGGTGCCCTGGATGGTGTCGCCCGCGTCGAGCAGGAGGCAGTTCTCCGCGCCCTTCTCCGCCCGGACCATGGCGACCAGGCTCGAGACCTTGGCGAGGCCAACGTCGTTGGCCTTGCTGTCGGTGTACTCGGCGTCCTTGAAGTAGTCCCAGTTGAAGACGTTGCCGTGCAGGTCGGTCGTGCCCAGGACACTGAGGGTGTAGGTGTGCTTCCCCGGCTTGACCTTGTCGGCCGCTGCAGCCGGCCGGGCTGTGGCGGTGACCAGGCCGGCGCCGCCGACGGCGGCCAGGGCGAGGAGCTGGCGACGCGTGGTCACGGTCGTGGACGGCGAGGCGCCGGACGGCGAGGCGCCGGACGGCGAGGGGCTGGACGGCGAGGCGCTGGACGGTGGCATGGGCTGGTGGCTCACGGGCACTCCTGGGGTGACGAGGTATGCCGCCCGGTCGGTTGGCGTGGGCGGCACAGATGCCCGAGGCTAACCGGCCTGGAGCCCTGATGGGTTGCCAGACGGTAACGCTTTGTCAGCCGCACGGCATACGGCTCTCTCGCGGAGAACGCGGGAGAGCAGGGGCAGCGCAGCCAGTGACATCGAGGTCCAGGACTGGGCAGTTGCGGCCTCGGGCCGCGTCCGGACCCTGCTTCGCAGTAACCGTCGACACCCTGGGGTGCGGTGAGGGCGACGTGGATGAGCGACGTCGATGGCGTGCCGCAGCCGGCCAAGTCGCATGAGTCAGAGAATGCGGGCCACGCCGGGCAGGCGTACGACCGCGGCGCCGAAACCGAAAGAGAGGGTCACGCCGAGCAGGCTGACGGCGAGGTACTTCAGCTCAGGCGGCCACGGCATCTGACGACTGGCCAGCACCAGGCCGACGAGGACGATCTGGTGCACGAGGAATGCGGCGTACGCGGCCCGGCTCAGCTCCCGGGGGAGCGCGCCTTGGTGGTTGAAGCGCCTCCGGAACAGATCCACCAGCCACAGCGACACGGTCACCACGATCACGCCCTCGATCATGGCGAACACCGCTGACTGCCAGGTTCCGCCCCCGGCGAAGAGCTCCGGGTCGGTGCCCGTTGCGACGCCGATGCCGACCAGGACCGCGCAACCGACGATGGCCGCCCACGCCACATGCCGGATCCTGGGCGCGAGACCCGGCTCCAAAGACCGGAACCATCCCTGCTCACCTGCGAGGGCACCGATAGTGAAGCCCATGATCCACCCAGGGGCCTGTGCGACGGCAATGTGCCAGCGTTCCTCCCCGAAGGGGACGGCCAGCCGTAGCAGGTACGACGCAGCCGTGACCGTCGCTGCGGCCACCACCAATGGCCAAGCACGCAGTGGCACCGCGCCCGGCGTCCGGCGTGGCCATCTGGTGCGCAGCAATGCGTAGGCCAGGGAGAACACCCACAGCACCGCCAGGAACCAGGTCGGACCCGGAGGTGGTGGCCACTGCCACCAGATGTACGGAACGAAGGCCCAGTACCCCCGAGACCACCCGGCGTTGCCGGGGTCGACATACTCGACTGGCGGGGTGAAGACGAGGATGAAGAAGGCCATCGGCACCAACAGTCGGATGGTTCGGTCGGCAGCGAACCGCCGTAGGCCCTTGCGTTCCAGCGAGGCCGGGGTGAAGGTTCCCGCCACCAGGAAGAACAGTGGCATCCCGAACAGCACGCCGACCACCAGGACCATGCGCAGCACCCCCAGGAGGGGCTCGCGGGCCGGCGGCTCCTCGAACACCCAGCCGCCCAATCCCGTCCACGCCATGGTCGCGTGCGCCACGATCACGCCCGCGACGAGCGCAACCTTGAGGTTGTCGGCGAAGGCCAGACGTGACGGAGTCGCCGGCTCCAGGACGTCGGTCTCGATCTCGTTCGGTGCTCCGCCCGGTGGTGCCCTGCGAGGTGCGCGCAGGCCCCGCACCCGGGTCATCGGGCACCCCTGCTCTCGTCCGACGAACTGGCGCACAGACAGCACAAGGGGAAGTCCTCCACGGCTCCCGGTTTACCAGAATCGGCACAGAGGCTGCCTACCTGTGGCCGCAGGACCCGACGCCGGTGTGGCTCACCCGCGAGGAGTGCCGGATCCCGGCGAACGCTGGCGCCGGTCGCCACGCCCACTCTGTAGAGACGGGTAGTGGCCGGCAGACCATTCTCAGCCGCACGGCATAGGGCCGTGGTCGGTCCCAGCCGGCGCGGGCGGACCGGCGCGGGCGGACCGGCGCGGCGAGCCTGGCGGGCCTAGCGTGGCGTCAGCCGATGCTGTAGTCGCTCCCGTCCGCCGCCGCCCCTTCCGCGGGCGTCCCGCGGCCCGCGCTCCAGGACAGGGCGTACCTGCCGTCGTCGACCGCCCGGCCGCCCTCGCCGAGCTCCAGCGGCCGGAAGGTGTCGACCATGACCGCGAGCTCGTCGAACGCCTCGACGCCGATCGAGCCCTCGGCCGCCCCGGGCTGCGGGCCGTGGGCATGGCCGCCGGGGTGGAGCGAGATCGAGCCCTTGCCGATGCCGGAGCCCTTGCGCGCCTCGTAGTCGCCGTCGACGTAGAACATGACCTCGTCGCTGTCGACGTTGGAGTGGTAGTAGGGCACCGGGATCGACAGCGGGTGGTAGTCGACCTTGCGGGGCACGAAGTTGCAGACCACGAAGTTCCAGCCCTCGAAGACCTGGTGCACGGGCGGCGGCTGGTGGACCCGGCCGGTGATCGGCTCGA
Organism: Dermatophilaceae bacterium; assembly: GCA_035691065.1. GTDB lineage: Bacteria > Actinomycetota > Actinomycetes > Actinomycetales > Dermatophilaceae > DASSJT01. The sequence continues at coordinate 18,275 of DASSJT010000063.1, forward strand.
AGTCGCGCACATTGAACACATAGGGGTAGAGACAGCCATCCCAGCCCACGACGTCCAGCGGGTGGAACGGCAGGGCGTGGACCGTCCCGACGATCCCGCTCGGTCCGTTGCCCCGGTGCTTGATGAAGACCTCGGTCTCCTCACCCGGGTCGGCGCCGATGTCCTCGGCGAGCAGCGGCCCGGCCGGAGCCCGCAGGTCGCGCTCGCAGTAGGGGGCGTGCTCGAGGAACTGGCCGTACCTCGACAGGTAGCGCTTCGGCGGAGCGATGTGGGAGTTCGCCTCGATGCAGTAGGCGCGCAGCGGCTCCTTGGTCGAGCGCTTCGGCAGCCACCGGTGCGTGGTCGCCCGGGGGATCACGAGGTAGTCGCCCTCAGCGACGTCGAAGGCCCCGAACACCGTCTCGACGCGCGCCCTCCCGCGCTCGACGTAGACGCACTCGTCACCGATCCCGTTGCGGTACCACGGGCTGGCAGCCCCGGCCACGGCATACGAGATCCGGACATCACCGTTGCCGAGGACCAGGCGCCGACCCGTGACCACATCGGTGTCCTTGACCGCCTTGGCGTCGAACAGGTCGTGCAGCTTCAGGTGCAGTGGCTTCAGCGGGTGGTTGGGAGTCGTCGAGAGGTCGCCGACCTCCCACTCGCGGGCGGAGCTGATCGTCGACGGGATGTTGCGGTGGTAGAGCAGCGAGGAGTCGGACGAGAAGCCCTCCTCGCCCATCAGCTCCTCGTAGAAGAGCTCGCCCGGCTGCCGGCCCCGGCCCGGGCGCCGGTGCTGCGTATGCCGTTTCGGCGGGATGCTGCCCATCGACTGGTAATGCGCCACGACGTTCCACCTCTTTGTGGTCGGCTGGGAGGGTCGGTGCTGGGAGGGCGGGATGGTGCCAGTCGCCACCCTAGTAGCCTCCGTGGCATGCCCTCCACGATGCCCGGCGCGGTCGCCGAACGACCGGCGGAGCCGGAGCTCTTCGCGCGGCTCGTGGACGACGCAGCGGTCTTCCCGCCCGGCAGCTCGCCGCTCGACCAGGCGGTGAGCGGCCATCGAACTCACCGCAGCAGCTGGTATGCCGGCCTGCTGGGTCCGCTGCTCGTCCCGGCTTCCATCGCGGGCGAGGTCCCGGCGCTTGCCGAGTCGTCCGGCTACTCACCCGAGGCTCCGCTCGAGGTGGCTGTGGTCGCGAGGCCAGGGGTCGACCCGGGGGTCGTCGGCGAGGCCCTCGAGTCCGTGGCGCATGCCAGGACTCTCAACATCGTCGCAGTCGAGATGGGCTGGACTCCCGAGTGGCGGGTCTCCCGGCCGCCCGACGTGCCGCTGACTCTGGAGGTGCCGCGGGGGCCGCACCACGCGCTCTCGCTCGCGGACATCGCGGCCGACAGCTCGGACGAGGTGCCGCTCCAGGCGAAGTTCCGCACCGGCGCGACGCCGACGTGGCACTGGCCCGACGAGCGCGAGCTGGCCGGGTTCATCCGCTCCGCCGTCGACCACGAGCTGGCGTTCAAGCTGACCGGCGGTCTCCACCACGCCGTCCGCGGCACCTACCCGGGGGACCCGGCGGATCTCAGCAGCGCGCCGGAGGAACAGCACGGGGTGCTCAACGTCCTGTGCGCGGTGCGGTGGGCCCTCAACGGGGACGAGGTCGGCGAGCTGGCGTCGGTGCTCTCGGAGCGCGACCCGGCCGTTCTCGTGCCGATGGTCACCCGCATGAGCAGCGCCGACGCGAGCATTGTGCGGGCCTTCTTCACGGCATACGGCTGCTGCACGGTGACCGACCCGATCGGCGAGCTCGCCGCCCTCAACCTGATCCAGGAGCCCTGAGATGGACATGCCAGCGACGTCCTGGCTCGAGCTTCCCGCCGACCATCCCTTCGGCCTTGCCAACCTGCCCTATGGCGTCTTCTCGACGCCTGGCACGCCTCCGAGAGTCGGTGTTCGCATGGGCGACCTGGTGCTCGACGCCCCAGCGGTGGCGGCACTGGGCGGCGACCCGGGCGATGGTCCCGACCTGGCCAAGGCCTGGCGGCACGCCAGCCTCAACGCCTTCCTAGACCTCGGGCGCCCAGCGTGGAACGTGGCGCGGTGGTGGCTCACCGAGATCTTCTCCGACCCGGTGCACCAGGCGGGCGTCGAGCCGCATCTCATCCCGGTCAGTGAGGTGACGATGCACCTGCCGATCGAGGTTGCCGACTATGTCGACTTCTACGCGAGCGAACACCACGCGGCCAACGTCGGGCGCATCTTCCGGCCCGACTCCGAGCCGCTCACGCCGAACTGGAAGCACCTGCCCATCGGCTACCACGGCCGCTCGAGCACGGTCGTGGTCAGCGGCACTGGCATCGTGCGCCCCTGCGGACAGCGCAAGGGCAAGGGCGATCCGGCGCCGGTGTTCGGGCCCAGCGTGCGGCTCGACATCGAGGCCGAGCTGGGGTTCGTGGTCGGGAGTCCGACCCGGGTGGGCGAGCCGGTGCCGGTCGAGGCGGCCGACGAGCACCTCTTCGGCGTGGTCCTGCTCAACGACTGGAGCGCCCGCGACATCCAGGCCTGGGAGTACGTGCCCCTGGGGCCGTTCCTCGGCAAGTCCTTCGCCACGTCCATCTCGCCATGGGTGGTGACGCTGGACGCCCTGGCGGCGGCCCGTGTGCCGCTTCCGGCCCAAGACCCCGAGCCCCTCCCCTACCTCCGCGGGGAACCGGGCGAGAGGCGAGGGGAGGGCGGAGCCGCGGGTGCGCCCGTGTACGGGCTCGACCTCGACTATGAGGTCGAGTGGAACGGCACGGTGGTGAGCCGGCCCCGCTTCCGCGACATGTACTGGTCGCCTGCGCAGATGCTGGCGCACCTGACGGTCAACGGGGCGAGCGTGCGGTCGGGCGACCTGTTCGGGTCGGGGACGATCTCCGGACCCGAGAAGGACTCCCGGGGCAGCTTCCTCGAGCTGTCCTGGAACGGCCAGGAGCCCGTAGTCCTCAACGACGGTTCGACGCGGACCTTCCTCGAGGACGGCGACACCGTGGTGCTGCGGGCGACCGCGCCAGGCCCGGGCGGGTCGGTGATCGGCCTCGGGGAGTGCTCGGGCACGGTCCTGCCAGCGCGGCGGGCGTGACCGGCTGCCTGACGCGGCGGGCGTGACCGGCAGCCTGACGCGGCTGGCGTGACCGGCTGCCCGGCGCGGCGGGCGTGACCGGCTGCCCGGCGCGGCCGACCTGAGCGGCTGCCTGACGCGCCGCCTGGTCAGCCGTGGCGACGCGGCGGCTGGCGGCCCACGACCACCACGGTGCCGGCGACCTTGTCGTGCAGGGCCTGCCGCTGCGGGTCGAAGGCGGGGAAGATGTGGTCCAGCGCCCACAGCGGGAGCGACAACAGGCTGATCCCCTGGACGTTGCCCAGCGCGTCGATCACGGCGACAAAGCCGTAGCGCCGCAGGGCGGTGGAGAAGCTGAGGGTGCCCGGCTGGTCGCGGAGCCGCACGCTGATGTTGGCGAGCCGCTTGCCCGGTGTGGCACCCCAGCGCATGAGGAAGAAGACGTTGTAGACGACGCCGACGGCGATCCCGAGGAACGAGAACCCGAGCATCCAACCGGTGTCCACGTTCTGCAGGGCGTCCATGTAGCCCGCCCAGTCACCCCGCTGCAGGGCGCTGGTCATGGGGTCCAGGACCGGCTGGATCGCGCGGTACAGGAACACCCCACCCAGGAGCAGCACCAGCACGTAGCGGATCACACCGTCCATGAAGAAGGCCCCGACGCGCACGCCGTAGGAGGCGAGTGGGACGCCGTCGGGAGTCGTCGGGCCACGCTGGCCTGCGTACGGGGCCTGCCAGCCGGCGCCAGGCTGCTGCCCCGGCTGCTGCCCGGGCCATGGACCCTGCGGCTGGCCCTGCCGCTGGTCAGGTGCCTGACCCTGGTACTGCTGGCCGCCCGGGTACCAGTGCCCCTGCCCTCCGGGAGGCTGCCCTCCCGGGGGCTGCCCAGCGCCCGGCCAGCCCCCCGGCTGGTGCCAGGACTGCTGGGAGGGATGCCTCGAGCTCGCCTCTCCGGCGTTGTCTCCGCCCGCGGACGGTGTCGGGCCGCTGGTCGGCGCCTGGCCGGCATACCGGCTGTCGGTGCGGGTGCGGCGAGGCGTCGTGTGCTGGGTCCAGACCACCCCGTCGAAGTAGCGAAGCTGGTCAGGCTGCTGCGGGTCGTCGTACCACCCCGGGCCCTGCGGCGTCTCCATGTCGGAAGCATGTCACGCGCGGATGTGAATCCTCGCAGGTGGATGGCCGGGCCTCAGCGAACGCCGCGGCGGAGGGAGGCGAACCACACCGCACCGACCACCAGATGCATCGGCGCGAGGGTGAGGTGGGTGGCCGTGGAAGCGGTCACGGTCAACGGCATGACGATACTGACCACGGCGATGACCAGCCCAGCCCAGGCGACGAACCCCAGTCTCGCGAGGGCGAGCGCCTGCGCGGCATCCTCGCCAACGGGGTCGGAGTCGGCTCGACGGTCATGGCCAAGCTGACCAAGGCCGAGCGCGGCCAGCTCGGTGCGCTCCTCCTAGAGGTTGCCGCGGCGCTCCTGCTCGCGCTCGATGGCCTCGAACAGCGCCTTGAAGTTGCCCTTGCCGAACCCGAGCGAGCCGTGCCGCTCGATGATCTCGAAGAACACGGTGGGACGGTCGCCAAGCGGCTTGGTGAAGATCTGCAGGAGGTATCCGTCCTCGTCGCGGTCCACGAGGATGCCGCGCCTCTGCAGCTCCTCGATCGGCACGCGCACCTGGCCGATCCGGGCGCGCAGCTGCGGGTCCTCGTAGTAGGAGTCGGGGGTGGAGAGAAACTCCACACCCTCCGCGCGCAGGCAGTCGACGGTCTGCAGGATGTCGCCGGTGGCAAGGGCGAGGTGCTGGGCCCCAGGGCCACGGTAGAACTCGAGGTACTCGTCGATCTGGCTCTTCTTCTTGGCGATCGCCGGCTCGTTGAGCGGGAACTTCACCCGGTGGTTGCCGTTGGCGACGACCTTGGACATGAGCGCGGAGTAGTCGGTGGCAATGTCGTCACCGATGAACTCGGCCATGTTCACGAACCCCATGACCTTGTTGTAGAAGGTGACCCACTCCTCCATCTTGCCGAGCTCGACATTGCCGACGATGTGGTCGAGCGCCTGGAACAGCCGCTTAGGAGCGCCGTCGCGCTTGGTGAAGGTCGAGCTCGCGGTGCGGTAGCCCGGGAGGTAGGGGCCGGTGTAGCGCGAGCGGTCAACGAGGGTGTGGCGGGTCTCTCCGTAGGTCGCGATGGAGGCGATGCGCACGGAGCCGTGCTCGTCGCTCACGTCCTCGGGCTCGCGCACCACGCGGGCCCCGGCGCGCTTGGCCTGGTCGATGCACTTGTCGACGTCGGGAACCTCGAGCGAGATGTCGACGACGCCGTCACCGTGCTTGGCGTGGTGGGCGACCAGCGGGCTGTCGGGGTCGACCGCACCGTTGACGACGAACCGGATCGAGCCTGACTTCAGGACGAAGGACTTGTGGTCGCGGTTGCCGTTCTCCGGCCCGGTGTAGGCGACGAGCTCCATGCCCCAGGCGGACTGGTAGTAGTGCGCCGTCTGCGTCGCATTGCCGACGACGAAGACGATCGCGTCCCATCCGGTGACGGGGAACGGGTCCTTGCTCTCGTCGTACTCGACCAGCCCGACGAGCTGCTTCAGCTGCTGGATGTCGAGGTTGGCCTCGCGCTCTTGTGGGGTGAGGTCCAGGGTGCCGTGGGTCATGCGCTCAGGGTGGCCTCGGGTGGCACGGTGTGCAAGGGTATGCCGCTGCGCTGCGCAGTCTGCGCAGAGTGTTGCCTTCGCGGCGTGTAGGACTGGACAATTTGCCCATGCCTGGCTCAGCTGCTCTGGACCCGCTGGACGCGCGGATCATCACTGTCTTCACCGAGGATCCCCAGATCGGGGTGCTGGGCGCCTCGCGTGCCCTCGGGGTGGCCCGCGGGACGGTGCAGGCACGACTCGACCGGCTCCAGGCGCGGGGAGTGGTGCGATCCTTCGCTCCAAGGGTGGACCCGGCGGCCATGGGCTATCCGGTGACCGCGTTCTGCACTTTGGAGATCCGGCAGGGGCAGGGCCATGCCCCCGTCGTCGAGCACCTGTCCGCCATACCTGAAGTGCTGGAGGCGCACACCATCACCGGATCGGGAGACCTCTACATCCGTGTCGTGGCGCGGGACAACGCCGACCTGCAGCGGGTCATCGACTCGGTGGTCGATGACCGGCACGTGACCCGGGCCAACACGGCGATCTCGCTGGCGACCCGGATCGACTTCCGCACCCAGCCACTGGTCCAGGCAGCAGCACAGGCGACGTCGACGCCGACCGAGGCACCGACACCGGCCACGCGGAGTGGCGGGTAGGGAGGCCTTATTCGTGGCTCTCGATCCGGAAGCCGATCTTGACGGTCACCTGCCAGTGCGCGATCGCACCCTCGACGAGCTGGCCGCGGACGTTCTGCACCTCGAACCAGTCGAGGTTGCGAACCGTCCGCGCCGCCTGGGCCACGGCGTTGGAAACCGCCTGCTCGATGCTGTCGGGTGAGCTGCCGACGATCTCGGAGATGGAGTACACGTGGTTCGCCATGTCTGACCTCGCTCCGTCGCGCCGGCCCCGGGCAGGCCGGACAGCCGACAACCTAGACCCGTCCACGCCCTGCCGCCATGAGTCCGATGGAGGCGATGGCGCCGATGGCTTCAGCGGCGGCCCACGAACCACTCCCGGATCTTGGCGATGCGCGCGGTGACCTGCTCGGACGTGGCCTCCTCCAGTGGGGGGCCGCCACAGGTGCGGCGCAGGTCTATGTGCACGTTCGCGTGGGCCGCGCCGGTCTTGCGCGCGTACGCCGACACCAGCTTGTTGAGCTCCTTGCGCTGCCCGGCCAGCGCGCGGTGCGCCGCCACGGGCTCGGCGGCGCGGCGCGGCCGCGACGCGTGCCTCGCCTGCCGCTCGTGGAGCAGGGCGGTCACCTGGTCGGGTTCGAGCAGCCCGGGCAGCCCGAGGTAGTCCTGCTCCTCCTCCGATCCGACCTCGGCGTGCAGCCCGAACTGTTTGGCGTCGAAGAGCACGTGGTCGAAGTGGGCGTCCGACTCCAGCGCCTCGAACTGCGCGTCGTCGGGACCGACGTTGTTCTGGGCGCGGTTGGCCTCGGCGATCAGCGCCTCCTCCTCGGCCCACATGCTCGCTGCGGAGTCGACGCCGCGGATCCGGTCGAGGGCGTGGTCGCGCTCGTCCTCCAGCCGCGCCGCGTGCTCGAGGATGACCGGGACCGAGGGGAGGAATACCGAGGCAGTCTCGCCTCGGCGACGGGCCCGGACGAAGCGCCCGACCGCCTGCGCGAAGAACAGCGGTGTCGAGGTGGACGTCGCGTAGACCCCGACACAGAGACGGGGGACGTCGACGCCCTCCGACACCATGCGCACGGCGACCATCCAGCGCTGGCTCCCCACGGCATACTCCTCGATCCGCGCGGACGCGCCCGCGTCGTCGGAGAGGACCACGGTCGGCCTTTCTCCGGTGAGGCTCTCGAGGATGCGCGCGTAGGACCTGGCCGACGTCTGGTGGGAGGCGATGACCAGGCCACCCGCATCCGGAACGCCGCGGCGTACCTCGGTGAGCCGCTTGTCGGCCGCCGCGAGGACCGAGGGGATCCACTCGCCCCTGGGGTCGAGGGCGGTGCGCCACGCCTGCGCCATGGCGTCCTTGGTGAGGGGCTCGCCGAGCCGGGCTGCGACCTCGTCGCCGGCCTTGGTGCGCCACCGCATGGCGCCGCCGTAGGCGAGGAACAGGACGGGGCGGACCACGCCGTCGCGCAGGGCTTCCGCGTAGCCGTAGGTGTAGTCGGAGGCGGAGCGCCGGATGCCGTCGTCGTCCAGCTCGTAGCGGACGAACGGGATCGGCGAGGTGTCCGAGCGGAACGGTGTGCCGGTGAGCGCGAGACGACGGGTCGCGGGCTCGAAGGCCTCGCGCATGGCGTCGCCCCAGGAGCGGTTGTCGCCGCCGTGGTGGATCTCGTCGAGGATCACGAGGGTGGGCACGCGCTCGGTGCGGGTGCGGTGCAGGTCCGGCCGGCTGGCCACCTGGGCGTAGGTCAGGGCCACGCCGTGGTAGTCGCGGGAGTGGCGTGCCGAGGAGTTGGAGAAGCTGGGGTCCAGGTGGATCCCGACGCGCGCGGCGGCGTCGGCCCACTGGGTCTTGAGGTGTTCGGTGGGGGCGACCACGGTGATGGCCCGGACCTCGCCCCGGCCGAGCAGCTCGGCGGCGAGCCGGAGCGCGTAGGTCGTCTTGCCGGCTCCGGGCGTGGCGGCGGCGAGGAAGTCGCGGGCGTCGGAGGCCAGGTACTGGGACATCGCCGCAGCCTGCCAAGCCCGCAGCTTCGATGCCGTTCCCCACGCCGCGCGCTTCGGGAATGCTGGTGACAGGTGGGCGGCTGCGGCGGTACTCATAGGGCCGCAACCCTAGCCAATTCCGTTGTGCGACATGCCGAGGCCCTGTTGCCGGCCCGGGGTCATGGGTTGTGTTATGGCGGCGGTCGGCCCGCGCTCGAGGGCCGCCCATCGTGGCTGGGCGGGAGTGCCCGGGCGGGCGTGATTGGGCGGGCGTGGCTGGGCGGGGCTCGCCTACTCCTTGCCGTCCTCCGGCGGGCGCAGGCCCTCGTAGATCTCCTTGCACACAGGACACACCGGGAACCGTTTGGGGTCGCGCCCGGGCACCCAGACCTTGCCGCAGAGCGCGGTGACCGGCTCACCGGACAGAGCGCTCTCGAGGATCCTCTCCTTGCGCACGTAGTGGGCGAACCGCTCGTGGTCGCCGGGCTCCTGGAGCTGGCGCTCGGCGACTTCCTCACGCTCCAGCACCGCGGTGGTCTGCGGCTGGAGGGCCGGGGCGACGGGCTCGTCCTGCGGGCGCTGCGGGTCACTCATGCCTCGAGTCTAAGCCGCCGGACCGAGCCTCCCGCGGACGGAGGCCGTCCCCGGAGGACGGGTGGCAGCGCAGCGGAAGTCAGTTCATCGAGGGGTCTTCGGGGAAGGTCGCCACGAACGCGAGCTGGTCGCGCTGCCGCCGCAACACCCGCACCCACATGCCGGCCGGGTCGTCGCTGAAGGCGTCCCTGTTCTCGGCATCCACGACGTACCAGCTCCCCGTGCGGATCTCGACCTCGAGCTGCCCGGGCGACCAGCCGGCATACCCCGCGAAGATCCGCAGGCCGGCGATCTCGGGGATGACGAGTACGGGAGGCGTGTCGAGGTCGATAAGGGCGATGCCCCCGAAGAGCCGCTTCACTCCGAGGGGCTCCACGCCGTCGCCCGGGACGGTGACCAGCCCCAGCGCCGAGTCGAGCCCGACCGGTCCGCCCTGGAACAGCCGCTGTGGGCGGGTCGCGTGCTCCTGCCAGCCGGGCAGGACCGCCTCGATGTCCGCGTCCATGGGCCGGTTCAGGATCACGCCCTGGGCTCCGTCCTCGTCATGGTGCAGGAGCAGCACGACGCTGCGGTGGAAGATCCCGTCGCCGATCTGCGGGGTCGCCACCAGAAGCTGTCCGGTCAGGCTGTCGCCGTCCACAGATCCATTGTGCCCATGACAGGCCAACCGCTCCGGTCGACGTCGAGACTCGCCCCGCGTCGCTGTGGTGTCGCGCTGTGGTGTCGTGCGGTGTTGTCGCGGCGTTGGGTCGGCGTGTCGGCTGCGGGATCAGTCGCGCGGCGCCCGGACGAAACCCGAGCGAGAGTCGCGGCCCTGACGCTGGCCATCACGACGCTGACCGCCGGGACGCCTGCGCGGACCCGAGCCGCCTGGCCGCTGACCTGCCCGTCGGCTCCTGGGTCCCTCGACGATGCGGCGGAACTCGTCGTCCGAGACCGGCACACCGGTGGGCTCGCTGGCCCCCGTCGCCGTGAGGACGGCATCGCCGGGGGCCACCTTGACCAGCGGGATGTCCACGCCTGCCTCGCGCAGCTGGCGCTCCATGGTGCGGCGCTGGTGGGGCAGGGCCAGGGTGACGACCGTCCCCTCCTCACCGGCCCGAGCCGTGCGGCCCGAGCGGTGCAGGTAGTCCTTGTGGTCGGCCGGCGGGTCGACCTGGAGCACGACCGACACGTCGTCCACGTGGATGCCGCGGGCCGCCACGTCGGTGGCGACCAGGACGGGCAGAGTGCCGTCGCGGAAGGCGCCGAGGACGCGGTTGCGGGCGTTCTGGGTCAGGCCCCCGTGCAGCGCCGCGGCGAGGACGCCTTGCTCACGCAGCTGCATCGCCACCCGGTCGGCACCGAGCTTGGTCCGGACGAACACGAGGGTGCGCCCCTTGCGGTTCGCCACGTGCGCCGTGATCACCTTCTTGTGCGTCGGCTCGATGAGCAGCGCATGGTGGGCCATCGTCGTCACGCTGGCCTTCGCCTCGTCGGTCGAGTGGGTGACCGGGTCGGACAGGTAGCGCTCGACCAGGGTGTCGATGCCGTTGTCGAGCGTGGCCGAGAACAGCAGCCGCTGGCCGCCGGCGGGAACCTCGTCGAGGATCGACGTGACCTCCGGCAGGAAGCCCATGTCGGCCATGTGGTCGGCCTCGTCGAGCACGGCCACCTCCACGTCGCGCAGCTCCACGGCCCCGCGGTCGAGCAGGTCGCGCAGACGGCCGGGCGTCGCGATCAGGAGGTCGACCCCCCGATCGAGCGCCGCGATCTGGGTGGCGTACGAGAGGCCTCCGGCCACCAGCTTGTGGCGCAGGCCGATGACGTGGACCAGCGGCTCGAGCGCGTCGGACACCTGCATGGCCAGCTCGCGGGTCGGCACGAGCACCAGCGCGCGAGGGCGCTTCGGGGTCGACTGGCGGCCGGAGAGGCGGGTGAGGGTCGGGAGCCCGAAGGCCAGCGTCTTGCCGGAGCCGGTCTGACCGCGGCCGAGGACGTCGCGGCCGGCGAGGGCATCGGGAATCGTCGCGGCCTGGATCGGGAACGGGCTGGTGATGCCGTCCCTGGCGAGTCGCTCCACTAGGCGCTCAGGGAGCCCCAGTGCAGCGAAGCCGTTGTCCTCGGCGACCTCGACCGGGCCGGTCATGGACGCCCGAGTGGCCTTGGTCCAGGTGTCGGCCATGCTGCGCTCGGCCTCTGCCTCGGCGTGACGCTGCGCACGTTCGACGTCGGCGTTGGTCCGGTCGAACCGTCGCCGGTCACCGTAGCTGTTGCGCTCGAACTCACGCCGCGCGGGCCGCTCAACGCCGTCGAACCTGCGCGCAGGTCGCTCGCCGCCGTCGAACCTGCGTGCAGGCCGCTCAACGCGGTCGAAGTCACGCCGCGCAGACCGCTCAACGCGGTCCAACTCACGCCGCGCAGGCCGCTCAACGCGGTCGAAGTCACGCCGTGTAGGCCGCTCGCCGCCGTCGAACCTCCGTGCAGGCCGCTCAAGGCGGTCGAACTCCCGCCGCGCAGGACGGGCGGCTTGCGCGCCGCGGTCAGACCCAGCGGGCGCTGGCCGCTCGAAGCGGGCGACGTCGCGACGCGCCGGACGACCGGGCTGCTCGGGCCGCTCGAACCGGCGCGGCGAGCCGCCCTCGCGAGCCGGCCGGCCGGCATACTCCCGCTTCTTGTCGGTAGCGGGAGCGGGAGCCTGCCCGCGGTGATGGGGCTTCTTGGCGCCCTTTGTCGAGGCGCGCTTGGCCTCGGCCTTCTGGGCGGGGGTCCAGCGGGCCTTTTTGGGCGTGCTGGATCGGGTGGTCTTGGGCACGGGTGTTCAACTCACTTCGGTACTCGAGCAGACACGTCTCGAGCCACCTGGCGAGGGTAACCATGGAAGACGAGCCTCAGACCGGGACGAGCCGGTCCGGTGGACCAGAGCAGCGGGACGCTCTCCGGTGCGCTCGCGCGGGTGGGGACGGACGGAGGCTTCGGTGCCTCGGGTGGCGCTGCCAGCGCCGCCGCGCGAGTGCAACCAGTCTACCAGCGGCGCAGCCTCGCCCAGACCACGCCCACAGCGCCCCCGAGGCCCACCCCGACGAGGTCGGCGAGCGCGTCGAGCGGATCGCCCGTGCGATGCGGCAGGACGTCATGCTGGACGACCTCGCTCACCGGAGCGTGGACGGCAAGGAGCCCGAGGACGTATGCCGGTCGCAGCCGGGCCAGCACCCCCGCGGCTGCCGGGGCGGCGAAGATGAGGACGTGAGCGGCCTTGTCGGCCCACGAGAAGGGCTGCTCGACCGCGACCCGCGGCCAGTAGAGCGCGACGAGCTGGACCGCCAGCAGGAGCATGAAGGGCAGGGGCGCGAGTGCCGAGCGGGGGCGTTGGGTGGGCCCGGGATCGGCCGTCAGCGCACTCCCGGTGTCAGGTTCGCCGGGCTCGGGTGTGGTCGTCACAGTGCCGTGGGGTCGGCACCCGGCGCGCCCGCAGCGGCCAGTGACGTGGCCCCGGACGTCCCGTCGGACGTCGTGCCGGACCCCGCCGCCGACTTCCGGGCCGCGGCCTCCACGGAGTGGGCGACGACCTTCGCCACATCGGGGTGGAAGACGCTGGGGACGATGTACGCCGGGTTCAGCTCCTCTGGCAGCACGGTGCCGGCGAGCGCCTGGGCCGCGGCCAGCATCACCTCCTCCGTGACCGTGGTGGAGTGCGCGTCGAGCAGCCCGCGGAACACGCCGGGAAAGACCAGCACGTTGTTGATCTGGTTGGCGAAGTCGGAGCGCCCCGTGGCGACCACGGCAGCGTGCCGCGCGGCCTCGGCCGGGTCGACCTCCGGATCGGGGTTGGCCAGCGCGAACACGATGGCGTCATCGGCCATCGTCGCGATGTCGTCACCCGAGAGGAGGTTGGGAGCGGAGACCCCGACGAAGACGTCGGCACCCGCCACGGCCTCCTTCAGCGTGCCGCGCAGGCCGCGAGCGTTGGTGTGCTCGGCCGACCAGCGCAGGGAGGGGTTGGCACCGCTTGCGATGTCCTCGCGATCGAGGTGGAGCACCCCGTGGTAGTCCGCCACGACCACGTCCTTCGCCCCCGCGTGCAGCATCAGCTTGAGGATGGCCGTCCCCGCTGCCCCCGCCCCGCTCATGACCACGCGAACGTCCTCGAGGCGTTTGCCGACCACCCGCAGCGCATTGGTGAGCGCGGCCAGGACCACGATCGCCGTGCCGTGCTGGTCGTCGTGGAAGACGGGGATGTCGAGCTCGTCGCGCAGCCTGGCCTCGATCTCGAAGCAGCGCGGTGCCGAGATGTCCTCGAGGTTGATGCCGGCGAACACCGGCGAGATCGCCTTGACGGTGCGGATGATCTCCTCGGTGTCCTGGGTGTCGAGGCAGATCGGGAACGCGTCGATGTCGGCGAAGCGCTTGAACAGCGCGGCCTTGCCCTCCATCACCGGCAGTGCGGCGAGGGGGCCGAGGTTGCCCAGGCCCAGCACCGCGGAACCGTCGGTGACGACCGCCACCGTGTTGCGCTTGATCGTCAGCCGCCGGGCATCCTCCGGGTTGGCCGCGATGGCGGTGCAGATGCGCGCGACTCCCGGGGTGTAGATCAGCGAGAGGTCGTCGCGGTTGCGGATCGGCACCTTGGGCTCGATCTTGAGCTTGCCGCCCAGGTGGACCAGGAACGTTCGGTCGGAGACCTTGCCGATCTCGACGCCCTCGACCGCCCGCATGGCCTCGACCAGCTCGTCGGCGTGGGCGGTGTCGCGCGCCGCGGCGGTCACGTCGACCCGCAGCCGGGCAGGCCCGGAGGCGGTGACGTCGAGACCGGTCACGAGCCCGCCGGCCGCCTCGATCACCCCCGTGAGCTCACTGACGGCGGTGGCCCGGGCCGGGAGGATGAGCCTCACGGTGATGGAGTTGGACACTGAGGGAACGGCGGTCATGGAAGCGATTCAACCAACTACCGCCCAGTACGCCGAAGCCGCTCTATCGTCCGGCGCCGCGCCATGGCGAACAGGTCCCGTTCGTGGAGGTTCTGGCCGTTGACCGCCAGCCAGACACAGGCGGCCGCCAGGGGCAGCTCGACGACGAGCGCCATGCCCAGCGCGACCCACCGCTCACTCGCTGTCGGGGACATCACCACGTCGAACCACCCGTCGACACACAGGAGCGTCGCGGTCGCCGTAGCTGCCACAGGGAGCCATCTCCCCAGGCGCACCGCCGACCAGGCCGTGACGCCCAGTGCCACCACCAAGGCCAGGTCGAAGCCGCCCCAGGCCATCGCGTAGTTCGCAGCAGTCTCATGGTCGGGCAGGGTCCACACGAGGTATGCCGTCCATGGCACCAGGAGTGCCGAGCAGGCGGCGAAGACCCATCCGACCCACCGGGTCAGGCGCCTGACCTCATGGGTCTCAGTGGGCCGTGCCGCGAGTGGGTCAGGCATGGCCTGCGGGCAGGTCGGACGACTCCAGGGTAGCGGCAACGGGAGGTGCCGCAGGCAGGTCCTCGGCGATGTCGGCCGCCAGCAGGAACCGCTCATGGTCGATGGGCTTGCCCCAGTAGACCGGGTCGTCGAGCGGCACGACGCGGACCGCCGTGGCCAGGGGAGCGACCGCCTCGCGCAGCTCCGCCGCTGTGACACCGGTGCGCCACGGCAGCTGCGGCTTGTCACCGGAGTCCGCATCCTCACTGCCCCAGAACCCCTCGACGAGGACCATCCGGCCCCCCGGCCGCAGCGTCGAGGCCCACCGGCGCAACGAGGCCACCGGGTCGGGAAGGGTCCACAAGACGTGGCGGGAGAACACCGCGTCGAAGGTCTGTGGTGCCACGGGCGGGTCGCTCACGTCCGCTTTGAGCACGTGCACGGCCGCGCCGAACTGCGTCGTCTTCACCCGGGCCCGCTCGACCATCTCGGCCGACAGGTCGAAGGCCTGCACCTCGTGGCCCAGCTCGGCCGCCACGACGCTCAGCGTCCCGGTGCCGCAGCCGAAGTCGCCGACAACGCCGGGGGTGGACGGCAGCCAGGTCCGCAGCAGGTCCTTCCAGGCCCGGCGGGTGTCGGCGTCGAGCAGACCGTGGTCTGCCTCCTTGTCGTAGTCCTCGGCGCGGGCATCCCACGTGGCCTCGATCTCGGAGAGCTCCATCGGGCCACACTCTCACGCGCGCGGCCCACTCCCCCATCGACTTTGTCTGCTGGCGGAGCGGCGGGAGCACACGAAGGCGGGGGGCAGCGCTCCTGTCGCAGACGAAGTCGGCCTAGGCTCGGGGGATGAGCCCGCGCGCAGATGCCAGCCCGTACCTGGAGGTTGTCGGCGCCGGATCTGCCAGCGGTGCGCCGGACACGGTCGCCATCCTCGCCCGCGTGCAGTGCGAGGCGCCCGACGTGGCGACCGCGCTCGGCGACGTGGGCAGCCGCGCCGCGGGGATGGCGCAGGCCGCCCGGGACCACGGTGTGGCGACCTCCGACCTGCAGACCGCCGGCGCCGGGGTCCAGCCGCAGCGCGACCGGGACGGGCAGCGCGTCATCGGCTACACGGCATACCAGACGCTCAAGGTGCGCGTGCGCGACCAGGGCCGCGTCGGCGACCTGATCTCCGCCTTCGCCGGCATCGCCGGCAACGCCCTCGCCATCGACAACATCTCGCTCGAGCTCAGCGACCCCGACCCTCTCCTGCGCCGGGCGCGGGACGCCGCGTTCGCCAACGCCCGCGAGAAGGCGGAGCAGTATGCCGGGCTGGCGGGACGCACGCTCGGGGCCGTGGTGTGGGTCAGCGACCTGCCCGCCCGGGGGCCTGGCCCCATGCCGAGGTACGAGATGATGGCGGCAAAGTCAGACCTGTCCATGGAGATGGGCGAACACACCGTGACCACCCAGGTCGCGGTCCGATGGGAATGGACCTAAGCATGGCCAGCACCACGCTCACTGCCGAGAACTTCCAGTCGACCGTGACGGGGAACGACATCGTCCTCGTCGACTTCTGGGCCGACTGGTGCGGCCCGTGCCGGCGGTTCGCGCCGGTCTACGAGGAGGCGTCGGAGAAGCACGGCGACATCGTGTTCGGGAAGGTCGACACCGAGGCCGAGCAGGCGCTGGCCCGGGTCGCGAACATCACGTCGATCCCGACCCTCATGGCCTTCCGCGAGGGCATCATGGTCTTCGCCCAGCCCGGCGCCCTGCCGCCGCCGGCCCTGGAGTCGGTCATCGAGGGGGTGCGCGGTCTCGACATGGGCCAGGTTCGCTCCCAGCTCACCAACGAGGGCTGAGGCCTCAGCGGCCGCCGACCGGGAGCCGCTCACCAGCTGGTGAGACGGCGTCCAGGATCCGGCTACCGACCGCGCGCAGCTGGACCTGCTGGGTCCTGGTGAGCGGGTCGAGGACGAGCTCCCGCACGCGGTTCACGTGACGTGGAGCCGCCGCGACCACGGTCTCCCAGCCGGCGTCGGTCAGGACGGCGTTGATCGCGCGGCCGTCGCCGGGGCACGGCTCGCGGCGCAGCAGACCGCGCCGCTCCAGCTTGGCCGCCACGTGCGACAGCCTGGACATCGAGCCGTTGGTGACCGCGGCGAGCCGGCTCATGCGCAGCGTCCGGTCCTCCTGCTCGGAGAGCATGGCCAGGACCATGTACTCGAAGAACGACAGCCCCGAGTCCCGCTGCAGCTGCGCGTCGAGCGCACCGGGCAGCGTCTGGAGCAGGCTCACCAGGACGAGCCAGGTCAGGCGCTCGTCCGCGTCGAGCCACCGGGGGGCGTCACTGCTCAGGTCCTCGTGCATGTCATCAGCCTATCACTTTGGTTGACCCTTCAAGTTTCTCCTGCTAGATTTAACTTGAATGTTCAAACAAATCGAAGGAGCGTCATGAGCAGCATCACGATCATCGGCTCGGGCAACATGGCTCGAGGCATCGGCACGCGGGCGGCGGCGGCCGGCTACGGCATCCAGGTCCTCGACCGCGACCCTTCCAACGCCGCCGCACTCGCGGGTGACCTGTCCAGCGCCACCTCTGGGGCCCTTGGCGAGGCACCCGCCGGCGACATCGTCGTCCTGGCCCTCCCCTACGGCGCCGTTGCCGAGGTGGTCAGGCAGTATGGCGCCGCCCTCGACGGGAAGGTCCTCGTCGACATCACCAACCCGGTCGACTTCCAGACCTTCGCCGGACTCGTCACTCCGCCGGACAGCTCGGCCGCGCAGGAGATCGCCAAGCTCGTGCCCGGCGCCAAGGTCGTCAAGGCCTTCAACACCACCTTCGCGTCGACCCTGGTGGACGGGACCGTGGACGACCAGCCGCTGGACGTGCTGATCGCCGGCGACGACGAGGCCGCCAAGGCCTCGGTCGCCACGTTCATCGAGGCGGCAGGCCTCCGCCCCCTCGACGTCGGCCCGCTCGCCCAGGCCCATTGGCTCGAGGGCATCGGCTTCCTCCACATCGGGCTGCAGGTCAGCAAGGGCTGGGGCTGGAACACCGCCGTCAAGGTGATCGGCGTCTGACCCACGCCACGCTCGGCAAAGCGCGGGTCCGCCGGGGCGGACCCGCGCTGGAGGCAGCGGGAGCGGTTGGAAACCAAAGGGCCCACCATCCCCTGATTGGCGGGCCCTTTGGACAACTCGCGGATGCGTGCGCAGTGGTGGAGGTGGCGGGAATTGAACCCGCGTCCATTGACGGGAGACCAGGACTTCTCCGGGTGCAGTGCGCTCAGGCTTTTCTCGGCCCCAAGGCTCGCGCGCACACGTTCCCTGACAGGCCCAGTTGAGTGAGAGTCCCGCGCAGCCCCCCAACATGGCTACGCAGCAAGCTTCCTAGCTGACGCCAGGCACTGAGACGGAAGCTAGCTCAGGCTGACGGACTTCGGGGCTCGCTCAGGCGGCGAGGGCGAAGTCGGTGCGCTTGGTGTTGGCACCTATTGGTTTGCAAGGAGCGTTAACGAGATAACCCTGCATCCTCGACCCGCTTCCCCTGGTATGCCGACCAATGTCGAAACCGATCACCCCCATGCTCCTGTGAGACAGGGGCGCACACATCCCGCTGTTGAGTTGTTTGCCGGTCGCACCGGCGTCTACAAACAGTATCTCCTGCCGCCGACACTGACTCCAACCAAATTTCGGAGCACGGCATTCCCACCGTCGCGGCCGCCCGGTGCACGGGGTGCCGCCCCGCCTGCGGCCACAGCCTGTGTCCGTATGCCGGTACAGACGTCTCAGCGTATGGCACGTCACTAGGATCAATCCCGACGTCATCCCCCACACCCGGGAGGCCCACGTGTTCAGCAAGGTTCTCGTCGCCAACCGAGGCGAGATCGCGGTCAGGGCGTTTCGCGCCGCCACTGAGCTAGGGGCCAAGACGGTGGCCGTCTTTCCGCACGAGGACCGCACGTCCGAGCACCGCCTCAAGGCCGACGAGGCCTACCAGATCGGCCAGGAGGGCCACCCGGTCCGTGCCTACCTCGACCCCGAGGGCATTGTGCGCACCGCCGTGGAATGTGGTGCGGACGCGGTCTACCCGGGCTACGGGTTCCTGTCGGAGAACCCGGCTCTCGCCGAGGCATGCGTCGCGGCCGGAATCACCTTCGTCGGTCCACCGAGCGACGTCCTGCACCTCACCGGCAACAAGGCGCGCGCCATCGCGGCTGCCAGGGCCGCCGGGCTTCCCACGCTGCGCAGCGCTCCGCCGAGCGACCAGCTCGAGGACCTCCTGGCCGCCGCGGACGGTGTCGGCTTCCCGGTCTTCGTCAAGGCGGTCGCCGGCGGGGGCGGGCGCGGGATGCGCCGGGTCGAGCGCGCCGAGGATCTGCGCGATGCCCTCACTGCGGCCATGCGCGAGGCCGAGTCGGCCTTCGGCGACCCCACGGTGTTCCTGGAGGAGGCCGTGGTGGACCCACGGCACATCGAGGTCCAGGTGCTCGCCGACGGCCAGGGCAACGTCATCCACCTGTACGAACGGGACTGCTCGGTGCAGCGCCGCCACCAGAAGGTCGTGGAGATCGCCCCGGCGCCCAACCTCGAGCCAGAGCTGCGCGACCGGATCTGCGCCGATGCCGTCGCCTTCGCCCGCGAGATCGGCTATGTCAATGCCGGGACCGTCGAGTTCCTGCTGGACCCCACCGGTCGGCACGTCTTCATCGAGATGAACCCGCGCATCCAGGTCGAGCACACGGTGACGGAAGAGATCACCGACGTCGACCTCGTGGGCGCCCAGCTGCGAATCGCGAGCGGCGAGACCCTCGCTGACCTCGGCCTGAGCCAGGACCGGATCAGGGTCCGTGGGGCTGCCCTCCAGTGCCGCATCACCACCGAGGACCCGGCCAACGAGTTCCGCCCGGACACGGGCCGGATCACCGTGTACCGGTCCGTGGGCGGAGCCGGGGTGCGACTCGACGGGGGAACGGTCTTCGTAGGGGCCGAGATCGGCGCGCACTTCGACTCCATGCTCGTCAAGCTCACCTGCCGTGGCTCCGACTTTCCCACAGCAGTGCGGCGGGCCCGGCGGTCACTCGCGGAGTTCCGGATCCGCGGTGTCAGCACCAACATCCCCTTCCTGCAGGCGCTGCTCGAACAGCCCGAGTTCCAAGCCGGCCGCATCACAACCGGGTTCATCGACGCCCACCCCGAGCTGCGCACGTCCCGGGTGCCGGCCGACCGGGGTACCAAGCTCCTGACCTACCTGGCAGCGATCACCGTCAACCAGCCGCATGGCCCGGCGCGCACTCGGGTCTCCCCGCGCAGCCGCCTCCCGGAGATCGACCGCGACGCTCCGCCGCCCCCCGGGGCCCGCGACCAGCTGCTGCTCCACGGGCCTGAGGCGTTCGCGCGGAGCCTGCGTGAGCAGACCGCCGTCGGAGTCACGGACACGACCTTCCGCGACGCCCACCAGTCACTGCTGGCGACCCGGGTGCGCACTCGAGACCTGATGCACGTCGCTCCGTACGTCGCGCGGCTGACGCCCCAGCTGCTGAGCGTCGAGGCCTGGGGAGGCGCCACGTACGACGTCGCGCTGAGGTTCCTCTTCGAGGACCCGTGGGAGCGGCTTGCCCTGCTGCGCCAGGCCATGCCGAACCTCCCGCTCCAGATGCTGCTGCGCGGCCGCAACACCGTCGGCTACACGCCCTACCCCACCCGCGTCACCGACGCCTTCGTGACCGAGGCGGCCCGCGCAGGTATCGACATCTTCCGGATCTTCGACGCGCTCAACGACATCGACCAGATGTGCCCCGCCATCGACGCGGTCCGAGAGACCGGCACGGCGGTCGCCGAGGTGGCCCTGTGCTACACCGGCGACCTGACCAGCCCGGGTGAGCGGCTCTACACCCTCGACTACTACCTCCGGCTCGCCGAGCAGATCGTCGACGCGGGCGCCCACATCCTCGCCATCAAGGACATGGCCGGGCTCCTGCGCGCTCCGGCGGCCACCCGCCTGGTGACCGCCCTCCGGCAGAACTTCGACCTCCCGGTGCACCTGCACACCCACGACACCGCAGGTGGCCAGCTGGCCACCCTGCTCGCCGCCATCGAGGCCGGGGTCGACGCGGTCGATGCCGCGAGCGCGCCGATGGCCGGGACCACCAGCCAGCCGCCGTTGTCGGCCCTGGTCGCGGCGACCAACGGCACCGAGCGCGAGACCGGCCTCGACCTACGGGCCCTCTGCGACCTCGAGCCCTACTGGGAGGGTGTGCGCCATCTCTACGCGCCGTTCGAGTCCGGGCTGCCCTCACCCACCGGCCGCGTCTACCGGCACGAGATCCCCGGGGGGCAGCTGTCCAACCTGCGCCAGCAGGCGATCGCCCTCGGGCTCGGCGAGCGGTTCGAGGCCATCGAGGACATGTACGCCGCGGCCAACGACATCCTCGGCAACATCGTCAAGGTCACCCCCTCGTCCAAGGTCGTGGGCGACCTCGCCCTGGCCCTCGTGGGAGCGGGAGCCGACCCGCGCGACTTCGAGGCCAACCCCACGGCATACGACATCCCGGACTCGGTCATCGGCTTCCTCAACGGCGAGCTGGGCGACCCCCCCGGAGGGTGGCCCGAGCCGTTCCGCACCAAGGCACTGGAGGGGCGCACCGCCCGACCCCGCGTCACAGAGCTGTCGGTCGAGGACGAGAAGGCGCTGGCCGAGTCACCCCGCCAGGCCCTCAACCGGCTGCTCTTCGCGGGCCCGGCCAAGGACTTCGAGGCGTCGCGGGAGGCCTACTCCGATCTCGCGGTCCTCGGCACCCGGGAGTTCCTGCACGGCCTCGATCTCGAGGTCGAGCACGAGGTCGACCTCGAGCCGGGCAAGAAGCTGATCCTCGGGCTCCAGTCGATCTCGGAGCCGGACGAGCGTGGCATGCGCACGGTCATGTGCACCGTCAACGGGCAGCTCCGGCCGGTACTGGTGCGCGACGAGTCGATCGCGGTCGACGTGCGCACCGCTGAGAAGGCCGACCCGACCGCCAGGGGTCAGGTGGCCGCGCCGTTCGCCGGTGTCGTGAGCCTCGCCGTGGAGCAGGGTCAGCACGTCGAGGCCGGTTCTGTCGTGGCCACGATCGAGGCCATGAAGATGGAGGCGAACATCACCACGCCGGTCGCCGGGACGGTGGAGCGCCTGGCCATCGGCTCCCAGCAGCAGGTCGAGGGCGGTGACCTGCTCGTCGTGATCGGCTGAGCACGCCGTTTGGGGCCGGAGCCGGCGGGTACCACGAGGGGGTCCGAACGCCCCGACTCCAAGGAGCTGTGACATGGGATTCGACGACAAGGTCTCGAACACGACCGAGGACCTGGCCGGCAAGGCGAAGGAAGCGGCCGGCAAGGCCACCGACGACGAGAGCCTCGAGGCCGAGGGTCAGATGGACCAGAGCAAGGCCGACCTGAAGCAGGCCGGCGAGAAGGTGAAGGACGCCTTCGACCGGGACTGACCTCTTTGACGGGTGAGCGCTGCGTGCCAGGGGGTGCGCTCCGCCGCTCGTGACGAACCCGGATGAGTGCGGGCGGTGTGCCAGGGGGTGCACGGCCCGCACTCGCATGTCGCGAGACGTCGCCACCAGACTTGTGTCGGCCGAGACGCTCGTCACCGCCCGGCCGTCGTGACCGCCCGGCCGTGGTCACCAGGAGCCGCCGGAGTCCCCTCCACCGCCACCGCCGGAGAACCCGCCACCCGCGGAGAAACCGCTTCGGCCGGACGACCCGGGTGTCGAGACAAACGTTCCCGCGGCCGTCGTTGAGAACGAGTCCATGCTCGCCGCGAGGTGGCCGAAGCCTCCGTCGGGGAAGGCGCCGATGTACCAGATCGGCGCCGGGATGGTGTACCCAGCCGCACGAGCTGCGGCCGCCACCTCCTCGAACGTCTGCGCCCACTTCTCGGCGACGCCGAAGACGATGGCGAAGGGGAGGTAGCGGCTGAAGATGTCCTGCGCCTCCTCCCACTTGATCTGGTTGGCCTCGGCGGTGACGAGGTACTGGCGGAAGCCGAGCGACTGTGCCAGCACCGCCGACCCATCTGCTGTGCGTGCGGCCATCCGCTTGCCCAGGGCGCTCACGATGAAGCCGCTGACGATGATGCCGGCCGACAGGGCCAGGGGCGGTGGGAACGGCAGCGGGCCGTTCTCGAACAGTCCGCCGAAACCCCCGCCGAAACCGAAGACCCAGATCGAGAAGAACCCCGCACCCACGAGCAACCGGCCAAAGTTGACCCAGCCGCTGCGCTGTGCCCGCGGGGAGCGGCGGAACCAGCCGCGGCGCACCACTTCGTCGTACATCAGG
Source organism: Dermatophilaceae bacterium (assembly GCA_035691065.1). Lineage (GTDB taxonomy): Bacteria > Actinomycetota > Actinomycetes > Actinomycetales > Dermatophilaceae > DASSJT01. Next base: position 40,907 of record DASSJT010000063.1, read on the forward strand.
GACTGGACCCGGCCCAACGTGGGAGCGAAGGAGTTCTTGAGGTCACTGAGGTAGACCGTTGGCCCGGAGGCGAAGACGCCGTCGAGGAGCTCCTGCTCGTAGGGCGCCAGGGCCGGCCCGGTGGGCGGGGCGTCGGTGCGGGTGAGCAGCCAGTCGCCCCGCGAGAACATGCTGCGGCCGGCGACTTCCGCGAGGGTGAGGTGCCCCCGCACCGCGAGGTCGATGAGCGTCCCAGTCACGTCGACGACGTCAGCCGACTCGTCGATGACCGTGCCCAGCATGCCCGGCTGCACCGCGGCGGGCGGCGTGAACTGGACGGCGACGGTGGGCGCGTGGCTGGTCACGACGACCTGGCCCGAGTCGCCGGTGCCGGGAGTCAGCCCGGGGGTCAGGCCGGCATACTGCTCGTCCCTGCCCCGCTGGTAGACGAGCAGGCCCATGAACCCGGCCGCGAGCAGCGGCAGCAGTCCCCCGAGCCCGAGGAACAGCCCGGTGGCCAGGCGCTGGGTGCGCGGCGACAGCACGCTCTCGTTGGAGGTGCCGGCGTCGCCCTCGCGGACGTCCGGCTCCAGGGTCCCGAACGCGGAGCGCGGGAACGACGCCAGGATCGAGGCGCCCTCACCCGGCTTGGCATCGGGCGCGGCGAACGTCGTGACGCTGCCCGCCTTGGCCTCGCACTGGTCCGTCGCGCCGCGCTCGCCGTAGAAGCACGCCGCCTTGGTCGCCGGGACCGGGCCGGTGAGCGTGGCCGAGACGTTCTCGTAGACGTCGTTGTTGGAGGGGTCGACGAGGTTGTAGTAGAACTCGGCGCTGGTGTCGTCGATCGCGTTGATGTAGTTGGCCAGGCGGAACTTCACGACGTAGCTCTGCCGACCCTCCACGCTTTTGGACGGGCTTCCGATCCGGATCCGCTTGAAGGCCCCGAAGTCGCTGATCGAGATGTCCGCCGGGGCGCCGGTCGGTGAGGCCGCCGACACCTCGCTGAGCTCGTAGTAGCGGTAGCGGTTCGGCTGGTCCTGGTAGCCCGCTCGGACCTTCACCAGCCGCTCGATGCCGTGGCGCACCTCGCCCTCGGGGAACTGCCAGGTGATGCTCTGCGTGACGCTGATGGACCCGTCGCCGTTGGCGACATAGTCGACGTGGAACCGGGTTGCCTTGTCCTGCGCGCTCACTCCCCAGGCGGTGGCCGGGACGGCGGTGGCCGGGAAGGCGGTCGTCGGCACACGCGCAGCTGAGGCGTATGCCGTGCCGGCACCGGCCGTGCCCGCGCCCAGGAGCAGGGTCGCCGCCATGGCCGCCACGTGGGCACCGCGCCGTGTCGGGCGCGCCAGTCGTGCCGGGCGCGCCTGTCGTGCCGGTCTTGCCAGTCGTTCCGGTGCGGCTTTTCGTGCCGGTGGTGCCTGTCGTGCTGGGCGCTTCCGCGCCATGGGGCGAGGTGGCCCCGGCCGCCGCGGTTCCTCTCGCGGTCTCGACGGCAGCGGCATCAGCGCCCCCTGGAGTGGAGTGCGCGCTCGGCGTCGCGGCGGTCCTGCCGCTCACGAAGCGCCTGGCGCTTGTCGTAGGACTTCTTGCCCTTGGCGATGGCGATCTCGACCTTGGCGCGGCCGTCCTTGAAGTACAGCGAGAGGGGAACGATGGTGTGGCCGCTCTCGCGCGTCTTCTGCGCGATCTTGTCGAGCTCGCGACGGTTGAGCAGCAGCTTGCGGCGCCGGCGGGGGGTGTGGTTGGTCCAGGTGCCGGCGACGTACTCGGGGATGTGGACCCCCTCGAGCCAGAGCTCGTCGCCCCGGAAGGTGGCGTAGCCGTCGACAAGCGAGGCGCGGCCCATCCGCAGGGACTTCACCTCGGTGCCCATCAAGACCAGGCCGGCTTCGAAGGTGTCCTCGATGAGGTAGTCGTGGCGCGCCTTGCGGTTGCTCGCAATCACCTTGCGCCCCTGCTCCTTGGCCACCGCCGATCCCTCACTCCGCGCTCGCTGCCGACTCGGGTGGCAACGCTACCGTGCACGGGCGAATGCTCCGCCACCGCCGCGTCCGGGGGCTCCCCACCTGCCGCCTCGGGGTCGCCCCACTCTCCTCGACGTTGTATGCCGGAGGAGCGGGCTCCGGTGCCCCGGGCACCCCAAACGCTCCACCGGCATACAACCTCGGCTCTGCGGTTCGGCGGGTGCTCGGGATCGGAGCGCGGGGCTACAGCCACCTGCGGGGGTCGACCGGCGTGCCGTCCTGTCGGGTCTCGAAGTGGAGGTGGCAGCCAGTGGAGAGCCCGGTCGTGCCGACGTAGCCGATGACCTGGCCGCGCTGGACGTGGCCGCCCCGGACCGCGAACCGGCTCATGTGGTTGTAGGTCGTGGTGAGGTCGACGCCGCGGTGGATGCCGTGGTCGATCACGATCCGGTTGCCGTAGCCACCGCCCCAGCCTGCGGAGATGATCGTCCCCGAGGCCGCGGCGTAGATCGGCGAGCCACACGCGCCGGCGTAGTCGCGACCGGCGTGCAGGCGCCAGTAGTGCAGGATCGGGTGCCAGCGCAGCCCGAACTCCGAGGAGACCCAGGCGCTGGAGGGCGCCGAGAGGTACCCACCCGAGTCACGCGGTGGCACGTAGGCACGGCCCGACCGGCGAGCCGCCGCCCGCGCGGCGGCCTCACGGGCTGCGGCTGCCCGCTTCTCGGCCGCGGCACGAGCGCGCAGCACGGCCGCGAGCCGGTCGGACTCCCGCTGCATGTCGGCGAGCCGCCTGTGCTCGGCCGCCTGCTTCGCCGTGAGTGCCTTGGTCTGGGCAGCTTGGGTGACCGCCAGGGCGTCGAGCTCGGTCTTCGCGGTTGCCGCGGCGCCCCGGGCAGCGGCGGCCTGCTGGAGTGCCTCAGCCGCCTGCGCCTCGGCCCGGGCGACATCCTCGCGCAGGGCGGTCAGGTGGGCGCGCTGGGCGTTGGCACTGGCCTGCTGCGCAGCCAGCCGCCCGAGGCTCTGGGCCTGCACGTCGAGGACCGTGTCGGCCATTGCTATGCGGGTCGCGAAGTCGTCAGGGCTCGTCGAGTCCATGGCGACGGACAGCTGGCCGAGCCCCTGGTCCTGGTACATCTGGGCGGCGAAGTGGGCGACTCGGCTGCGAGCCGCGGAGATCTGGTCGGTCGTCTTCGCCAGCTCTTCCTCGGCCCGAGTCTCGTTCGCACGGGCCACGTCGAGGGCGATCAGCATCGCATCGTGGCGCTGGCTCGCGGTGCGCTCGTCGGCCTGGGCCTTGAGCAGCTTCGCCTGGGCGACCGGGATCGCGGCCTGTGTCTTCTCCAGGGCCGCGGCTACGCGTCGGAGATCGGCCGACGTGTCGTCGAGGTTGCTCTTGAGCTGCTCGATGCCGCGGTCGACCTTGCGCTTCTGGTCGCGGGTGTCAGCCGTCGCCGCCGTCGAGGCCACGAGGGCCAGGCAGCAGCCCATGACGATGCTGATGCCCAGCAGCTGACCGAGCAGTCGACTTCGCTGGAGCACGGGCATGGGCAAGCCGTCGGGTCCCATGAGTCACAGTGGTAACACGCATCACAGTGGTGTGACAACGCAACGCGCCGCGCGGGGACGGCGGCGCTGGGAAATCGCGCCATGGCGACGTTTTCGGCCGGTCGGACCACTCGACGCCGGCGGAATCGCGCCGTGGCGACGTTTTCAGCCACTCGGACCACTGGACGCCGGCGGAGTCGCGCCATGGCGGGAGACTCCCGCCTGGGTGGACCGTCAGAGGCGGAGATCCCTCAGACGCGCAGGTAGCGCCAGAGCGTCAGCCAGGCCGTGGCGATCGACAGGGCGGCCATGCCCAGGACCATCCACGGCGTGATCACCCACACGTCGGAGACCCCGATGAAGGCCTGGTCGAGGATCAGCTTGTTCAGGTAGTGGCCGAACCCATAGTTGACCGTCGCCCACAGCAAGGCGGTGGCCAGGACGGCACCCGCAAGCGCCGCGACCAGGGTCTCGACGATGAACGGGAAGCGGATCGTGAAGTTCGACGCACCGACCAGCTTCATGATGCCGATCTCGCGTCTTCGGGTGAACGCCGCCTGCCGGATCGTGGTCGCCATGAGGAGGGTGGCGCACAGCACCATCAGGGCAGCCAGGATGAACGAGAACAGCGTGATCAGGTTGATCCCGGTGAAGACCTTCTCGAGCACCTTCTTCTGGTCCTGCACCAGGCCCACGCCGGGCGCCCCCTCGAACGAGCTCACGATGATGTCGTACTTCGTCGGGTCGGATAGCTGTACGCGATAGCTCTGTGGAATGTCCCCCACCTGCACGCTCCCGGCGAGGGGGCTGTTGCGGAACTGCGCCTGGAACCGGTCGTACGCCTGCTGCTCGGACTCGTAGTAGACGTTCTTCACCAGCGGCTTCATCGTCTCCAGCTGGGCCTTGATGGTCTGCTTCTGCTCCTCGGTCACCGCGCGGCCGGCACAGTTGGGCTGTCCGGAGTTCTCGGTGCACATGAAGATCGTGACCTGCACCCGGTCGTACCAGAAGCCCTTGAGGGTGTCGGCCTGGCGCTGGGCCAGCAGCCCCAGCCCGAGCAGGTACATCGACACCATCGTCACGAGGATGACCGAGAGGGCCATGGTCAGGTTGCGTCGCAGACCGATCCAAATCTCGCTGAGCATGAACTGCAGTCGCATCAGGTATGCCGTGTTCTTCCGTGTGTGAGCGCGTCCGGTGGGTGCGGGGCTGAGTGCTGTGCTGGTGGGGTGGGCGCTGGCCGGGCGGGTGCCTGTGGGGTGGGGGTTGGCAGAGCCGCCGTGCGGGTCTCCTCGGTCTTCCGGGAGCTCAGGCCTCGTCGCCGGAGGGGCCGATGGGCTTGCTCTGCCGGGACCGCCTGACCTTGCGTGCCGTCTTGGGCACGGTCTCGGGACCGCTGCCAGCCTTCGCCTGGGCCGGTTCGGCTGGCGGTTCGGCTGGCGATGCGACAGCCGGTTCGGATGCCGGTGCGGCAGCCGGTTCGGGTGCCGATGCGGCACGCGGTTCGGCTGCTGACGAGGGCGGCGAAGCATCCGTCGGCTCAGACGCCTCGACAGCGGGCTCGACAGCGGGCTCGACAGCGGGCTCGACAACGGGCATGACAGCGGGCTCGACGTCGCGCTGAGCGGCGGGCCCGGTCGCCTGCCGGTCCGCCGTGTCACCGCGGTCCGCTTGGGCGGCCGGCCCAGCCCGCTGAGCCTGCCCAGCCCGCTCCATTCGCTCAGCCGGCTCAGCCCGCTCAGGCGGCTCAGCGGGAGCCGGCTCGTAGCTGCCGCGGCTCTCGTCCCGGACCACGACCCCGTCGCTCAGCTCGACCACCCGCTTGCGCAGCTGGTTAACGATGTCGTCGTCGTGAGTGGCCATGACGATGGTGGTGCCGGTGCGGTTGATCCGGTCGAGCAGGCGCACGATGTCGAGGCTGATCGCCGGGTCGAGGTTTCCGGTCGGCTCGTCGGCGAGCAGGATCGGCGGCTTGTTGACGAACGCCCGCGCGATCGCGACCCGCTGCTGCTCGCCGCCGGACAGCTCGTGCGGCAGCCGCTTCTCCTTGCCCGCGAGGCCCACCATCTCCAGGGTCTCCGGCACGACCTGCCGGATCGCGTGGCCCGACTTGCCCAACACCTGCAGGGCGAAGGCGACGTTCTGGTAGACGGTCTTGTTGGGCAGGAGCCGGAAGTCCTGGAACACCGTGCCGATCTCGCGCCGCAACCGGGGCACCTTGCGCAGCGGAAGGGTGCGCAGCTCGCGCCCAGCCACGAGCACCGAGCCCTCGGTCGCCTGCTCCTCCCGCAGCACGAGCCGCAACAGGGTGGACTTGCCTGAGCCGGACGGCCCCACGACGAAGACGAACTCGCCGCGCTCGATGTTGAGGTCGACCCCGGAAAGAGCGGGACGGCTCGACCTCGGGTAGGTCTTGGTGACGTTCTCGAACCGGATCATGCGCGGTCTGCGGCCTTCACGCCTTGGGGACAGGACGGCATACGGGCTGGACATGCGCCAGCGGCGCACCCGGGTGCCTTTCGAGGATAGGCAGAGCACCGCCCGATCGGGCGCAGCGCCCGCCTGTCGGCGTGGCACCCAACCACGCCGACAGTCCGTATGCCGGCCGAGCGGCCTGGGCGGGGCCGGGCACCGGACCCCGCTCCCCCGGCATACGACGTCGCAGCGTCAGGCCTGCGCCTTCTCCTGCTCCTTGCGCCACCGGATGCCGGCCTCGATGAAGCCGTCGATGTCGCCGTCGAAGACGGCCTGGGGGTTGCCGACTTCATAGTCGGTGCGCAGGTCCTTGACCATCTGGTAGGGCTGCAGCACGTAGGACCGCATCTGGTCGCCCCAGCTGGCCTTGACGTCGCCCGCCATCTCCTTCTTGGTGGCGGCCTCCTCGGCCTTCTTCAGCAGAAGGAGCCGCGACTGGAGCACGCGGAGCGCGGCGGCGCGGTTCTGGATCTGGGACTTCTCGTTCTGCATCGACACGACGATGCCGGTTGGGAGGTGCGTCATGCGCACCGCAGAGTCGGTCGTGTTGACCGACTGGCCGCCGGGGCCGCTGGAGCGGAAGACGTCGACCTTGATCTCGCTGTCGGGAATTTCGATGTGGTCGGTCGACCCGATGAGCGGGATCACCTCGACCGCGGCGAAGCTGGTCTGGCGACGGCCCTGGTTGTCGAACGGGCTGATCCGCACCAGCCGGTGGGTGCCGCCCTCGACCGAGAGGTTGCCGTAGGCGTACGGCACGTTGACCTCGAAGGTGGCCGACTTCAGCCCGGCCTCCTCGGCGTAGGACGTGTCCATCACCTTGGTCGGGTAGCCGTGGCGCTCGGCCCAGCGGAGGTACATACGCAGCAGCATCTCGGCGAAGTCGGCCGCGTCGACGCCGCCCGCGCCGGACCGGATCGTCACGACCGCCTCGCGCTCGTCGTACTCCCCGTTGAGCAGCGTGCGGACCTCCAGCTCGCCGACGGCTTTCTTGACCGACCGCAGCTCCTGCTCTGCCTCGACCATCGTCTCGGCGTCGCCGCCGTCCTCAGTACCCATCTCGACCAGGGTCTCGAGGTCGTCGATCTGCGCATCCATGCTCGTCACCCGCTCGAACTCCGCATTCGCGCGCGACAGCGCGGAGGTGACGACCTGGGCCCTCTCCTGGTCATCCCAGAGGTCGGGCGCCGCCGCCTTGGTCTCGAGGTCGGCGATCCGGGCCTTGAGGGACTCGAGGTCAGTCACCTCGCGCACGGACGCCATGGTCGCGCGCAGGTCCTTGATCTCCTGGGTGAAGTCGACAGCCACAAAGGTCAAGCCTAAGGCACCCGCGGGGGTATGCCGGTCGGCCGCCGACCCCGCCACCCTTCCGAGGCTGCCCTGCTGGCTGCGCTTCCGAGGCTGCCCTTCGCATGCTGCCCTTCGCATGCTGCCCTTCGCAGGCTGCCCCTCCGACGCCGGCCCCTGCTGACACTGCCCTGCTGACGCCCCACTGCTGACACTGACGCTGCCCACCCTCCCACTGCGCGCCGCCCGCGCTCCCCGCGGAACCTGATCCGTGCCCGTAAGGTTCGGACATGGGCGATCAGCTGATGGCTTTCGACGAGGACTGGTCCACCGCACTGTGCATCGCGGCGCACCCTGACGACCTCGAGTACGGCACTGCCGCGGCGGTGCACCGCTGGATCGAGCAGGGCAAGACCGTCACCTATGCACTGGTGACGCGAGGCGAGGCCGGCATCGACGGCATGGCGCCCGCCGAGGCAGGGTCGGTGCGCGAGGCAGAGGAGGTTGCCGGAGCCGCCGAGGTAGGGGTCGACGTCGTCGACTTCCTCGACGGCTTCACAGACGGCACGGTCGAGTACGGGCTGGCCCTGCGCCGCGCCCTCGCCCGCGAGATCCGCCGCCGCCAACCCGACGTCGTCATCACCGGCACCCACCACGAGCGGTTCGCCGGCGGCGGCACCAACCAGGCCGACCACCGGGCAGTCGGCCTCGCGGTGATCGACGCCTGCGCAGACGCGGGAAACCGGTGGATCTTCCCCGACCTCATCAAGGAGGGCTTCGAGCCCTGGGGCGGCGTGCGCAGGATCGGCCTCGCCGCCTCGCCCGAGGCGACGCACTTCGTCGACGTCGCGGGCCACTTCCACCCCGCGGTCCGGTCGCTGGAGGCGCACACGCACTACCTCGAGGGGCTCGGCGACAGCTACCCGCCCCCGCGCGACCTGCTCAACATGATCCTCGGTGGCGGCGGCCAGCGGGCCGGCGTCGAGCACGCCCTGCTGCTGGAGGTCTTCGAGCGGTGACCCTCGGCCCTCGGGAGCGGGCCGTGGCTGCCGCGATCGACGCGGGTCAGGTCGAGCGCGATCTTGCGGCACTGGTGGCGATCCCGTCGGTCGACGGCACCTCTGGCGAGCTCGAGGCCCAGCGCTGGTGCGCCGACCGGCTGCGCGAGCTGGGCCTGGCCGTCGACGAGTGGGACGTCGACGTGGCCGCCCTCAGCCGCCACCCGGACTTCCCGGGGATGGAGGTCGACCGCGAGACAGCGGTCGGGTGCGTGGGGCTGATGGGCGCCGGGACCGACGGTCCGCCCGTCCCTGGGTCGTATGCCGTGCCGGGACTGGCGCTGTACGGCCACACGGACGTGGTGCCCGCGGGCGAGCCCGCCTCGTGGAGCGGCCACGACCCCTTCCGGCTGCGAGTCGAGGGCGACCTCGCTCACGGACGCGGGGCGTGCGACATGAAGGCGGGCGTCGTGGCCGTGCTGGCCGCCGTGCGGGCCCTCCAGAGCCTCGACATCCGGCTCACGCGGCCGCTCGCGGTCCACCTGGTGAGCGCCGAGGAGGATGGCGGCGTGGGTGCGGTCGCGACGCTGGCCCGAGGCCACACGTCCGAGGCCGTCGTGATCGCCGAGCCGACCGGCGGGACCGTCGTGCCCGCCAACGGCGGCTCCCTGACCTTCCGGCTCGAGGTGCCCGGGCTGGCGACCCACGGCTCCACCCGCACCCGGGGGGTCAGCGCGGTCACGGCCTTCGAGCGGGTCCACGCCGCACTCCGTGGCCTCGAGGCGCGGCGCAACACCACTCCCCCACCCCTGTTCGCCCACCTCGACCTGCCCTGGCCGCTATCCGTCGGCGTGGTGCGCGCCGGCGACTGGGCGAGCACCGTCCCCGACGCGCTCGTCGCGGAGGGCCGCTACGGCGTCGCGATCGGCGAGACCGTCGAGGACGCCCAGGCCGAGTTCGAGCGAGCCGTCGCTCAGGTCTGCGCCGGCGACGCCTGGCTGCGCGACCACCCGGTCCGGGTGAGCTGGCCAGGCGGCCGGTTCGCCTCCGCGTCTCTACCGGAGGACTCGCCGCTGCTCGTCCAGGTCGGCTCCGCCGTCCGGGACGTGCGCGGCGCGGCGCCCCCGGTCCTGGGCGCCCCCTATGGCTCCGACCTGCGACATTACCGGGCACACGGCATACCGGCCCTGCAGTATGGGCCCGGTGACGTGCGCTTCGCGCACGCCAGCGACGAGCACGTGAGCCTTGCCGACACGGTTGCCTGCGCGCAGGTGTATGCCGTGCTCACGCTCGCCCTCTGCGGTTGAGCCGCGCGGAGCCCAAGTCCGCCCCAAGTCCGCCTCAAGCGCAGGTCGGCACCGTGGTTCCACAACATCCACGAAGGAGCCGCCATGAGCATCGACTCGACCCTCGGCCCGGCCGTCACCCGGGCCGGCGCGCCCGACAAGGCGCAGGTCAACCCGTCCACCCGCTTCGCGGCCGACAGCCGCGCAGACGGCCTGCGCACCCCTGGCCGCGAGGTCATCCACCTGCCCGGCGATCCCGGCTACGACGTCGCCAGGCTGCCCCTGGCAGGCCTCCGTAGACCAGCGCCCGGCTGCAGTCGCCACGCCGAGGACGGCGGCTGAGACCGCCGCGTGGTCCGCGCCGCCGTGCGCGCCAGCCTGCGGGTTGCGCCGCAGAGCACCGGCCACAACGCTGCTCCGCTCGCGGCCCACGGGCTGGACGACGTCGTCCTGGTCCGCACGTCCGGGATGGCCGACGTCAGCATCGACGCCGACCGTCGGATCGTATGCGTGGGCGGCGGGACCCTGTGGCTGCCGGCCGTGGAGGCGGCGGCCGGCACCGGGATGCCGCCGCTCCCCACGCCAAGGCCGACGAGGGCCACGGCAATCGGAAGCTCTGCGCTGACCACCGCGCCGAAGGCGCAGACCAGGGTGAGCAGGGCCGCGATGATGCCGATGGCCTCGCCCCGCCCGCCGATCTTGGCAGTCGCGGTGTCGGAGAGGTCACCGCCGACCTCGACCTGGAGGCCGGCGGCCTGCAGCGGCGCGATCGCGCCCTCCAGCGGGCCGATCGTCCCCATGAGGTCCGGGTCGGTGACCGGGACGTCGTAGCTGACCGTGACCAGCGCCGTGTGGCCATCGCGGGACAGCCGCGGCCGGGCATGGGGTTCGGCGGTGGGGTCGCCGAGACTCAGTCGGTGTCGGCGGTATGGCTCACGAACGCGTTCACCCAGCGGGCCCGCGGTACCCGGTCGACGAACATCGCCTTGACGAACAGGGTGAGCGGCACAGCCAGGAGGAGGCCGAGCGGTCCCATGACGATGGCCCAGAAGGCCAGCGACACGAAGGTCACTGTGGCGCTGAGCCCAACGGCGTCTCCGGCGAACTTCGGCAGCAGCAGGCTCTGGGTGACGAAGTTGATGGCCAGGTAGGCGGCGACCACCACGATCAGTGTCGTGGTGCCCCCGTCGAGGTACCCCAGGATCGCTGGCGGGATCAGCGCGAGCAGGAAGCCGATGTTGGGAATGTAGTTCGCGACGAAGGCCAGCAGCCCGAAGGTGAACGCCAGCGGCACATCGATCACCAGCAGGGTTACGACGTCGAGGGCTGCCAGCAGAACGCCGAAGATGGTGCTTACGGCCCAGTACCGGCGCACATGGTGGGCGAAGTCGTTCAGGGCTTCGACCACGTCGCCGCGCTGGCCCGCGATGGCCTCCAGCCGCCGTGGCATGTTCTGGCCGTCGATGGCCAGGAACGCCAGTGCCAGGAGCAGCAGCAGGGTCAGGGTGGTGGCGCCGCCGATGCTGGCCAGAAGGGTCTGGGCAGCCCCGATGATGCTGCTCGGGTCGATGCGACTCAGGGCGGTGTCGACCTGGGCCTGGTCGATGCCCAAACGCGCCAGCTGGTCCAGGAGCCTCTGGTAGAGGTCCGAGAACTGGCCGGCGTAGTTGGGCACGACGGTGGCGAACCGCGCGGCGGCGACGCCGATCGCACTCAACATCCCGAGCACGAGGAGGTACAGGATCACGAGCATGGCCACGGTTCCACTCCAGGCGGGCAGGCCACGGCCGGTCATCCACGTCCGGATCGGCTGAACCGTGATGACCAGGGTCACGGCGAGGAACAGCGGGCCCAGGATCTGGGAGAAGGTCTGCAGGCCCATGACCGCAAGGAACGCGGCACCCATGCCCACCAGCGCCGCGAGCGGCGCCGAGGAGGCGATGACCTGACCGCTGCTGGGGGGCTGGCCGCTGCCGGCTGGCTGGCTGCTGCCGGGGGGCTGGCTGCTGCCGCCTGGCTGGCTGCTGCCGGCTGGCTCGAGGCCGGATTGCCCACTACTACTGGGGGGGTCGCTGCGGAGGGAGGACGACACGGGGCTCCTCAGGGTGGCGGTGCTGCGTCGCCCCATCCTTGCGCATCGTGGCTCGCCCAAGCACGTCGGGGAGCAGAGCCGGGATCCTCAGGCACCAGTCCAAGGCCGGCCGTGCATCGGGCCCGCACCGGTCTCCTGGGGCCGGGCCCACCGGCATACGCACCGGTGGGCCCAGCCGACCCACCCGAGCCTGCGCGGCCCGCAGTCAGAGGTTGCAGGTGTTGAGCAGGTCGCCGCTCTGCGGCCTCGGGTGGAAGCCGTCGGCGGGCGGCTCGGCGCCGTTCTCGACCCACCCGGTCAGCAGGTCGAACGCGCTCCGCGCGCAGGGCAGCAACGGCCGCAGCCGGTCGGGGAAGGCCGGGTAGAGGCCGTCGACGTGGTTGCCGTCCGCAATGGTGTAGTAGCGGTGAAGCGAGCCTGAGCCGGCCTGGTCGACGAGCCGGTCGTAGACGTCGGAGTCGGTCGCCGGCGGCAGGAGCGCGTCGAGCGAGCCCTGGACGGTGATCATCGGCTTGCCGATCCGGCCGGTCAGCTGGACCGAGCGAACGGCGTCCCTCACCGCCGCGGGGCGGGAGGCGTAGTCGTAGTCGGCGTCGCAGTCCGGGGTTCCGCTGGCGCAGAAGGGCACTCCCGCCTTGAGGTCGCCGTCGTAGTCCGGGTCGAGCTCCTCGCGGTAGATGCGCTGGGTGAGGTCCCAGTACACCTGGTAGTGGAACGGCCACAGGAACTCCGACCCCGGGGCGAACCCGGCCGCGATCATCGCGTCATGGGCCGCCGGGTCGCCGGTCGCGGCATACGCCGGGTAGTTCTTGAGCGCCGCGGGGAGGTAGGTGAGCAGGTTCGGGCCGGCAGCGCGGAAGAGGGTGCCCTCCCAGTCGACGCCCCCGTCGTACAGCTCCGGGTGGTTCTCCAGCTGCCAGCGGGTGAGGTACCCGCCGTTGGAGATGCCGAACATCCACGTCCGCGACGGCACCTTCGTGTAGACCTGCCGCGCGGCGTCCTTGGTCGCCAGCGTGAGCTGCGTGACCCGCTCGTTCCACTCGGCGATCGAGCCGCCCGGCGCGGAGCCGTCGTCGAAGAACGCCGCCCCGGTGTTGCCCTTGTCGGTCGAGGCGAAGGCGTATCCCCGGGCGAGCACCCAGTCGCTGATGATGAAGTCGTTGGCGTACTGCCGCCGCACGCCCGGCGCCCCGCTGACGACCACCCCGCCGTTCCAGCTGTCCGGGAACCGGATCACGAACTGCGAGTCGTGGTTCCAGCCGTTGTTGGTGTTGCCGTGCGAGGTGTCCGGGAAGTAGCCGTCGACCTGGATGCCGGGCACGCCGCTCGGGTTGGCCGTGCCGGGGGCGTGCAGTCCGTTCCAGTCCGCCTGCACGGTGTGGCCGGTCGTGAGCGTGCCGGCAGTGGTCAGGTCGTCGAGGCAGGCGGTCTTCTGCACCTCAGCGCCCCGCACGCTGATCTTGTCGATGCGGGCGCAGTGCTCGCCCTTGTGCGGTTTGTTCTTGGCGTATGCCGTGGGGCCGGCGAGCGCGGCACCGCCCAGGAACAGCGCGCTCACCGCGGCGAGCGAGGCGACCCGGCGTAGGGCGGGCCGGGCTGACCGGTTGCGGGTGGGCCGGTTGCTGCTGGGCCGGGCGGGGGCTGACTCCGTTGTCATGGGCGTTCATCGAACGCCCCTGCCGTCCTGCGCTCAATGTGGATTCGGCACACAACCATCGAGCGGGCATGTGGGCACCCCCGCCTCAGGTGCGGGTGCTGCGCCGCGTTGACCAGTCGGGCTGACGAGGTGAGCGGGCTCGTCCGAATGGCCGATGCGCGTATCACCCATGGCGCGATACGCCTCCTGTAGAGCGCACGTCACGACCGCGCCCGAGAGCCGCCGTGGGGCGGCCAGCGGCCGCGACCAGCAGGGGAAAGGGAGTCGCACGATGGCAGACAGCATGACGGTCCTGCGCAACGCTGGCCCTCCAGGGACCAAGCGGAACATCGCCATCCTGGGAGATGGCTTCACGGCGGCCGACCAACCCGCCTACAACACCTGGGTGGAGAACACCCTGATGCAGGGCGTCTTCGGGCACGACTACTTCTCCGAGGACGCGTCGGCCTACAACATCTACCGGGTCAACCTCGAGTCGGTGGACTCGGGGGTCAGCACCCGGACGTACGACGAGAAGGGCACGGTCGACCCGTCTGACGACACCATCGTCTCCGAGGTGGTTCGCAACACCGCGCTCGGGATGATCTTCAGCGGCTCGTGGTCGCACTGCTGGCTGGAGTACGGCACCAACACCGAGACCCTGCTCCAGGCAGCGCTCAACACGTGGGTTCCCGACGCGAACGAGATCCTCGTCGTCCTCAACAACCCCAACTACGGCGGCTGCGGTGGCGGTGGCCGTGCCCACGTGCCCATGGGCGTCGACTGGACCGTCATCGCCCACGAGTTCGGCCACGGGATCGGCGGATTCGCCGATGAGTACTGCGTGACCGGTGCTTACGCGGGTGGGGAACAGGGCTGGATCAACCTGACGACGATCACAGACCGCGCGACCACGAAGTGGAAGCAGTTCATCGACCCCACCACCCCCCTGCCGACCGGTGTCGGCGCCTGCGCGGACTACAACCAGGGCACCCGCCCGACCACGTGGAGCAGCAACTTCGACGTCGGGCTCTTCGAGGGGGGCGGGACGATGAACACCGGCATCTACCGTCCGGTGGAGAACTGCCGGATGAGGGGCAACACCCCCGAGTACTGCCCCGTCTGCTACACCTCGATCAAGACCGCCCGCGACCACGAGACCGAGCACCACTTCCGGGGGGCGCACGCCGGCAACTTCTTCGGGAGCGGGCGCAGTGACGTGCTGCTCCACCACGGCCGGTCGATCCAGCTGTTCCGCAACGACGGCAGCGGCTTCGCTCACAGCTTCAGCGGGGTCGAGCGGGTGCCGGGGTCGTGGCAGTTCCAGCCCAACGACCAGATCGTCGTCGGCGACTTCAACGGTGACGGGGTCGACGAGGTCGTGATCTTCAACGGGTCGGACTGGGCGATTCCGTATCTCGGGCTCCTCGCCTCCGACGGCGCGGGAGGGCTTCGGCTCATCGCGCGCTACGACGGGGACATTCCCGGCTGGGGCGGGTTCGCGAAGAACGACCGCTTCTTCGCGGCGGACCTCAACGGTGACGGCAAGGACGACCTCGTGGTGTTCAACGGCGACGACTGGTCCATGACCTATGTGGGCCTGTTGCGCAGCACTGGCTTCGGCTTCTACCTCACCAACCGCTACGACGGGGACATCCCGGGCTGGGGCGGCTTGGCACAGCACGACGAGCTGTTCGTCGGCGACCTCAACGGCAACGGCAAGGACGACCTGGTCATCTTCAACGGCGACGACTGGTCCATGGCGTATGTCGGGCTGTTCCGCTCCCAGGCCAGTGGGCTGAACATGACCGCTCGCTATGACGGGGACATCCCCGGCTGGGGAGGCCTGGCTCGGAACGACCGACTGACCCTCGGCGACTTCGACGGCGACCGGCGCTGCGACGTGTTCATCTTCAACGGCGACGACTGGGCCATCCCCTACCTCGGGATGTTCCGCTCGTCCGGCAATGGCCTTGCCTACGTCAACCGGTACGACGGCGACGTGCCCGCATGGGGCGGTCTCGCCCGGCACGACCGCTTCATCGCCGCCGACCTGAACGGCGACGGGCGGTGCGACCTGTGGGCCTGGAACTACCAGGACTGGTCAACGGAGTACCTCGGCCGGATGATCTCGACCGGCACGGGCCTTCAGGCCAGCTTTGCCGGAGACTGGATCGGTGAGTGGAACCTGGGACCAGCCGATGCCTTCGAAGTGGCCCGCTTCTCGGGCAAGACCGGCCAGCCGCACCTCTACGTCCACAACACCGACTGGTTCGGCGTGCTGGACGGGGCCAGCGGCTACGGCCTGGACCGGATCTACTACCGGTGGATCCGCGACTACCGGTATGGCCGGAACTGGTGAACGGAGAGAAGACCATGAGGAAGCAAGAGCGCGGCGCCGAGCCTCGGCGGGCCAGCGGACGGCCGACCAAGCCGCCGGCGCCCACCAAAGCCGCTGCCGCAGAACGGAACACCACCCCGCCCTCGTACGGCGGACCCGCCAAGGGCGAGAGCCCACCCGAGCGCCGGGGCCGGCCCACCCGTAAGCCGACCAAGGCCGAGGTCGAGCCCGAGGCCACGCGCCGGCCACGCCGCCCGCGGGGCGAGCCCGACCTTCCCGACCAGGAGCCACGACGCGCCCGAAGAGGAGGCAGAAGCCGTGGCCGGAGCCGCGCCGCCGCGGGCCGGCCGTCTGAGCAGTACATCCGGCTGCGGATGCGGGTCCGGGGAGACCGCCTGAGCGTGCTCGACAGCCACCTCGTTGACGGGCCGCTGGCACAGACGACGACGTTCCCCGAGGGCAATGCCTACGAGGTGACCCTCGGAAACCAGCTCCTGCACGCCGGCTACCTGCCCGACCTCGGGGTCCAGCGGTCCTTCGTCAACCCTTCAGGGCCTCCCGAGCAGCGCGGTCACCACTTCCAGGAGCGCGAGGTCTACGAGTTCAACGCCCGGGTGCCCGCAGAGCACGTCACGCCGGAGACCATCGGCGAGATCCGCGTGCGGCTGCACCGAGTCAAGGAAGAGGCGCGCAGCGATGTCCTGCGCGACCTACCGCTGCAGCAACAGTTCGAGCGCGAGGTGAGGCCGGTGGCCGAGCTCGTCGGCCTGCCCGAGTCCGCTCTGCCGGAGGCGATCCAGGAGCGCGGCGGTCGCACTCCCAGTCTCTAGGGAAGCGCTGAGGCGCGCGAAGCGGCGAATGGGCGACCGCCTCGAGAGCGACCGTGAGACGCTGCCTCCGGCCGGCAGTATGCCGGCCGGCGGCAGCGTCGGGGTCTGCCCGGTTGGGCTGGGTCAGATGAGCTGGGTCAGCTGACTGGGGTCAGATCAGCTATTCAGATCGGCCGTTCAGATCAGCTTGGTCAGCGTCAGCAGGGCCAGCCCGACGGCCACGAGGCTGATCTTCCTGACCTGGAAGCCGAAGGCAGCCCCGATGAAGGCGATCAGGGCCAGGATGTACAGGATCTTGTCGGTCGACACGACGCGGATTCCTCTCTGCTGCAGGGGATGCAGGACACGCTGGCAGTACCCACTTCCGCCTGTTTGAGTCGGCTCCTCGAGGCGACCAGGGCAGGGCCAGCGAGGGCGGAGCCTAGCGGTGCCGCGGCCCGAAGTGCCGCAGGCGCTCGGCGCGCCTGCGGCATACTGCGGCATACCCGGGGAGCCAGCCGGTCGGCATACCTCCGTCAGGCAGCCGGAGCGGGAGTGGCAGCCCCCTTCTTGGGCAACAGGTTTCGGACCCGTGCAGGGATCATCGCGCGGAGGTCCTTGCCCTTGGCCAGCCAGGAGAGTCCGAACGCCCAGACGGAGACGACCTCGCCGAGGTAGAGCGGGGTGAGCGTGAACAGGTTGAGCCGGAAGAACCCACCCACCGCGACCCAGGCGATCGCGCCGAGGATGGCCCAGCCACACGCGCGGTGGAAGCGCATGCGCTTGACGTGCCCCTTGGTGGCCTCCTCGTGGGCGAAGAGGAAGCAGATCACGGCCAGCATCAGGATGAAGATTGCTGCAGAGGTGAAATGGACTCTCGCCGTGGCGAGTTCGCCGAACTTGCCCTCGGTCGGCGAGCAGGTGCCGGTCGGGAACTGCGCGCCCGGGTCGCCGCAGCGGGGAGCGCCCTGGGGCACGTCGGGCCGCTCCGTCGGGAAGAAGACCACGAGCAGCACCGCGATGCCCGCGACCAGGCTGAGCCAGAACTCGCGGCGGCGCGGCGGCGCGGCACGGTAGGTGATCAGCAGGAAGCCGACGACGCACAGGCTGCCGACGAAGAAGTCGCGCATGACCGTGTGGTAGTAGGAGCTCAGCGAGCCGCGCACCTGGATCGTGCCGGGGAGGAAGAAGTAGTCGCCCAGCACCAGGACCACCGGCAGCAGGAAGCCGATGGCGCCGACGACGGTGCGGATGAGGAGGTAGGAGTCGCGGTACTGCGGCGTGTCGTCGTCCTCGTTGTCAGGCGCCGCCATGACGCGGAGGCGGGCAGCCGCCCGTTGCGTGAGAGGCAACCCGTCGGAGCCGGAGTGCGCATCGGGTCCGGTGTGGGCGTCGGGTCCGGTGTGGGCGTCGGGCTCGGGGCGCCCTTCGGGGTTGGTGCCATCGTGGGTGTCGTGCCGCTGGTCGGTCACGGTGCCGGCTCCTCTGCGCGGTCGAGGTG
The DNA here is from genome assembly GCA_035691065.1 of Dermatophilaceae bacterium. Taxonomy (GTDB): domain Bacteria; phylum Actinomycetota; class Actinomycetes; order Actinomycetales; family Dermatophilaceae; genus DASSJT01. Next base: position 58,823 of record DASSJT010000063.1, read on the forward strand.
AACGGTTGATCCTGCCTGGAGCGCCAGCCAGGCCTGGTAGCTGCCCTCGAGGTCGGTGGCGCGGGTGAGGTCGAGCTGCCTGAGCGTAGCCGCGGCGAGGCTGGAGGCGTATCCCTCGTTGCAGACGACGATGATCCGCCGCTCGCGCCCCCCGAGGCCGGGAATCCGGTGGGGGCTTGTCGGATCGAGCCGCCACTCCAGGACGTTGCGGTCGATGACCAGCGCTCCCGGCAGCTTCCCGTCTCGCGCGCGCTGTGCGGCCGGGCGGGTGTCGACGACCAGCGCTCCTGCGTCCATCTCGGCGAGGAGGTCGGCGGGCGCCACCCGGTCCAGGCCGAGGCGCGCCTGCGCCAGGAGGGCATCGACGGCAGATATCCAGGCGGTGCCTCCCGGCTGCGGCGGCGACAGCTGCGCGGGCATCTGCGGCGACAGCTGCGCGGGCATCTGCGGCGGCACCCGCGCCGGCTTCTGCGCCGGCACCCGGGTCTGCGCCGGCTTCTGCGCCGAAACCCGCGTCCGCGCCTGCTCGCCCACGAGACGAGTGTGCCGCCCACCGTGCGCGCCTGTCTCGCGGTTCGCCCAGCGGGCCAGGAGAGGTCCGCACTCGGCCCCTCAGGCCGAACCGCGGCCCCGGCCGCCTATCTTCTCAACGGCAAGACCTAGCCCGGTCCAGACCGGTGCACGTCGCGCAGCTGCACGCCAAGGGACCGCCAAGGGACCGGGGCCTTCGTCACTACCCACCGCCCACGGCGACCGCCACCGTGGAGTCATGACCGAGCTTCACGTTGACACCCCGGTGGCCACAGGCGGACCGCTACCCAAGACGATCGCGGCCCGAGGAGTGACGCGCTGCATCGTCAGATCGGCAGTGCTTCTCGCCCGGCGCAGGGTCCAGCTGCCGCGCGGGAACGTGGGGCGCCGCCTGCGCTTCGCGGACGGCTCGGTTGCCCGGGTCTACCGCGAGACGCGGCTGCGCGAGGCTGCCCCCGCACGTCCCTGTGTCCTCGTGGTCGGCTTCCGCCTGCGGTGGGTCCGCGGCCGTGGGCATGCGGCGTTCCGGGTCGAGAGCCTGCTCAACACGCCCCTGTTCGTCGGCTTCCCTGGCTTCGTCTCCAAACTGTGGCTGGCCCACGACGGCGCCGACCGCTACCGCGGCCTCTACGAGTGGGACGGGGCCAGAGCGGCACGGAGGTATGCCGGGTGCCTGTGGTGGGTGCTGGCCCTGGTCAGCGAGCGTGCGTCCATCGACTACCGCGTGGTCGAGGGCGTCCGCCGCGACGACGTCCTCGCCGACCCACGGCTGCTCGACGGCGTCGAGCCGGGGGAGGACCGGGCGTGGTGGCGTCTGACGGCGGCCTGACCGACGTGCTGGTGGTCGGCGCCGGGCCGACGGGGCTGGCCACCGCGTTGCAGGTCTGCGCCCACGGCGGCGGCGTTCGCATCGTCGAGCGTCGGCACCAGGCCCCCCGACCCTCCCGCGCGATGATCCTGCATCCGCGGACGCTCGAGGTGCTCCGGCCGCTCGGGGTGACCGATGCCCTGTTGGAGCGCGCCGACACCCGCCCCCGGGCCCAGCTCCATGTGGGCCACAGGGTCCTCGACGTTCAGCTCGGCGAGTTCGCCTTGCCCGACTCGGCCTTCCCGCATCTGACGCTGATCCGGCAGATGGACGTGGAGGCCGTGCTCGCCGATGCCCTCGAGGCGCGCGGGGTGGTGGTCGAGCGCGGCACCGAGCTCACCGGGCTCAGGGGTATGCCGGCTGGCATCGTCCCGCTTTCGCGGAGGCTGCCCGGGGTGGGCGCGGTGGATGGCGCGGGTAACGGGTCGGTTGCCGGCCAGCGCGCGGGTGACGGGTCGGTTGCCGGCCAGCGCGCGGGTAACGGGTCGATGGCCGGCGGGCGCGCGGGTAACGGGTCGATGCCCGGCCGGCGCCCCGGTGACGGGTCGGTTGCCGGCCAGGCCTCGGTCATCGGCCCCCCGCCCACCTGGAACGTCGGCGTCGATGCCGTCCTGCGTGCTGAGGGCGGCACCTTTGCGCTCCGGAGCAGGTACATCGTGGGCTGCGACGGCCCGGCCAGCAGCACGCGCCGGTTGCTCGGCATCGGGTGGCGTGGAGCGGCATACCACCAGGAAGTGGTCCTGGCAGACGTCGACCTCGAGCCCTGGGACGATGCCGAGCTGGCGCCGGGTGTCCTCCACGCTGTGGCGGGCCGCGGGGGCCTCGTCTTCCTCTTCGCCCTCGGCGAGGGCGCACCCTGGCGGCTGCTGGCCACGCGAGCCGCCGGACCCGGGGGCAGTGCGTTCGGCCAGCCGGGTGAGTCGGTTGCGCGGCTCGAGCTTCAGGAGATCCTCGACACGGCCGGGCTGCCGGCCCGGATTGGGCGGCTGGCCTGGTCGGCGCGGGTGCCGCTGCAGCACCGGATGGCGGACTCCTTCCGGGAGGGCCGGCTGTTCCTGGCGGGCGATGCCGCGCACGCCCACTCGCCAGCCGGCGGGCAGGGGATGAACACCGGCATCCAGGACGCCCTGAACCTGGGCTGGAAGCTGGCCTTCGCCGCGCAGGCCGAGACTCGCTCCACGTCTGCGGTGGCCGACTCGTGGACGGTGGAGCCCAGCGATCGGCTGGGGGCACGGCTGCTCGGCGCCGCCGCGCGGAGCGCCGGATCTCTGGCCCCGCTGCTTCAGTCCTACGAGGAAGAGCGGCGATGTGTGGCCCGACGCGTTCTGGCCCTGACCCACCTGATCTTCTTCGCCGAGGCCTCGACCACCCCGCTCGCCCGCTGGGTTCGCACCGAGCTGGCTCCTGTCCTCGCCCCAGCGCTGCCCGTGGTCCTGCGCCGGCGGCGTCTGGTAGCCGAGGGAGTGCGCACGTTGTCCCAGCTCCGGACGCGGTACCACGGCAGCCCAATATCAGTGGACCTGGGGGCGGCGGGCGCGCTGGACCTGCGGCCGGGAGGTCGGGTCGGCGACGAGTGGGTGACCTGCGACGGGAGGAGACAGCGCCTGCAGGAGCTGGTCGGACGTCCCGGTATCCACCTGCTGTCGTGTCGCGACGCCGCACCGCTCGATCAGCAGGCTCTCGGCCCGCAGGTCACCGTCCATCGGCTGTCGGACCGCGCCGGCGCGGGCGTGGTGGCGGTGCGGCCCGACGGCTATGTGGGCTTCCGCAGTGCCAAGGCCGACGCGGGCGAGGTCACCACCTGGCTCGAGCTGGTCGCAGCCCGCTGATCCACGCCGGCGAGACCGCCCGTCGGGGTGGGGATCCGGCTCGACCGCGACTGGCCAGCCGCGGTGACCCGGCCGCCTCAGGCTCTGGCCGGCATACCGGCTGGGGCTGTATTGGGACGGGGTGGTGCACACACCACCCCTGGGCTTGGCCGTCTGGGCGATTGACCTCTCCACGGGGTGGGTGGAGCATGGCGGCGAAGCGTGCCCGTCTCCTTGTGAGCAACGGCGCTCGCGCGGGCACGCGCAGGAGGGGCTATGAGGATCAGGCCCGCCACTGCTGGCGTCGCCGCGCTGGCTCTCGCATCGACCGTGCTCGCGGCCTCGGCCGCCGACGCGAGGGACCGTCCGTTCTCGACCACCAGGATGACCGTCAGACCGGACCTCGATGCCGCCGAAGCCGGCACCACCCTCGGCGGCAGTGGCCAGTTCAGCGTGTCCCAGATCGAGCGGTACCGGTGCAATGTCGCGGCCGGGGCCGCCTACGGCTCCCCCGGCGGCGCGATGGACATCTCGTGCAACGACGCGCAGCCGTACCGGCAGGACTTCGCACCCGACAACGAGCTGGCGATCGTGGCCAACCCCAAGGTGCCGACCGCCTTGCTGGCAGGCTCCAACGACTACTTCTACCGGTTCAACAACTCCACCGGGGCCCGCCAGGCGATCGTACCGACCGGGTTCTTCAGCTCCTTCGACGCCGGCGCCAGCTGGGTCGACGGGCAGATCCCGATGAAGAGCGGAAACGGTGCCGGCGACCCGTCGCCCGCGTTCGACGGCAAGCTCTCAGGAACCACGCCGCAGACCGGCTGGGCGATGATGGCGCAGCTGGAGAACACCGGCGGGCAGGGCGGTCCCTGGGTCTCGCAGGGCAACGTCTCGGTGAGCTGGTCGCGCGACGGCGGCATCACTTGGGAGGGCCCCACCGTCGTGATGAAGGGCCAGGGAGCGGGGATCGGGCCGGCCACCAATGCGCTCTTCTTCGACAAGGAGTGGCTGACGGTCGACAACTACCCGGGCTCACCGCACTATGGGCGGGCCTACCTGGTGGCCGCTCGCTACCTCAACGACATCCAGGGCGCGTACAACGAGTCCCCGGTCTACTTCGCCTACTCCGACGACGGCGGCCTCACCTGGTCGACGCCGAAGGAGATCTCCGGGTCGAACCCGCTGTGTCACTTCCAGAACGCGGGCCCGGTAGGAGAGTGCGATGAGGACAGCTTCCCCATCACGGAGGTGGCGCCGAACGGTGACATCGTCGTGCACTTCGCCACGGGGAATGTCGACGCCGCCTGGGAGACGGCTGGCGAGTACGAGCAGACCCTCATGGCGGTCAAGTCCACCGACGGCGGGGCGACGTTCAGCAACCCGGTCGTCATAGCCAACCTCGAGGACGGCGCGGCGGACACGCCGTGGAGCGTCATCGGCCGGCAGACGGTGACCGGCCACCAGATCCGCTGGCAGTCACCGGGCACGATCACCGCCGACCCGACGAACCCGGCCCACTGGGTGGTCGTCTACAACGACAACTTCGCCGGCACCCACGATGCGGCGCCCGCGAGCTGCCTCAACGACCTCCCGGGCACCGCGCCGGACTACAACCCGTGCCATGCGGTGACGAACACGAACATCTACATGGCCGAGAGCTGGACAGGTGGCGCGAGCTGGAACCCGCGCATCGCCCTGGACACCTCCGCAGGTGACCAGTGGTTCCCGTGGGCCGACTTCCGCTCGGACGGCTCACTGGCCGTGGCGTACGACTCGAACGAGAACATCGCCGACCCGGGCGGCGGCCGCAACGACACGTTCAACCACGTGCTCCTGACGGTGGCTCCGCGGACCTCGACGAGCGGCGCGCCGGTCATCAGCGGCCGTGAGGTCCTCGTGCCCAACGGCGCTGGACGGCAGCCGACCGAGCAGGTCGACATCTCGGTGACCCACTGGGCCGGACAGTACGTGCCGCAGAGCGCCTGGCCGAGTGTCTGCGGGCCGGACGGCTACACCGACCCGCCGGTCACCAACGCCGAGGGCAAGGACTGCAACGTGTTCGACGGCGACTACACCGGCTTGGCGGTCGGTAACGACGACCACATCAACGTCGTGTGGACCGGCCTGAACCGCTGGGCGACGTCGCCGCAGATCGACCCGTACACGGGCGCGCAGCACGACGGGTACGCCCAGGACGCCATGTTCGCCCGGAGGTGACAGCTAACCGAATTTGCTGCTGATCCAACGGCGGACGGCTCTCCAGGACGCGGTTCTGGAGAGCCGTCCGCTGCCGCCTGCAAGGTTTTGCCGGCCGCCGACCGGGTAGCCGAGTTGGTACATGCACGTCATGCAACGAAGGGAGAACAGCATGACCAACCCCACATGGGACGCCTGGAACTACCGTGAAGGAACCGAACTGTCGAGCGACGCAGCTCGCACGCCCGTGGGCTTCTCGGTGCACGCCACGGATGGGGACATCGGCAAGGTCGATGCCGCGACCGTGGACGTCGGCAGCAGCTACATCGTGGTGGACACGGGCCCGTGGATCTTCGGCCGCAAGGTGCTCTTGCCGGCCGGGACGATCGACCGGATCGACTGGGACGACCAGAAGGTCTATGTCGACCGGACGAAGGGCCAGATCAAGGACTCCCCCGAGCTGGCGGACGTCGACTTCGACGACCCGGCCTACCGGGACAAGCTCGGCAGCTACTACGGCGACACCTACGACCGGCCGCTCTGAGGCGTCCAGGTGACGTGACCGCCGACTGCGGCTGAGCACGATCGAGCCCGGTGGCGAGGACCCTCCTCGTCACCGGGCTCTCGTCGTCACCTGGGCGCTCGTGGTCACCGGGCTCTCGTCGTCACCGGGCTCTCGTCGTCACCGGACCCACGTCGTCACGTCACCAGGCCCTCGCCAGTTCACCCCAGGTGGCCAATGCCCTCCAGGACGTCGGCCGGCCGGTCGGTGATCACCCCGGCGACATCGAAGGACAGGGCAAGGTCGAGGTCGTTCTGGTTGTTGACCGTCCACGCGTACACCGGGTGGCCGTGGGCCTGCACCCGCCGCACGAAGTCAGGTCGCCCACGGAGCAGGCGGACCCCCGGGCCGGCGATGGCCACACCCCTGGGCAGCCTTCCACTCGCCCGCCAGGGGGCCGGCCGCTGGATCAGGAGCACGGTGGGGAGCCTCGGCGCGCGCTGCCGGACTCGCCGCAGCGCCAGCTCGGAGAAGCTCATCACGGTGACGACGGACGTTTGCTCGGTGCGGGGATCGGCCAGGCCATACCTGCGCAGGAGCCGCACGAGCTGCTTCTCGACCTGGCCGGCGTACCGGGTGGGGTGCTTGGTCTCGATCAGCAGGCGGACCCGGCGCGGCGCGGCCAGGACCTCCTGGAGGAGCGTCTCGAGGGTGAGGACAGGGGCGGGTTGCCCCGAAGCCGCACGGCCCTCCACACCTTCCACCAGCTGGTCTTCGCCCGCATGGATAGACCTCTCGTCTTTCCAGGCGGCGAAGTCCAGCTGCCCCAGAGTCGCGAGGTCGAACTCCGACACGGTGCCGGTCCCGTTGGACGTGCGGTCGATACGGCGGTCGTGCACACAGACGAGATGGCCGTCCCGGGTGAGCCGCACATCGCACTCGAGCGCGTCGGCTCCCTCGGCGATCGCCTGCCGGTAGGCCTGCAACGTGTGCTCCGGGGCTGAATGGGATGACCCGCGGTGGGCGATGATCGACGGCCTGGGTCCGCTCATAGATCGATCCCTACCCCGCATGGCCCGGGCGCAACCTGGGAGTCATTGTTTGAGCTCGGCGCGGCATGTCAATCCCCAGTGACGTATGCCCGGCCGTCCACCGAGCCGCCTGACAATCGGGTCGGGGTCAACCAAGTCCTCGCCGTGAAGCCGGAGCCCGGCGGGGTCAGCGGGGTCAGCGGCATCCCACGGACACGCCAAGAACTGCGCGAGCGTCCCTCCGCGCCGGCTGAGTGACGATCCGAGGGAGTCTCAGCGCTTCTTGCCGTGCGGGAAGACGTCGGTGACGTTGTGCGCCTCCGTCTTCGCCTGCTTATCGGCCCGTTTCTCTTTGAGCGACTTGCCCGATTTCTTGGACATATGTTGTCGTGGCGACTTGTCAGCCATGGCTGCTCCCCTGGTCGGGCGCCTGGATGGCTCCGCACTCTCGACAGTACCCCTCTGGAGATGTCGGTGGCCCCTTCCGGCGCATCCGCGCAGAACTGCCGCGGCTCAGGGGCTGAGCTCGGCGCGGGCCCGCGACTCGACCGTGATGGTGACCGAGCCGCCCAAAGCCGAGAGGGCGGGGCCGATGAGCGGCAGGTCGGCCTGCCCGGTCAGCCGGACCACCGCGGTCTGTCCGTCCGGAGTTCCCGTTCCCGACACCACCCACCAGCCGATCATGCCGACCGGGAGGGGCCTCGACGCGAGGTACTGCTCCGCGGTGGTCCGGACCGTGGCGTCGCTCACCGCCACGGCATGGTCCAGCCCCTTCTGGTATGCCGTGGTGTCCAGTGAGTCCGCGGCGTCCAGAGCCGCGCCGTCGGCGGCGTCGAGCAGTCGCATTCGCGACAGCTGGGCGGAGGTCACGGCGATGCCACCGACGATCAGTGTTGCAGCGATGAGTGTCATCGCCAGGATCAGAATCGAGATCTGTCCGCGTTCACCGCCCGGTCGGGGCCGGTGGATGCGCTGGCTGCCGTTGGGAGTCACGGCGCATTCCGGAACCGGTCGACGGTCGACAGGTGCCGCGCCGTGACGGGGATTTCGAGTGGGACCAGCCGGCGCGCGAAGGAGGGAACCAGCGGGAGCGGTACGGTGACCGTCGCGGTCACCTCGACCCGACCCTCGGGACGCAGGCAGGGCAGGCCGTCGCAGTCGATGACCAGCGAGGTTCCACCGCGAAAACCTTGGTCCTCGAAGGCGATTCGGGCTGCGGCGTTCGCTCGTGCCTCTGCCGTCTCGGCGGATGTGGCGGTCACGAAGGCGCGCCCGGCCTCCCGCGCGGCCTGGGTGGTCGCGAAGGCGCCGGCCTGTAGCCGGCTCACCATCAGGACCAGGTAGATCAGCGGCACCAGCATGAGGACGCCGAGGTAGACGAACTCGACCACCGCACTGCCTCCCTCGCCGGACAGCCGCCGACCGCGGCCTTCCGCACCGGACAGCGGCCCAACACCGCGCCGCCCCTCACCGGACGGGCGCCGACCGGGGTCCCCCCGACCGGCCGCCCGACATACGGCATGGATCACTGGGACTCCAGGTAGGCGCGACCGACCACGTCGAGCCGACCGTCTGGCCCGAATGGGCCGATCACGGGCAGCGGGGCGCGGACGTGCACGGCGACCACCCCAACGCCGTCGACGGTCTCGACACTGGCCGAGACGTCCTGGGCGAACGTTGCCGAGATGGACCGCGCGATCAGCTGTCGGGCCCTCGCCGCTCCCTCCTCGGGTGCGGCGTCCGCCCGAGCGCCCAGCCGGGCGCCCTCGGATGCGCATGAGATCAGGGTGTTGCGGATGTGCATGGCAAGACCGACCTGGAAGACCGCGACGAAGACGAGCGTGACCAGCCCGGAGACCATGGCGAAATCGGCGATGGCCGCGCCGCGCTCACGGCGGACCCCATGGTGGTCCACAAGGCCTTTGCCGGCTCGCGGGCGGTCACCTGTGTCGCAGCCAGGCCGGCCACCCAGCCGGCTGGCCGGTCGTGGTCGCACCGGCGGCACCTGGTTCAGGGTCCGGTCACGCTGTTCATCGCTCTGGTGAACAGCGCCTGGAGCTGGTTCTGGGCGACGCCCCACAGGACCGCGACCAGGCCGGCGGTCATGAGCGTGATGAGCACCCAGCCGGGGACGTCACCCCGCTCCCGGCCCGGGCCGGTGGCGCGGCGCACCAGGGCCAGGGCGCGCACCTGCGCGTGCGTCAGCGAGTAGGTGAGGTCTCGGGTCATCATGTCGGCGGAGTGCCTCTCTGTGCGGCGTGGGTCAGATCGTGAAGCGGAAGAAGGTAAACCCGGGGAAGACGAGGAAGAGCACGGTGATGGGCAGTACCAGAAAGACGACGGGGACCATCATCAGGATCTCCTTGCGGCCACCTGCCTCCATCACCTGCCGACGGCCTGCCTCTCGAACGTCCTGGGCCTGAGCCCTCAGCACATCGGCCAAAGGGGTCCCTCGCTGGACGGCGACCACGATGCCGTCGACGAAGCGGGACAGGCTGATCAGCCCGGTGCGGTCGGCCAGCCCCTGGAGGGCGGTGGGAAGGTTGGCGCCCGCGCGCGCATCGGCGAGGCACCGGGACAGCTCGGCGGACAGCTCGCCCCGGGAGAGGCGACAGACCCGCTCCAAGGCCCCGACGGCGCCCTCTCCGGCTCCGACCGCCAGCGCCAAGAGTTCGGCAATCGTGGGGAACTCGGCCAGCATCCGCTGCTCGCGCCGGTTGGCCTGGGCGCTCAGGGCCTGGTCCCGGGCCACGACGCCCGCGCCGGCGAAGGACAGCGTCACCACGACGACCGGCATTGCGGAGGTGCCGTTCAGCACCCACATCAGAGCGCCGACGACGACTCCGCAGGCGCCTCCCGCGGCACCCCAGAGCACCTGCTCCGCCCGGAACCGCTCGAGGTCGGGTGGCCGGCCGGCGCGTTGAAGGCGACGTCGCACCGATGCCGCCCCGCCGAGCATCCGCTCCACCGCGGCGGACAGGTCGGCAAGCACCGGCATGAGCAGGGCCCCGACGGTGCCCCCGACCGCGAAGCGGTCCTGGGCGAGCAGCCTCGACGGTATCGGCGTGTCCCGAAGGTAGGGCAGCAGGCGCCCAGCCAGCCCTGGCCTGCGGCGGTGCGGCAGACCGGCATTCATCAGCAGCAGCCCCAGCCCAACAGTCGCACCGAGCACGGCGCCGGTGCGTGGCAGGCCGGTCACCGCAGCACCCGCTCGTCCTCGGGCAGGCGACCGATCCACATCATGAGCCGATAGGCAACCAGGCTCAGCACCGCGCCGAAACCGAGAACCGCCGCACCGAGACGGGTGTTGTAGGCCTGTACCGCCTCCGCCCGAGAGCAGAGCATGACCAGCACGATCCAGGGGGCCGCGACCGCCAGCCGCGCGGCATTGACGGTCCAGCCCTGCCGGGTCTCCAGCTCCGCCCGCGTGCGAGCGTCCTCCCGCAAGAACGAGGAGAGGGTTCGCAGCAGGTTGCCGAGGTCGCTTCCGCCAACCTCGCGGGCGATGCGCAGCGACTCGACCAGCCGGTCGCCCACCGGATCGCTGAGCCGCTCCTTCAGGCGGTTGAGGCAGTCCTGGAACCGGCCCGTGGTTCGGTAGTCCTCGCCGAAGGCGGCGAAGGCCGGCCGCAGCTCCTCGGGGCCGCGGACGGCGAGCTGCGCAAGTGCCTCGGGGAGGGCCATCCCGGCCCTGACCGCGGAGGCGATGTTGTCCACGGCATCGGGCCACAGGTCCCGCAGGGTTGCGCGCCGGCGCCGAGCGCGGAGTCTCACGAGGGCGATAGGGCCCCACCCCGCCAGCACCGCGAAGCACACCGCAATGGCCGGGACCGAGCTCACGGCAAGGATCAGCAGGAACGCCATGACGGATCCGATGGCACAGGAGGTGAGGAGAGCTCGAGGGCCAACGGACTCGTAGCCGGCCTGGACCAGCTCGTCACGAAGCCGCGCCAAAACCATGCTGCCCCGCACCGGTTGGTGAGAACCCGAGGCGGGAGCCCAGCAAGACCACCAGATGCAGAAGAACCCCACGCCCATGACGAGTCCGATCAGCAAACCTCTCACGCCGATTCCTCACTGCGCCAAGAGAGCGGCGACGTCGTAGCCCGCGCGCTCGAACCGGTCCGGGTGGGGCGGATAACCCTCGGCCCGCACGAGTCGGCCATCCCGTTGAACGAACAGGTCGGCGATCTCGACGACGTCTCCCTCGACCCGCCCGGGAACTGCGGCGATCTCGCGCACCCGGCGGACCCCGTCGCGCTCGAGGGCCGCATGCACGACGAGGTCGATCGAGCCCGCGACGGTCGGGACGACGAACCGTGAGCCCACGTTCTCTCCAGCCAGCAGCGGAAGTGTGCACATCTTGGTCACGGCCTCGCGAGCGCTGTTGGCATGGATGGTGCACATGCCGGGGACGCCGCTGTTGAGCGCGATCAACAGGTCCAGCGACTCTGCCTGCCGGACCTCGCCGACGATGATGCGCGAGGGCCGCATCCGCAGGGCCTCTTTGACCAGCTTGCGCAGCGGCACCTCTCCCGTGCCCTCGAGGCTGGGCTGACGGCACTGCATCGAGGCCACGTCGCGCAGGGGGATCTTCAGCTCGAAGACCTCTTCGCACGTAACGATCCGCTCCCGCGGCGGGATCGCCGCGGCCAGGCAGTTGAGGAGGGTGGTCTTTCCGGCCTGGGTCCCCCCGGCGACGAGGATGTTGAGGCCGGAGGCGACGGCTGCCTCGAGGAACCGGGCAGCCTGCTTGGTCAGCGTCCCGAGCCGCACGAGGTCGTCGAGGTGGTCAGCCTTGACGACGAACTTGCGGATGTTGACGAACCAGTGCTCTCTGGTGATGTCGGGGATCACGACATGCAGACGGGAGCCGTCGGGCAGAACAGCGTCGACGAATGGCGACGAAAGGTCGACCCGTCGCCCTGACGACTTGAGCATCCGCTCGACCAGGTCGCGAACCTCATCTCCCGTGAGAATCGTGTTGGTGAGCTCGGCGACACCGCTTCTGGCCACGAACACCTTCGAGGGCTCGTTGACCCAGATCTCCTCGATCTGCGGATCGTCGAAATAACGCTGTAGTGGCCCGAATCCGGCAACGCTGTCGAGCACTGCCTTGACGGCGTCATCGAGGTTGCCGAGCACCGGCAGGCCGCCGTGCATCGCCCGGTCGTCGTAGTCGTTGACCGCCTCCCGCACGAGCCGCGAGACCGCCGCCGGGTCGCGGGCAGGGTCGAGTCCGGTGCGGCGGATGAGCTCGCGGACCTCGTCCTCGACGGTGCGCACAGCTTCCACGCGATTGCCTCCCCCAAGCGCCGATGCCCAACGAACGCGACAGATGCGCGGCACAGCATAGGAACTCGCGCAAACTTCGTCCAACGACTGTCCACAGGCTGGCTGGCTTCCCAAGGTCGACCAATGCGCGCTGAAACTCCACCAAAGTCCACCACCCCGGCCGATCGTGATGTTTTGCGGCATAACTGTGGGTAACTCCGCGGCAACCCTCTCCAGAGTGGCTACCGTGCGCATCCATGAACCTGACGTTGTCCATCGCGGTGCCGGAGGTGGGGACCCCGCCGGTCGACGTCGACGTCAGCGCACCACCCGGCACGACGGCCGGCGAGCTTGCGGTTCTGCTCGCTGCCGAGTTCGGCATGGCGAGTGGCCGGCTCCGATGCAGTACCGGATCCATTCCCGACGACGCGCCGGTTGGTTTGCCACCCCTCCTCCACAGGGCATGTCTGTCACTTGTCGCTCGCGGGCACCGTCAGTCGCGAGCACACCCGCGACCCACTCCGCTGGAACTCGCGGTTGTGTCGGGTCCGGACTGCGGTCGACGGTTCCCTCTCGAGCCCGGCCGCCACGTGCTGGGGCGGGGTGCCGGAGCAACACTCAGGGTGGACGACCCGGGACTCTCCCGCACCCACGCCATTCTCTCCGTAGGTCCCGACGGCATTCACGTGGCCGACGCGGGATCCACCAACGGCATGCATCTCGATGGAGAACCGGTGCCTCGAGCGGGCACAGCGCTAGCTCCCGGCCAGACACTCCGGGCCGGTCACTCCCTCATCCAGGTCCGGAGTCCTGGCGTGCGGCCCGCCGCCGTGGAGCCCGACGGCCACGGACACCTGCTCGTCAACCGAGCGCCTCGGGTGCCCACTAAGACAGAGCCGGTGACGATCACACTCCCCACCCCGCCGGAGCGACGTCGCAGCGCGCGGCTCCCCTGGCTGGCAATGCTGCTGCCGCTTCCGGTGTGCGCGGTGCTGGCGGCGCTGATGGGCCCACAGCTGCTTCTGTTCACCCTGATGACGCCAGTCATGATGCTGGGAAACGCAGTGAGCGACCGGGTCACTGGGCGACGGGAGTATGCCGGTCAGCTGGCCGAGTTCGAACGTGCCAGTGCCGCTGTAGCACAGAGCGTCGTCGAGGTGTGTCGTCACGACGTAGCCATGCGCCGCATGAAGTCCCCGGATCCGGTCACCGTCCTCCAGACCGCCCAGGGGCCGGGCAGTCGGCTCTGGGAGCGGCGCCGAAGCGATCCCGATGTGCTCGCACTCCGTGTCGGAAGCGGAAATGTGCCGGCTTCGGTTCGCATCGTCGACCCGTCGGTGGGGCACCAGGGCCGCGTGCCCAGCCTTTCCGAGGCACCGGTGATCATCGACCTGGAACGCCTGAAAGTGCTCGGGATCGCAGGGCAGCGCCGTGAAGTCGCTCCCCTGCTCCGAAACATCCTTGGCCAGCTGACCACCCTCCATTCGCCGCGTGACCTGCGCCTGGTCGTGATTGCGGCACAAGAAGGCGCGGCGTCGGAATGGGGATGGGTAAGGCTTCTGCCCCACTGCGATGACGTGACATCGCTTGATCACGACCGATGTGCGTCGGTCATCGCAGCGCTCCAGCCGGACGGTGATGGGGCGCTGTCTCCTCATCGACGCCCGCACGCCGTCGAGCGGTCGGAGGCGGATGCCGAGACGGTGTGGAGCGGCACGCGAACAACGTTGGTACTCATGGGCTCCCGTGATCTGCGCGCCCAACCCGGCATCGCGCCTCTCCTGAGCCTGAGCCGGGGCACCGAGAACGGGCTGCGCATCATTGCCGTCGACGTTGATCGCTCTGCGCTCCCCCTGGAATGCCGAGCGGTGCTCGCCGTCGACTCCGATGGCGTCACAGCACACCTGGAGTCCCCAAACCACGAGGCGCCGTTCATCTTCGCGCCGGACGGATGCAACGACTCCTGGGCGGAGCAGCTGGCCCGGGCGATGGCCTCGCTCAAGGACAACACGCCTGACGGTTCGACGGCCGTGCCTGAGGTGGTCCGACTCGCGGATCTGCATGGATCGGCCGTGTTCGACCCCGAGTCGATCGCTAGCAGCTGGACTTCATCCGCGGGTGTGACTGTCGCTGTCCTCGGCTCGGGCGCGGGCGGCCCGTTCTCGGTCGACCTGGTCCGGGACGGGCCTCACGTGCTGGTCGGTGGAACGACGGGGTCGGGCAAGTCGCAGCTACTTCAGACTCTGGTGGTCTCCCTGGCCCTTGCCAACCGGCCCGAGGATCTCGGGTTCGTGCTCGTCGACTACAAGGGTGGATCCGCCTTCAGTTCGTGCAGCAACCTCCCGCACACCGTCGGGATGGTCACCGACCTCGACGGCCATCTGGCGCAACGGGCCCTGCGGTCGCTGCGCGCCGAGCTGTCGCGTCGTGAACGGCTTTTCGCGAGAGTGGGTGCCACCGACTTCGACGACTACGGTGCCAAGGCAGGTGGAAACGACGAGACGCTCGGGCGGCTCGTGCTCGTCATCGACGAATTCCGAGCACTAGCAGAAGAGCTCCCCGAGTTCCTCGAGGAAATGGTGCGGCTGGCTTCGGTGGGCCGATCGCTGGGTGTCCACCTCGTCTTGGCAACGCAGCGGCCCGGCGGCATCGTCTCGGCTGACATCCGGGCCAACGTCAACCTGCGCATCGCCCTACGGTTTCGTGACCGCGTCGACAGCGAGGACGTCATCGAGTCGCCCGATGCGGCGGAGCTCGATGAGCGACATCGCGGTCGAGCGCTCGCCCGGTCTGGCGGTGGGCGGCTCATGGCATTCCAGACCGCGTGGCTTGGCGCCCGGGATCGGCAGGAGGAAGTGGCGGATCTGAGAGTCAGACGGCATGGTCTCCCGACGGGGGCGTATCCCGGGCCGTCGCCATCCGCCGACCTGAGAGGCCAGGATTCCCAACAGACACCCACGGACCTCGACCGGGTGGTCGCCGCCCTGTGTAGCGCCGCCGCGTCGGCCGGGTGCGCTCTCCCGCGACGACCCTGGCACCCACCCCTGCCCGAGGCTGTTCCACTCGATGACCTTGCGCCGTCCAGTGCGCCCAGCCACGAGGTCCGCGTCGACGGGCAAGCAATCGACCGGCCCCCTTTGGGGAAGGTGCCGGTGAGCGTCCCGTGGGGCTTGGCGGACGACCCGGCAGGTCAGCGCCAGCCCGTGTTCTGGTGGGACGGGGCGGGCAGTGCCAACTCCGCTGGTCATTGGATCATCGGCGGTGCAGGGGGTTCTGGCCGCACGTCGGCCCTCCGGACGTTGGCCTTTGCGGCCACGCGACGACACATCGCCGACGACCTGCACGTGTACGTCATCGACGGCTCCTCCAACGCCCTGCGGGCCCTCGAGAGCCTTCCCCATGTCGGGGCGGTCGTTCCTCGGGCCGACTTCGCTCGCGTCGTGCGGCTGGTCAACCGCCTGGCCGGCGAAGTCGCCCGAAGACACCAGCTGCTCGCGGCCGCGGGCTTCTCCAGCCTGGACGAGTGGGTCGCATCCGTCGATGAGCACCAGGCCACCAGGGCTGGCACACCGGCATACCTGCTGCTGCTCGTGGACGACTGGGACCTGCTTTGGCGGGACAGCGAGCAGCTCGATCACGGCCAGACGGCGGAGCGGCTTGCCGGTCTGCTGCGCGAAGGCGGGCCGGTCGGGCTGCGGGCCGTTGTGACCGGCGATCGGAGTGTGCTGATCGGTCGCGGCACGGCTTGGGCCACCCACCGGCTCGTCCTGCGTCTTGCGGATCCCGGTGACGCCGCTGTGGTGGGCGTTCCGCGTGACGCCATCCCGGGGCACCAGCCACCCGGCCGGGGGGTCGTGGCGGGCAGCGGGATGGAGCTACAGCTGGCCCACCTCGGGGAGGTGCCTGACGGGGCTGCGGCTGCTCGCGCCATCGCGGACCTCGCTGCGACCCTGCACGAGCCGGTGGTCAACCTCCCCTTCCGTGTGGCGACGATGCCTGCCGATGTGGTGACGACCCAGCTCACAGCGACCGCTCGGGGTCTGGAGTTCGCTGTGGGCGGCGAGGAATGCTGCACCATAGGGCTCGAGTTCGAGCGCCACGGCCGTCAGGTCCTGATCGCCGGGCCAGCACGCAGTGGCAAGTCCACGGCTCTGGCCACCCTTGCGCTGGCTGCTCGACGAAAGGGCTACCACGTCGCCATCGTCGCCCCCAACGGTGTGGAACGTGGTTCGGACCGCCTGGCGGAGCGCGCCTTCGACGTGGTCGGCAGTGACGAGGCCGCGCGGCTGTCAGCGCTGTGCCGCGACCAACCCGACCTCGTCGTCTGTGTCGACGACGCTGACCAGCTGCTCGACACCCCAGCCGAGGCCGTGCTTCGGGCGTTTCGGGGCACGCTCGACCGAACCAGTGGTGCCATCATCTGCGCCGCGAACTCGGTTGCCCTCGCCAGCCAGTTCCGGGGTGTCGCGGTCGAGGTCAGTCGCCACCAGACCGGACTGCTGCTCAGCCCCCGGACCGTCGCCGACGGAGACCTCTTGGGGATCCGGGTGCCCAGGGGAACGGCCAGCCACCACCCGGGTCGGGGCTTCTTCGCCTGTCGCGGCGAAGCCGTCGAGGTGCAGGTCGCTCGGCCGCCAGACATGGCGAACCGACCGGAGAGAAACCGACCGGACAAGCGGGCTCAGCCCTTGACGTAGGAGAGTTTCTCGCAGACCTTGCCCTCACGGAATCGCATCACGTCGACACCGCGGACATGGCCGGGTGATCCGTCCGCGCTGGTCCACGAGTAGGTCCAGCGCACCACGGCACGATCGCCGCTCAGGAAGGACTCCTCCTCGGCGAACACCGGATCGATGCTGCCGCGCACGATCTCAGACCAGACCTTCAGCACCGCGTCCACCCCCTCGAACCGATGGCCGTCCGGTGCCGGGCTGGTCGACTCGAACACCACGTCATCGGTGACCATGCCCCGCAGGGCCTGGAGGTCAGCGCGAGCGAAGGCGGCCGAGAAGGCCCGCACCAGTTCCGAACTTGCCCCTCCGGTGCTCACCCTGCGCCCTCACCCTCGAGTGCTCGCCCTGCGCGCCCACCCTCGCGAGTCCGATGGCGCCCGCTCCCCGTGCCGCCGCCGGGCGTGGTCCACGCCGCAGACCGCCCGAAGGCTGCCAGGAGGTCGGTCTGGGGGTCGCCAGCATCGTCCGGACGTACCGCCACCGCGCCGCCGGCGCGATACATCTCCTCACGGTCGGCGAACCAGGCCGCCACCTCATCGACCAGCTCCGGGTCCATGCGTCGGTCGGCCCCCACTGCCGCCGCGAGGTCCCAGCCGTGGATGAGGTGGTCGGCACAGAGTTGGCGCGCGTACTCCTCCATGTCCTCCTCGCCGTAGGAAAGGTGCACCCGCCCGCCAGTGGGCAGCAGCGCAGCCGCCGACGAGCCCGCCTCCTCAGCCGCCTCATGGGCCGATGCCACGGGGTCGTCGCCCAGCGGGTCGCCGTCGAAGCGGTGGCCGGCCTCCGCGATGGTGGCCCCCTCCAGCAGGGGCGCGGTCCACCGGTCCTCGGCCACCACGTGGTTGACCAAGTCGCGCACACTCCACTTCGTGCATGGCGTCGGATCCGACCACTGCCCCTCGCCAACCGTGTCCACGCGGGTCACCCACCAGTCGAGCGTTCGCTGGTACAGCGTGGGAAGGTCCATGGCTGTGCTCCTCTCGGTCGCGTCAGGGAAGCTCGCGGCGCGAGCCCGATGTCAATGCGGCGAGGAGGCCCAACAGCGCAACCACAAGCACGGTGCCGCCGATCAGGCCTTGGCCACCCTGGAACAAGCCCCACGCCACAGGCAGCAGCAGGGCGTTCCAGACGGCGGTCGGCGTTCCCGGCCATCCCGCGCCGCGCCACCAGGCCACAGCCAGCACAGCCAGCGCGACCGCGAAGATGGCGATGAGCACGATCGACATCACCACACGTACCGGGTTGTCGCTCTCCCCCCGTGCGAGGCCAACCGCATAAAAGCCGCAGATGCCCAGGAGCGCCAGCGCTTGAAGACCGGACACGACTGACGCGAGCGTCCTTCCGGCGGTGCGGGGGGTCGACGACCCCTCGGGCGGGCTCGACGTCTGGTCCTGCCTGCCGTCTGGCAGGTTCGACGCCTGGTCCTGCCTGCCGTCCGGCGGGCTCGACGTCTGGTCCTGCCTGCCGTCCGGCAGGTTCGACGTCTGGTCCTGCCTGCCGTCCGGCGGGTTCGGCGCCTGGTTCTGCCTGCCGTCCGGCGGGTTCGGCGCCTGGTCCTGCGTGCTCCCCGATGCGTCTCGCCCATTGCCCGGCTTCGCGGTTCCCGGCGTGGCGCGTGGCGTGGCTCCCCGGGCGGCGCCCCGGGACGTGGCCGCCCCGGCCTTGCGTTCCCTGCTGCGGCGAGGCCGGCTCTGGGGTGAAGTCACGCCAGCAAGAGTAGCCACGCATGCATTGATCTCCGAGGAGTGGGCACAGGACCCCAATGACTGTTTCCAGCGCACGAACGCGGACCCCCGACGAGCGCGCGAGCCGTGCACCCGGCATACTGGAGTGGCAGGTTCCACGCCCTGAGACGGATAGGTCCGGGGAACACAAATCGGCGCTGCACCGTTGGCAAGACGGGGCTGGTGCCTAACAATGGTGCCTGCAACCCGGCAAACCCGTGACGGCCGCCCCCTGCGCCGTTACCATGGCGGTTTGCCTCGCACGATCGCCGCCGCGCCCCAAGCCAGAGGCTCGGAGCCCGGCGTGCAACCCACGACGCTGACAAGGAGCACGATCCTCATGGACTGGCGCGACCGCGCTGCCTGCCTGGACGAAGACCCGGAGCTGTTCTTCCCCATCGGAAACACTGGGCCGGCCCTTCTCCAGATCGAAGAGGCGAAGGCTGTGTGCCGCCGCTGTGAGGTCATCGACACCTGCCTGAAGTGGGCCCTGGAGTCCGGTCAGGACGCCGGCGTGTGGGGAGGTCTGTCCGAGGACGAGCGTCGCGCGCTGAAGCGTCGCAACGCTCGCGCCCGTCGGGCGGGCTGAACCCCGCGTCTGTGTCTGCAGAATCCGGTCCCTGGGCCGGACGGACGGCAGGGTCGATGGTCTGACACCTGGCCACCGCCGAAGGAGCCGCGCTGGAACCCTTGTTCCCGCGCGGCTTCTCTGCGTCTGCGCAACAGCCTGGGCAACAGCTTGCGCAACAGCCTGGACAACAGCCCTGGGCAACAGGAGGCCCCGCCTTCAGCGAAGGGTGACCAGGTCCCTCAGTCGGTCACTCCTGCCGGACGGGCGTCCCGCTCCAGCGGCCGCAGCATCGCATTGAACTGCACGCGGGTGCCATGCGGTTTGGCCGGCTCCCAGCGGATCCGGCCGCGCAGGTCCTGGACGAGCGAGGTGACGATCCTCGTCCCGAGCCCCGCGAGCCCTGGACGGAAGCCGGCCGGCAGCCCGGCCCCGTTATCGGTGATGGTCACGGTCAGCTGGTCCTCGCCGTCTACGGGCTCTCGATGGGCAGCGATCTCGACCCGGCCACCGTGGTCGCCCAGGCCGTGCTCGGCGGCGTTCTGCACCAGCTCGGAGATGATCATCGCCAGCGCGGTTGCGTCCTCGGCTCGCATCCGCCCGAACGTGCCGGTCACCGACGACTCGATCGTGTGCTCGCTCGTCGCCACCTCGACGACTGCCTTCAGCCCCCGCACCGCGATCTCGTCGAAGTTCACCGTCTCGTCGAACCCCTGGCTGAGCGTCTCGTGCACGAGGGCGATCGTGCCCACCCGCCGCACCGCCTCCTCCAACGCGTAGCGGCTCTGCCCCTCGGGCATCCGCCGCGCCTGCAGCCGCAGCAGTGCCGCCACGGTCTGGAGGTTGTTCTTGACCCGGTGGTGGATCTCCCGGATGGTCGCATCCTTCGTGAGCAGCTCGCGCTCCCGGCGCCGCAGCTCCGACACGTCGCGCAGCAGGATCAGGGCCCCCCGCCGCTGGCCGCGCTCGGTGAGCGGGATGGCGCGCATCGACACACTCGCCATGCGCGAGGCCACTTCCGAACGCCAGGGCGCTCGGCCGGTGACGACCAGGGCGAGGGACTCATCGACCGGGTCCTCGGCCTTCTCGACCACGTCGGCAACCACCTTGGACAGCACCTCGCCGATCACGTCACCGACGTGCCCGAGGCGGTGGATCGCCGACACCGCGTTGGGGCTGGCGTAGACCACGACACCTTCGGTGTCGAGGTGCATGACGCCGTCCCCCACCCGCGGCGCCCCGCGCCGGAGCCCGGTCGGCGCCGAGGCATTCGGGAACTCCCCCGCCGCGATCATGGCGGCCAGTGAGTCGCCCAAGGCCCGGTAGGTGACCTCGAGCCGGCTCGGTGTGCGAGCGCCGCCCAGGTTGGTATGCCGGGTGATCACCGCCAGCGCCCGCCCGTCCTTGACGACAGGGATGGCCTCCTCGCGCACCGGCACGTTGTCGTCGAAGTCGGCGCCGGAGTCCCGCACGATCGACCTGGTTGCGTAGGCCTCGCTCAGCATCCGCCGTCGGCCGATCCCGCTGCTCCATCCCACGATGTCCTCGTAGAACACCATCTGGCCGGTGGTCGGGCGCACGTGAGCCACCGATACCCATTCCTCGTCGGACTGCCGTGCCCAGAGCACGAGGTCGGCGAATGACAGGTCGGACAGCAGCTGCCAGTCGCCGACCACCAGGTGCAGCCACTCGATCTCTTCTGCAGAGAGGTCTGTGGTGCGCTGGAGCGAGTCGTTCAGCGTTGCCACGACCGCAGCCTATGCGGGCGATCCCAGCAGCTCGACGTGCGGTATCACGAACAGGGCGCCGGGTGCAGTGCCCCAGGCGCGGAACGCCTCCGCGATCGCCTCGAGGTCATCCGGCGTGGCGAGCCGCCGCTCGACCGCCTGCCGCGCGAAGTCGGAGGCCACGCTGCGCTCAGCCCACGACTCGGCCCACCAGGACACCTGATCGGTTGTCGCCCAACACCACGCCGAGGCACTCAGGCGCAGGTCGCGAAGACCCGCCTGCTCGGCCCAAGACCGAAGGTGCCTCCCGGCATCCGGCTCGGCGTCGTTGCTGCGCGCAACCCGCTGGTAGAGCTGGGCCCACCTGTCGAGGCCGGACAGCCGCGGGTACCACGCCATGGCCGCATAGTCGGCGTCCCGCGCGGCCACGGTGCCGGCCGGCCGGCATACCCGCGCCATCTCGCGCAGGGCGGCCACCGGGTCGGTGAGGTGCTGGAGCACCTGGTGGGCATGGACGACATCGAAGCTGTCGTCGCCAAAGGGCAGGCTTGTGACGTCGCCCAGCGCGAGGGCCGCGCCGTCGATGCCGGCCAAGGTGGCCCGGGCGGTGTCCAAGGGTGCGGGCACCGCTTCGAGGCCCACGGCGGTGCCGCCCACCGCACGGGCGAGGTCGGCTGTGATCGTGCCCGGTCCGCAGCCCACGTCGAGCAGGCGCAGCCCCGGCTTGAGCAACGGCAGGAGGTATGCCGCGGAGTCGCCTGCCGTGCGCCGGGCGTGGCTCCCAAGGACGCTGGCATGGTGGCCGTGGGTGTAGCGCCCCTTGGCTGGTTCGGATGCCGCCATGACCGCAGTCTGCGCCCGTCGGGCCGGAAGGGTCGGGCGCGACCGCATGGCGACCGGCCCTATGCCGCGAGGTCCCGGCCCTCGGAGCCAGGAGTGACGGACGAGTGTCACCATCGCGGCATTTGCATGAGCAAGCGACGGGTGGGTTTCGTCAGCGAGGCACGACGACGTCGCCGATCCGCACAGTGCCTGCCGTCACCACGTCGGCGTACACGGCGGTGCAGAGGTTGCGCTGATCGGAGATCGTCCGGAGCAGCCCGTCCACCTCGGCGACCTCGACCTGGGCGAGGTCGACCATGCGGCACCGCTCGATCCGCTCCACGACGCGCAGCACGACCGTGGCAGCATCCAGCGTGGCGCCGAAGGCGAGCTCGCGGCCGACCCACGACTCCTCGAGGAACGGCTCGTCGGTGTCGACCACGAGGTTGGCGCGGAGGTGGCGCACGTCGAGGGGGGCATCGAGCCCGTGCAGGCGGGCGAGCTCGTCGAGCGTCGCCGAGCCCACGAGGCTGACCTGCCCTGCGTCCTGGTGCTGCACATCGCTCTCCGGCGCGACCTCGACCTCCTCGCCGAAGTGCTCGGAGAGGGCGACATCGGCGCGTCCCTCCCCAGCGCGGACGCGCTCGCCGGAAGGCAGCACGATGTCGATGCCCCCGCCGTTGGGAAGCGTCTCGGCCGCGAGTGCGAAGACCGGGTCCATGCGGCGGAACCGAGAGGTCATCTTTCCGCTGGCGAGCTTGCCTGCGGCGTCGTAGACCGCCCACTCCCGGTCGCCGACGAGCCCCCGGGTGTCGAGTGCCACCTCGGTCAGAGACTCACCTCCCATGGACTTGACCGGGAAGCGCCAGATCGCGCTCACGGCATAGGTCATGCCGAGGCCGCTCCGGACCGGACCACCGAGCGCATCGTGCGCAGGGCCACGGAAAGAGCCGCAATGTTGGGCGACTCCAGCCGGTCGATCCCGGTGAGGGCGTTCGTGGCCCGCTGGAGGGATTCGCTGTTGGCCTTGGACCACAGCTCGAACCGGTCGGCCGGCTCGCCGCCACCCGGGGTTGTCTCGATGACGGAACGGGTCAGCGACTCCAGCACGGAGTAGAGGTCGTCGCGCAGGGCGCCTCGCGCGAGGGCGTCCCACCGGTCATCGCGCGGCAGCCTGGTCACCCGCGTCAGCATGAGGTCGATGCTGAACTTCTCGGAGAGCAGGTAGTAGAGCGGCGCAACGGCGGCCGGCTCCTCGCCGGTGTCGCTGCTGATGTCGACGATGTCGAGCAGCGAGAACTGGTCGAGCAGCGTGGCCGCCTGCCTGGTCAGGGCAGCCGGAAGCCCGAGCTTCTCCAGCTCGCGGCACCGGCGCTGGAAGCGCTTGAGCTCCACGCCTTTGAGCAGCTCGGGGATCTTCGGGCCGAACTCGCGCACCACCCCGCTGAACCGGTCCACCTCGCGGGCGACGTCGAGTCGCGACGGCCTCGAGGACAGGAACCACCGGGTCGACCGGTCGAGCAGCCGACGGAACTCCAGGTAGGCCTGGGTCTGGGCGGCCGTGGGCACCTGGTTGTCGAGGGCCTCGATCTCGTGGACGAAGTCGGTGAGGTTGAAGATCTCGCGGCAGACCACGAAGGCGCGGGCAACCTGCTCCGGAGTGGCGCCAGTCTCCTCGATCGCCCGGAACGCAAACGTGATCCCGCCGCGGTTGACCACCGAGTTGGCGACCGCGTTGGTGATGATCTCGCGCCTCAGTGGGTGGGCCTCGAGGCGCTCCCGGAACTGCTCCCGCACGGGGCCGGGGAAGTAGTCGACGAGGGTCCTCTGGAACCACGGTTCGTCGGGCAGCTCCGACGGGAGCAGGTCGTCCTTCAGCGCGAGTTTTGCGTAGGCCACCAGCACGGAGAACTCGGGCGACTTCAGGCCGAGGCCCGCCCGCTGCCGCTGCTCGATCTCGAAGTCGTTCGGCAGGAACTCCAGAGCCCGGTCGAGGTCGCCTCGCTCCTCCAGGGAGTGGATCAGCCGCTGGTGCACGGGCAGCATCGCGTTTTCCTGGGCTCGCGCGTTGCCGAGCAGGACGTTCTGCTCGTAGTTGTCGCGCAGCACCTGTGCGGCCACCTCATCGGTCATCGAGGCCAGCACTTTGTTGCGCTGCTTGATCGTCATGTCGCCCTCGCGGACCAGGTCGTTGAGGAGGATCTTGATGTTGACCTCATGGTCGGAGGTGTCCACCCCGGCCGAGTTGTCGATGGCGTCGGTGTTGACCCTGACGCCGTTGAGCGCCGCCTCGATGCGGCCCAGCTGGGACAGGCCCAGGTTGCCGCCCTCGCCGACGACCTTGACGCGCAGGTCACTCCCATCGACGCGGATGGCGTCGTTGGCCCGGTCGCCCACGGCCGAGGAGTCCTCGGTCGACGCCTTGACATACGTGCCGATGCCGCCGTTCCAGAGCAGGTCGACCGGCGCCAGGAGGATGGCCTTCATCAGCTCGGCGGGAGTCATGCGCTCGGCGTCCTTGGGGAGGTCGAGTGCCTCGGCCATCTGGGGGCTGATCGGGATCGACTTCAGCGATCGGCCGAAGACGCCGCCGCCCTCGCTGACGAGCGAGGTGTCGTAGTCGGCCCAGGACGAGCGCGGGAGCTCGAACAGCCGCTTGCGCTCGGCGAACGAGGTGCTCGCCGAGGGGTTGGGGTCGATGAAGATGTGGCGGTGGTCGAACGCCGCGAGCAGTCGGATGTGCTCCGACAGGAGCATGCCGTTGCCGAAGACGTCACCGCTCATGTCGCCGATCCCGACAACCGTGAAGTCCTCGCTCTGGGTGTCGACGCCCATCTCGCGGAAGTGGCGCTTGACCGACTCCCAGGCACCTCGGGCGGTGATGCCCATCGCCTTGTGGTCGTAGCCGACCGACCCACCGCTCGCGAACGCGTCGCCGAGCCAGAAGCCGTAGTCCTCCGAGACGCCGTTGGCGATGTCGGAGAACGTCGCGGTCCCCTTGTCCGCGGCCACCACGAGGTACGAGTCGTCACCGTCGTGGCGCACGACGTCCTGCGGCGGCACCGTCTCGCCGTCGACCAGGTTGTCGGTGATGTCGAGCAGGCCGGAGATGAACGTCGTGTAGCAGGCGATGCCCTCGGCCAGCCACGCGTCGCGGTCGACGCTCGGGTCCGGCAGCTGCTTGGGGAAGAAGCCGCCCTTCGCGCCCACCGGCACGATCACGGTGTTCTTCACCATCTGCGCCTTGACCAGGCCGAGCACCTCGGACCGGAAGTCGTCGCGGCGGTCCGACCAGCGCAGGCCTCCGCGTGCGACGGCGCCGAAGCGCAGGTGCACGCCCTCGACGCGCGGGGAGTAGACGAAGATCTCGAACTTCGGCCGCGGCTCCGGGAGGTCGGGGATCGCCGACGGGTCGAGCTTGAGGGCGACGTACGGGTGGGGCCCGCCCGCGCGGTCCTCCTGGAAGAAGTTCGTGCGCAGCGTCGCGCCGATCAGCGTCAGGTACGACCGGAGGATGCGGTCGTGGTCGAGGCTGGCCACGTCGTCGAGCGCCCGCCGCACCCGCCCGGCGAGCTCCTCGACCTTCAGAGTGCGGGCCTCCGCATCGGCACCCAGGCCGTTCTTGCCGGGCTCGAAGCGGGCCTCGAAGTAGCGCACCAGCAACCGGGTGATGTCCACGTTGCCGCGCAGCGCACC
>DASSJT010000064.1:0-11091 GCA_035691065.1 Dermatophilaceae bacterium
GCCGACCCGGAACCCCGGGCGATCAGTGTGAGGCTCTCGTTGGAGCGCGCGTCGTTCGCCGCGGTGCGAACGTCGGCCAGGGCGACGGCATGGGCGTAGTCGTTGTCGGCGACCTGGGTCGTCCGGGCGTCGACGCTGCCGATCACCCACAGTGCGGCGAGCAGTGCCAGCAGCACCAAGGCCGTCGCGCCGGTCAGCGAGAGGTTGAGGTACCGGTGGGTCCGCCGGGCCAGCCACACCGCGACCCCGGCCAGCACCGCGATGCCCAGCACGCCGATGACCAGCTGCCAGCGCGACCCCGCGCGCCCGAACTCGGCTGCGGAGCGGTGCTCGTTGGCCTTGCTGATGGCCGCGAGGATGGGGATGGCGTCGGCGCGCAGGCCCGCACTCGCCTGCTTGAGGTACTGCGCCCCGACCGGCAGTCCGAGCCGGTTGTTGGAGCGCGCCTGCTCGACGAGGGCGCCGTACTTCTGGACCTGGTCCGACAGTGCGCCGAGCGCCCGACCGTCGGCGGGCTGGGCGGCAGCCGCCGCCGCAACGCTCCGGGCCACCCTCGACATCGCCGCGTCGTAGGCAGCCCGCTGCTCGGGCGGCTCGAGACCGCCCACCAGGAAGGCGTTCGTCGCGATGGCGTCGGCTCGCAGGAGGTCGACGTGGATCGACTGGACCCGCACCACCTGTGCCGTGTTGTTGGCGGCGCGCTCGACCGCCGCCCTGGACTGCAGGACGGCGTTCGCCGACGCGGCCCCCAGGGCCAGCGCGGCGGCAACGGCCGCGGCCCCGATAAGGCGCATCCTTCCGGGTGTCCCCTCGAGCAGGCCGGATACGACAGCGCGCGCCCTCTCCATCCCGGAGGGCGGGCCGGTCTCGGGTCTCCTCTCGCGACCCCGCGTGGGGAAGGGCGCTGGTGCCTGGGGCGGCAGCGCCTGCCGGGGCCCGGCCGGCGTCCCGGTGACTGGTGCACTCGTCATCCGCGTTCCTCGCTGTCCTGCTCTCGCGTCGTCCCGGACTCGTGGACTGGCTCGGATCCCGGGGTCGCCGGCTCGCTCGGGGCCTCGGTGGCCACGCCCTTCGGCACCGGAGGCGGCGGCTCGGCCTCGGCCTCCTCGGTGAAGTCGCCCGCGGTGAGCAGACGCAGCAGGTCGCGCGTCGGTTCCCGCTCGTCCTTGACCCGCCACGCATGGCGTCCGATCGCCGCCTCGAAAAGGTTGCGGACGAACCGGCCGTTGCCGAAGGCCGGCGTTCGAGGGGTCGCCTGCAGGATGTCGCGTACGCGCCGCTCCGCCTCGGGGGTCAGCTCGTAGTCGGACTGCGCCGCAATCCCCTTCAGGATCGCCATCAGCTCGTCGTCGGTGTAGTCGTCGAACTCGATCGTCGTGGTGAACCGGCTGGCGAGCCCGGGGTTGCTCGTGATGAACGTCACCATCGGCCCGGGGTAGCCCGCCACGATGACGACCAGGTCGTCGCGCCGGTCCTCCATCTCCTTGACCAGCGTGTTCACCGCCTCCCGGGCGAACTCGTCCCCGGTGAGCGAGTAGGCCTCGTCCACGAACAGCACCCCGCCGGCCGCCTTGGCCACGACCTCGGCCGTCTTCATCGCCGTCTGCCCGACGTATCCGGCCACCAGCTCCGAGCGGTCGACCTCCACCAGCTGGCCCTGGCCGAGCAGCCCGAGGGCACGGTAGATCCCGCCGACGAGTCGCGCCACGGAGGTCTTGCCCGTGCCGGGGTTGCCCACGAAGACGAGGTGCCTGCTGATCCGCGGCTGCTTGAGGCCGGCCGCGACGCGCATCCGCTCCACAGTCAGGAGGGCGACCTGTCGGTGGATCTCGCGCTTGACCCGGGCCAGCCCGATCAGGGCATCGAGCTCGTCCAGCAGCTCATCGACGCCCTTTTCGGGCTCGGGTGGCTGGGCCGGCTGCGCGCTGGCGGTCACGGCTTCCGCTGCCGAGGCCGGCTGGGCGCCGGAGTCCAAAGGCTCCAGAGGTATGCCGGGTGGCCCGGTCGGCAATACGGGTCCTGGCTGCGCCCCGGTCCGGACCGCTGCGCCGGCGGCCTCCAGGTAGGCGGCCGCGGCAACCGCGGCGTTGGCGGTCGCGCGGATGGTCGGCTCGCCGAGGGAGCAGGCCGCCGCAGCCACCTCGGTCAGCGCCCGGGCGTAGTCGACTGCGTGGCCGTCTCCGGCCTCGACCAGGGCGCTGAGCAGCCCGGTCGGGTGCTCGCGCCAGCGCCGTCCGCGCGACGCGGCGTCGAAGAAGGCGCCGTTCACCTCCGACAGGTCAGTCGCGCCCGGCACCGCGACCTGGGCCCAGTCCGGGGCTGCGCCGGGCACCGACTCGGACAGCGCGGCGGCCACCACCAGCCCCTCGTCCCGGGCCTGCTCCTGGCTGATCCCGGCCGTGGCGGCGACCCGCGCGAGCCCGTCGATGCTGTGGCCGAGCTCGGCGCCTGCGGAGTGGGGCGGGTCCATGATCAGTCCGGGGGCTCGAGAGGGCCAGCGCCCGCCGGCGCGCCGTTGGCCGGCGCCTGCCGCAGCCCGGGCTCCGACGGAGCGCCCAGAGCGAGGGAGCCTCCCGAGGCGGCAGCGCCGAACTTCTGCTGCAGGAACTGGCCGTGGATCACGATCGCCTCGGCGTCCGCACGGCATACGGCGTCGTAGACCTTGTCCATCGTCGAGCCGAGCAGGTCGAGCTGGTCGACCAGGAGCATGACCGAGGACTTGCCGTTCTCGATCGGCCGGCTGTCGGCCCAGTCGCGCGGCAGGCGCAAGTAGTTGCCGATGGCGACGGGCAGGTAGTCGGTCGCCGTGGCCATCACGCTGTAGCCCTGGGGGCTGCCGAGGCCGAGGTTGGGCAGTCGCGGGATCGTCTCGCGGACGATGCCGGTCACCCGGAGCAGCCGTGACATCACCACCCCGGGAACCCCGCCGTCGCGGGCCATGGCCTCGACCTGGCCCAGCGCGTCCAGGAGCTGGTCGTTGGTGGGCGGTCCGGGCAGCGCGGGGGCTGGCGCCTCGGGCTTGTCCAGCCCAAGCCAGGAACGGATCCCCATGACCAGCGACCCCTCCCGTGTCAGCGCCGGCTCGGGCCGAGGTCGAGCGCCCCGGGAGCAGCACCGGCGATCTGGCGGGCGTCGTGGGCCTGGACGCGGTCGAGGTAGCTGCGCGACTTGGCCACCTCGGTCTCGAGAGTGCCGATGGTCGCCGCCATGGAGTCGAGGGCCTTCACCTTGAAGGTGTCGATGGCATCCATCGTCTGGTAGATGTTCGCAAACGCAGCCTTGAGCTGCTCGAGGCCGATCGTGGAGCCGGCCGACTGTTCCTGGATCCGGGCCGAGTTGGTCTTGAGGAGCTCCGACGTGCGCTCGATCAGCCCGGACGTCGTGACGTTGAGGGCGGTGATCTGGTCGAGGACGAGCTGCTGGTTGTTGAGCGCCTGGGCGACGATCACCGCCGTGCGCAGGGCCGACACGGTCGTGGTGGTGGCCCGGTCGACGCCCTTGATGAGCTCGATGTTGTTCTTGATGATGATGTCGATGGCGAGGTAGTTCTGGATCGACACCGCCAGCTGGGTCAGCAGGTCCTGGTGCTTCTGCCGCACGTAGAACAGCACGTCTTCGCGCAGGGACTTGGCCCGTTCGGGGTCGCTCGCCTCGAGTGTCGCGACCTGCGCGGCGAGCTTGGCATCCAGCCGCTCGGCCACGTAGACGTACTGGTTGAGCCGGCCCATCGAGTCCCACAGGGAGCGCTTCTCGAGGTTGAGGGCGACGTTGTCCTTCTGGAGCTCGTCCTGGCCCGACTGGAGCGCATGCAGGATGCCGTTGAGGTGGGTCTGCGCCGACTGGTACTGGCGGAAGTAGTCGGTGATCCGGTCCCCGAACGGGATCAGGCCGAGGAACTTCCTGGAGTCGCTCGCCCGGCTCGGGTCGAGGTCCTCGACCGTGCGGCGCAGGTCGAGCAGGGTCTGCCCCACCTTCGAGCCCTGGGAGAGGCTGCCCTCGCTGAGCGCCTTCACGGGCATCTGGAGCATCCGGTTGCTGCTCTCGGCAGCGAAGCGCACCTCGTCATTGCCCATCGTGCGGACGTCGGCGGCCTTGACCTCGAAGTCGGGTGACCTCGGGGCGGCTTTGAGCAGCGAGTCGAGGTAGCCGTCGACCTTGGCATCGAGACCCGGCAGGGCGGCCTCCGGCACCGCAGGCGCCATCTTGGGAGCCGCCGTCTCCGCCACCGGCTGCGGAGGTGCAGGCGCGGTCAGCACGAAGGCCTCCGCGCTGGGCGGCTCCAGCGGAGCGGGCGCCGCCTGAGCGGCCCCGGGAGCGCTGCCGAACATCGACTGGTCGGTCATGAGCGAGGCATCCTTCCCCTAGTCCGGCCGCGCGGGTGGCGCGGCCGGCCACCCAAGCCCCACAGCCGGCATACCACCGCAGGGCACACAGCAACTCTAGTGCGTGCGCTGTAGGACGGATGGGGCTCGCGCAGGGTTCCCGGCGGCGGCTGGACCGGCTCCTGAGCGCGGTCCCCAACCTGGGCGCCGCACCACGGCACACGGCGCCAGCGGGGGCGGCGACGCTAGGCATTGGCCGCGGGGGGCTGGAGGATGAACCGGGTCAGCTGCGAGCGCGAGGACACCGAAAGCTTCCGGTAGACCGATCCCACGTGGAACTCGACGGTGCGCACACTCAAGACGAGCTCCTCGGCGATCTGGCGGTTGGTCATCCCCTGCGCCACCAGCTCGGCGACGACGCGCTCCTGCGCGGTCAGGTCGCTGGGGCGAGTGCGTCGGCTGGGTCGGCCCCCGGCGGCCTGCTCGCGTCGGGCTCGGTGCGCGTAGGGGTGGGCGCCGAGTGCGTCGAAGCCCTCCGCCGCGGCGCGCAGGTGCGCATCCGCTTCCCTCCGCCGGCCCGTGCGGCGCACGTGCTCGCCCCAGTACAGCTGGGACAGGCTCGCTTCGAACGGCATCGCGGCCTGCTCCAAGAGCGCCACCGACCTGTCGAAGGCCGCACTTGCCCTCGCCACCTCCCCGCGGCTGGCGTACAGCACGCCGCGGACGCGCGCCGCGCCGCCCTGAGCGGAGCTGATGCTGCCTTCGGTGGCGAGGTGCTCGAAATGCTCGAGCCGTTTCTCGGTGCCGAAAGCGGCGGAGGCGCTGGCCGGGCCGTCCACGGTGGCCGGGCCTGCCGGGCCGGCCGGGCTGGCCGGGCCGTCCACGGTGGCCGGGCCTGCCGCGCCGGTCCCACCGGTCGCACCGGTCCGGACCTGGGCCTCGAGGTACAGCGGCCACCACTGGAAGGCACCCGGCACGTCGACGGCGTCGCGGCGAGGCAGCCCCTCGAGGAGGCGTCCGAGGCGCAGCACCTCGGGCAGGTCCGAGTGCGCATGGGCCGCGAGCACCTGGGCCACGTACGTGCAGGCGGTCGCAGCCAGACCACCGGTTCGACCCGCGGCATCCTGCGCGGCGACGAGGTGGTCCCGCGCCGTGAAGACGTCACCTCGGCGAGCATGCACGATGGCGGCGATCGCGTGCGTGGGTCCCAGGGCCCAGTCCTCCTCGAAGCTCTGGGCATAGGCGAGCGACGCTTCGGCCGACTGGGTCGACTGGTCCCACCGCCCGGCACGGTGCTCCACGTCGGCCAGGGTGGTCAGGGCCACGCTCGAAAGCCGGTAGACACCGAGCCGCCGACTGGCGCCAAGGCAGCCCCGAAGGCAGACGCGGGCCTCATCGAGCCGGTCCAGGTACATCAGCGCGATGCCGCGCACGGTCTCGCTGTCCAGCTGAAGCGGGCCGACCTCGCCGGGTACGGGACCGAGCGAGCACAGTCCCTGCAGGGGCCGTCCCTGGATCACAAGTCCCATGGCCCGAAGCGATAGCGCCACGTCGTGGGCCTGGGGATCGCCGAGGGCCAGTGACTGGCCGGCCCACGCCACGGCGTCAGCGCCGCGTGCCGCGAGGAGCTCCACCTGCCCGAGCACGACGGCGGCGCCGGCTGCCGTCCTCCCGGAGTCCTCCCAAGCCGTCCCCAGCAGGCGCCGGGCGCTGACGTGGTCGCCAGCGAGCCAGGCGAGGAACCCCTCGACGTACTGCCGCCGCGGACCGGTCCAGGAGCCGGCCAGGCCAAGGGCGTGGCGGGCCTGGGCAAAGAGGCCACCGGTCAGCGCCGCCTCCGCCGCGGCAACTCGCAGCTCTCCCGCTGCCCGCTCCCGGGTGGTGAGAGCGGCCGCCGAGAGCAGGAGATCGCTCGCCTGCCCGAACGCGCCGGCGGCGAGCCGTTCCCCAGCGAACGCCGACCCCTCCGCGCTGGCCCGCTCGTCAGGCGGGGTCGCAGCTCCGAGGAGATGGGCCACCTGGTGGGCGCGGTCAGCCGACAGCACGGCGGCTGCCGTGTGGAGGTCAGCCCGCTCCTGGAGCGGCAGGTCCGAGGCGACGACGGCCCCGATGAGGGGGTGGCGGAAGTCGAGGTCCACCATCGGTGGGTTGCCGGTGCGGACGAGCAGGCCAGCGGCAACCGCCTCGTCGAGCGCTGCCCACAGCCGAGCGCTGCCCACGAGCCGCCCCACACGTCCGGCCGGCTGCGGGCCGCCGAGGACGGCCAGTGCATCCAGCGCTCTCGCCGCCTCCGGCGTGAGTGCGCCCAGCTGCCTCCTCACGCTCTCGGCCAGCGAAGACGGGACCGGCAGCGGCTCGTCCATGGGAAGCCGATCCACCGAGACCTGAGACAGCACGCTCTCGAGCCAGAGCGGGTTCCCGGCGGTGACCTGGCTGAGGTGGGCGGCGACGTGTGGGAGTGGCGCCCTCCCGGTGCGCGCGGTGATGAGGGCTGCCGTCTCTGCCTCGCTCAGGCCGGTCAGGTCGATGCACCGGACCTGCGCGTCGGCGAGAGCGCGTTCGAGCGGGCCCTTGCCCTCGGGCCGCCGACGGGAGGTCAGCACGAGCATCACGTGCTCCTGGCGCAGCCTCCGGACGGCGAAGGCGATGGACATCAGGGAGGGCCGGTCTGCGCAGTGGAGGTCATCGATGACGATGACGGCGGCAGGCGTTCCGAGCTGGGCGGCGCCAAGGAACTCCAGCAGTGCCTGTCCCCGGGGCAGGCCAACGGCTGAGTGCGCGCCGGCGCCGACGAAGGAGCCGTGCCGACCCAGCAGATGGTCGACGACGGCATGGTCCACGGCCGCCTCCGCCTCCTCGCAGCGC
Organism: Dermatophilaceae bacterium; assembly: GCA_035691065.1. Taxonomy (GTDB): domain Bacteria; phylum Actinomycetota; class Actinomycetes; order Actinomycetales; family Dermatophilaceae; genus DASSJT01. The sequence goes on from DASSJT010000064.1 coordinate 7,188, forward strand.
ACCACGACGGCCCGCGCATCGGGACTGGTGTGGACCAGGTGCCGGGTCAGGGCGGTCTTGCCGACGCCGGCCTCGCCGACGACCAGGACCACGCCTGGGCTTCCCGCCCTGGCCCGGGCCAGGTCGCCGACGAGATCAGCCAGAGGCCCCTCCCGACCCACGAAGCCGTTCTGCCTGCCGGTCATGGTTGGCAGTGTGCAATGCCGACGTGGCACCGTCTGTGCCCTGGGTGACATTCCCCCGAACGGATGTACGGCGGCGACCCGGGCGAGGGTCGTGCACCAGGCGACCCCGGGGCCGGAGGCCGTGCCCCGCCACCCCATCGTCGCCTTGGGGCACCGCCTCGAACGCCCGGGGCACGTCCTCCAGGGCCAACACCGCGCTTGGACTGTGCCCTGTGCGCGGCGGTGGAACCCACCTGGAGACCGACCCGCGGCCTCGCTACCTGAGCCACCGGGATGGCATGAGCCCCGGCGCGCCGCGTCAGTAGCGCAGCAGCGCCCCGGCTCCGCCCTCGAGCCCAGCGCCCTCCTCGACCGCCACGACGTCGCCGTTGTGGCGCAAGGTCTCGACCAGGGCCTCCTCGACCCGGTCGTCGACCGTGCCGGGCGTCTCCGCTCCGAGCAGCAGCGTGTCGACCTTCCCGCTGCGAGCGGCCGCGAGGACCTCCTCGGGTCGGCTCAGCGCCAGGCCCGTGCCGGCCGCCTGCCGGTAGCGGTCCAGCCGGCGCCGGGCGGGCTCGGCGAAGTGGTCGGCGACCAGTGCCCAGGCAGCATCGTGCAGCTCGGCGACCGACCGCCGGTCCGGGTTCCCTTCAACCGCGTCCGGCCAGACCATCGGATAGTGGCTGACCGCCCTGTAGACCGCGACGTAGTAGCCCACGCACGCCAGCACCAGCGGGTGTGTCTGACCTCCCAGGCGATGCACCAGCGGGTGGTCGACCGCACGGAGGAAGCGCTCCAGGGCCGCCTTGTCGTAGTCGGCCTCGGACCCATGGCCGTGGAACAGCTGGATGCCGGGGCCGATCGAGTGCGACTGGTCGTAGAACTCGGGCACTTCCTGGGGGATCGCCTCCTCCATCGAGGCCGGGATGTCGCCCAGCGGGAGCTCTCTGATGGTCTTCCCGGTTGCCTCGAAGAGGCGGACCACGTTCTGTGAGATCGCCAGGATGTAGAAGACGCCCTCATGCCCCAGCTCGCGCACCAGCGGACCGATCCGGAAGTGTTCGCCGACGGTCACATGCTCGGTGAGCGGCATCGACGTCCGGTACTCGGCGAAGACCTCGGGCGCTGCGAAGAGGGCGAGGCCCCTGCCCTGATGCTGCCAGAAGGCGTCGTCATGGAGCAGCGCCCGGAGGGGCGCCAGCACGTCATGCGCCTGGGATCGGCTGGCGCCGCCCGCCTGGAGCTCCTTGTCGGCATGGTCGATCAGGTGGCCCAGCCGCGTCGGACCGCTGAGGGTCTCCGGCCCGAACCGCGTCGTGGGGAGGTACACCGACACGCAGGGGCCGTGGACCTCTGCGAGCCGGCGGAGTTCGTCGCGGGCGATCGGATCGACATCTGCCGGAACCTTCTGGCTCACCGTGCGCTGCGTGTTCTCCCTCATCTGCTCCACCTGCCCTATGCATGATTCCGAGTGGTCGATCGGTTCCAGGAACGGACTGGCGCCCACACCTCCACCCTCCCGACAGCACGGTGCCGCGGAAGGGCCATTGGTCCCCGGCCACGCCGCCACCCAAGCCCCGGACCGGCACGAGCCCCTTCAACGCACAGTGCGCGGTGCGACAGGCATAGGCTCGCCGCGTGCCGAGCCGTTGGTTTCTGAGCAGCGAAGAGCGTGGCAACCCGGACACTCTGATCGATCGCCGGCACGCCTCGGGGCTCGCCTGGACCACCGGCAACCAGGTCGTCCCGCTGGTGCACGGCGCGACCTACTTCGCCGACCTCGTCGAGAAGGTGTCCGCGATGTCCTCGGGCGACCTGCTCCTGTTCGCCGACTGGCGCAGTGACGGGGACGAGCGTCTGGTCGGGGCCCCGGGCAGCGAGGTACGCGCCCTGTTCGCCGACGCAGCCCGGCGTGGCGTCGACGTCCGCGGCCTGGTCTGGCGCTCGCACTGGGACCGGTTGTCCTTCTCAGGGGCGGAGAACCGCCGCGTGGAAGAGGCCGTCAACGCCGCGGGCGGTCAGGTACTGCTCGACAGCCGGGTGCGGACCGGTGGCTCCCACCACCAGAAGTTCGTGGTGCTCCGGCACCGCGAAGTGCCGGAGCGCGATGCCGCATTCGTCGGCGGGATCGACCTGTGCCACAGCCGCCGTGACGACGCCGAGCACCTCGGCGACCCACAGGTCGAGGCGATGGGACCGGCATACGGCCCCCGCCCGCCCTGGCACGACGTCCAAGTGCGGCTCCACGGGCCGGCCGTCGGCGACGTGGAGGCCACGTTCCGCGAGCGCTGGGACGACCCCGCGCCCTTGACCGACTCGCCGGTCAGGTGGCTGTACGACCAGCTGCTGCGCGACCGGGTCGCCAAGACTCCCCTGCCACACCAGCGCCCGGACCCGCCGGCAGCGGGCGACCACCCGGTGCAGGTGCTGCGGACCTACCCACGCCGCCGGCCGGCATACCCCTTCGCGCCGCTCGGCGAGCGGAGCGTCGCGCGCGCCTACGCCAAGGCGCTCGGGCGAGCCCAGCACCTGGTCTACCTGGAGGACCAGTACCTGTGGTCGCCGCTCGTCGCGGACGTGCTCACCCGCTGCCTGGTGGCCAACCCGGGCCTGCACCTGGTCGCAGTGCTGCCCCACCATCCGGACCAGCAGGGGCGCCTCACCGGGCCGCCCAACCTGGTGAGCCGCCAGCGGATCGTGCATGCCCTCCGGGATGCGGCACCGGGACGGGTCGCCCTCTACGGGCTGGAGAACCGCCGGGGAACGCCCGTATACGTCCACGCCAAGGCCTGCATCGTGGACGACGAGTGGGCGGCCGTCGGCTCGGACAACCTCAACCGGCGGTCGTGGACCCACGACTCCGAGCTCTCGGTGGCGGTACGTGACGCCGGCTACGCGAGGAACCTCCGGGACCAGCTGGCCCGGGAGCACCTCGGGCTCCAGGCAGGCGAGGAGGCCCCGGGGCTGGACCGGCTGTTCGTGGCATTCGGGACAGCGGCGGCCGCCCTGGAGCGCTGGCACGACGAGGGACGCGTCGGCACCCGGCCGCCAGGGCAGCTGCGGCCGCTGGTGACTCCCTCGCTGAGGTGGTCCACACAGGTCTGGGCCGGTGTCCTCTACCGCGTGGTCTACGACCCGGACGGCCGTCCACTGCGCATGCGGCTGCGCGGCTCGCTCTGAGACTTGGCGAGGCCGCAGTGGTGACCTTCCGTTGTCCTGGCAACGCGAGCTCGACACTCAAGGCGGAGAATCCGGCGGGGCGCCCAGCGCGCGATCAGCCCTCCGACCCGGCCGACCGGCATACCGCCTTTGGATACTGCCTTTAGAGGTCCTTGATACGGGCCCCTAGAACTGGGGACCCTCCCCCGACGACCCGCGGTGGACGTAGGAGATCGAGTTCGTCGCGGCGAAGATCGGCGGCCAGGAGGGATCGCTGGTCGACCCGTCGCCGTCAGTGTCTGCGGTGTCGGCGGCTTTGGAGCGTCGTCCTCGCCGGCCCGAGGTATCCTCGCCACCCTTCGGCGCGTCCGAGGATCCAGCATCCGTGGAGCCGGCGTCCGAGCCAGTGTCCGAGGATCCCCGCGACGGTCCGGACTCCGAGGAGCCGGCCTCGGAGGCTGCAGCCTCACCGGCGGGAGCGGGCTGGCCGGATGGTGGCACCCGCAGTCCCGCCGCAGCCTCCGTGGCACGCGCTGCGCCTGCACCGGGGACCGGCCCCGTGACGGCACCCTCCGCCATCG
>DASSJT010000065.1:0-18944 GCA_035691065.1 Dermatophilaceae bacterium
CCCCGTCCGGGGCAGTCATGATCGACGGGGGATACGGCGCGGTTCGCGAGGTGCCCGCTCGCGGGCTGTCTGCGTGGCTCGTGACTGACCTGCGGGCCGAGCTGATCGCGGATGTCCGACGAGCAGCCAGAGGCGTCGGGCTGGTGCCCGAGGTGTCGTCGTATGCCGTGGACGACCTTGTCGTCGAGCCGCGACCGCTGGTGCACACCAGCCATCCCACTTGGGGATACCTGATGCATTGGGCCGGGCGAACCGCCGTGTGGGCGCCTGAGTTCTGGCAGTTCCCGTCCTGGGCCTTCGCCACCGACCTCATGTTTGCTGACGCCGCTGGATGGTCTCGACCGATCCGCTTCCGAGGCGGAGTCGGCGGCCACGCGGGTGTACTCGACACAGCCGAGCAAGCCCGTCGGGCCGGAGTCCGACGTCTGGTGTTCGCCCACATCGGACGCCCGACCATCCGTGCCATTGACGCCGGGAAACTCCCACCCTTCGGCGAGATCGGCCGCGAGGGCGCCGACTACTACCTCTGAGCGCTGGCGCAGCGGGGACCTCACTCGCGATGGCCCGCCAGCGGATGGCGGCAGCCGCTCTCGCGCGTGCAACGCGTTAGGGGAGCGGACTGTCGGTTCGTGCGCCGGGGCGCGGTAGACTGGGGTCGTAGTACCGGCTCCAGCCATGCCGATCTTCTGGCGACGAACCAGTTCGGCGACTTGGCGGTCATCGACCCAGAGTCGCGGTTCGACACCGCGGGGGCACTGGAGCCGGACGCGCCGAACTCTCGGGTCTGTGGGACGGATTCCGTGTCGGGGTGCCTGTCATGGGTTACCTGTCGACGCGTCCGTCGCCTCCGCGGCCGATGCCGTTCATGGGGGCGACACCTCATCGGTCCGATAGTCGTCGCGAGCACCCAGAGGAGGAGTTCTTGGCTCGACCAGGCCAGCGCCAGTCCGGCGCCACGCGCACGGCGTCCCGTCATCGGGGTGCCCGCGACCTCGACAACGAGGGGATCATCCCGGTTCTCGCGCGGGCCGTGCGCGAGGTCGAAGGAGCCGCCAAACGCGGTCCGCTCCGGCCCTCGGGACGAACGAAGTTCCAGGTCGTGGCCCTGCTCGTGCGCGAGGAGCGCGCGCGGGTCAAGGCGGACGGGGCCAGCGACGCCCAGCGGGCCGAGCAGCTCAAACGCCTGGACGGGGTCGCGACGATCCTGGCCAAGACCGCCGCCCGCGACACCTCGCTCCTGGGGCTTCTCGCCGAGGACGCCGTGGTCGGCGACGCCGCCACATCGCTCAAGCGCCGCATGATGCGTGCCGCCGGACTCGAGCCGGCGCCGGAGGAGGTCAAGGCCAGCTCGACCGAGCCGGTGGCCCTCGCGGCCACGTCCGAGCGCCGGGTGGTGCCGCCGTCGATTGTCGCGCGGCAGCTGGCCAACCCGTTTCTCGCTCCCGACTTCGAGTCGGTCCGACACCGCCGCCCATCCGGGCCGGGACGCCTGGCCAGCTGGGAGCTGCTCGACCCGCTGTTCAGGTCGTTCGAGTACGGCGGAGACTCATCGTGCATGGACCTGCCCGAGCCGTCGTTGGCCCTCCCGGTGCCGGATGGCTGGGAGCTGATGCATCACCAGGCGCAGGTTGTCGCAGCTGCTGCGGCCGGCCACCGGACCTTCCTGCTCGCCGATGAGCCGGGCCTCGGCAAGACCGCCCAGGCGCTGCTTGCGGCGCAGACCGCGGACGCCTATCCCCTGCTGGCCGTCGTGCCGAATGTCGTCAAGACGAACTGGGCCCGCGAGGCCAGTCTCTGGACTCCAGGGCATCCTGCGACCGTCATCCACGGCAACGGCGACACGATCGACGGCTTCGCGGACATCGTCATCGTGAACTACGAGGTGCTGGACCGCCACGTCGGATGGCTCGGCGACTTTGGCTTCCGTGGCATGGTCGTCGACGAGGCGCACTTCATCAAGAACAAGTCGTCGCAGCGCTCGCAGCACGTCCTGGAGCTCTCCGAGCGGATCCGCGCCCGCAGCGGCAACCCCCTCCTGATGGCGCTCACCGGGACCCCTCTCATCAACGACATCGAAGACTTCAAGGCCATCTGGCAGTTCCTCGGATGGATCGACGAGAAGAAGCCTCGGGCCGCGCTTATGGAGTCCCTCGAGAAGACCGGCCTGACGCCGGCCGACAGGGGTTTCTACTCAGCCGCACGAGCCAGTGTCATCGACCTCGGCATCGTCCGTCGCCGCAAGGCCGACGTCGCTGCCGACATCCCGGCCCGCCGGATAGCCGACCTGCCCGTGGAGCTCGAGGACGAGGCCGGACGCTCCATCCGGGCAGCTGAGCGCGAGCTCGCCCGCCGCCTCGTGTCCCGCTATGAGGCCGCACTCGCGGCGCGCACCTCGAGCGAGCCGGTCGAGGGCATCGACCACAACCTCGTGCGCAAGGTCGCCGCCTGGGAGCGCGAGGAGGCGGCGAAGGCCAAGACCGGCGAGAACGTCTTCAGCCTCATGCGGCGTATCGGGCAGGCGAAGGCGGGGCTCGCGGCCGACTATGCGGCTCAGCTGGTCCGCAGTGTTGGGAAGGTCGTCCTCTTCGCCAAGCACGTCGACGTCATGGACGCCGCTGAGGAGACTTTCGCGCGACGTGACATCGGCCATGTCTCGATCCGTGGCGACCAGACGGCCAAGGTGCGCCAGAGGAGCATCGACGCGTTCCAGAACGACCCCGATGTCGCCGTCGTCGTGTGCTCGCTGACCGCGGCCGGCGTCGGGCTCAACCTTCAGGCTGCCTCCAACGTCGTGCTGGCCGAGCTCTCCTGGACCGACGCGGAGCAGACCCAGGCCATCGACCGGGTTCACCGGATCGGGCAAGGGGAACCGGTCACGGCATGGCGCATCATCGCCGCCCAAACCGTCGACACCAAGGTTGCGCAGCTCATCGACACGAAGGCGGGCCTCGCCGCACGGGCGCTTGACGGCTCGGACGAAGAGGTCCCATCTTCCGGCGACATCCAGATCGAGGCACTGGTCGCTCTCCTGACCGAGGCGTTGTCCACACCCCAGTAGGCCGGTGGCGATGGTGGTGCGCTTCGATCGCGTCGCCGTCGCCGTCGCCGACGCCGAGGAGAAATCGCCGGTCAGGAGGGTGCGCCCAGGCGGGCCGCCCGGTCGGCCTGGGGCTCCAAGTCGGCGAGCTCGCGCATCGCGCCCTCGACGTGGGCGCAGAGCTGGGTTGCTGACAGAACGGTCGGATCCGTGGCCACGCCAATGCCCAGGGTTCCGTTCCACCCGAGGGCGCCCACCGCCAACGGCGCCCCGGCGGCAAGGGGCAGGATCGGCACGACAGAGGTGAGTTTCGCCTCGCCGAGCCAGAGCTGCTGGTCGGGCCCCTCCATGTTGGACACGATTCCGTGGAAGAAGCGGTGCCCGTACACCGTGCGCGCGAACCAGCGGGCCGCCCGTGGTGGCACCAGCGACAGCCCCCGGGCCAGCACAGCGCGCGACGCGAGCGCGCGCGTGGGGGTGCGCAGGCGCCGGGACCGCTGCGCGATGACGGCCAGCCGCTGCGCCAGGGGCATGGGATCCAGGGGTAGGTCGATCATCACGCCCGACGTCACGTTTCCGGATCGCGCACCAGACCGGGGCCCGAGGATCGGCAGCGGCACGGCGACCCGCAGCCGCGATCTCACAGCGGCCGAAAGATCCGGTCGGCCGTTGGAGAACCCGGCTGCGACGGCACAGAGCAGGACATCGGTCACGTGACACCCGTGGCGGGCCGCCACGGCCACCATGGTGTCGAGGTCGAAGCAGGCCGAGGCGAAGTCGCGTTGCGGCGAGGAGACACGGGTCAGGGGAGCGCGGGGTGACCCGTCCGTTGCGAGCTGTGCGAGTCCCACCAGCGTTCCTGCCCCGCGCCGCAGCGCCCCGGCATACCGCCGTGCCGTCGCGTCGATGCCCGCCCTGTGCCCGCGGGCGGTCGGAGCCGGCCGCTCCGTCTCGCGGGCCTCGAAGAGGCGCACGGCAGAGTCGATGACGCCCAGCCCGTCCGCGATGGTGTGGTGAACCAGCAGGACCAGCGCAGACTGGTCGGCCGCGACGCCCCGAACCAGCACGACTCTCCACATCGGGCGATCGACGGGCAGCGGCTCTGCCGCGAGCTGCGAGACGTGCTCATTGAGCGCAGCCACTCCGCCGGGCTCGCCAGATGAGGTGGTGAGGTCGTGCTCGGTCACGTGCTGGTCCAGGTCCAGCCGGTCGACGGCAACCCAGCGGGGGCGTCGCCATCCGGACCCTGGCACGAGCCGCTGGCGAAACTCGGGGAAGGCGGCAAGGGACGCTGCCACCCGGGCCCGGACCTGCTCGAGCGACGGCGCGGCCTTGCCCAGCGGCGCGGCTCTGGGTGACGGTGCGAACAGCCCAATGCCGCCCGCCTGCTGGGGGGCGTCCGCCTCGAGGTACCAGAAGAAGGCATCCGCGGACGGGACCACCGTGCCAGCGCTGCCCACGCGGCGCCGCTCCCACTGGCCGGCGAGCAGGACTGCTGCAAATACCGCGACGACCGCAGCGACCCCGTCCAGCAGGAAGTGGTTCGCCGTGGCCAGGATGACCCATGTGGTCACCCCGACGTTCACGGCGCTGAGCGCCTGAGGCCACCGGGAGCGGATGAGCCGGGGCAGCATGACGCTCACCCACAGCGCCCAGGCCAGGTGCATCGAGGGCATGGCAGCCTGCTGGTTCGCGTGTTCGATCCACGACGAGCCCCACGACCCCCAGGTGTGGCCCTCCCGGACGGTGTCGACGAGACCGAGCTCGGGCAGCTTGCGCGGCGGGGTGAGCGGATACAGGAGGAAGCAGGCGATGCCGATGAGGTTGAGGATGATGAACGAGGTGCGCACAAGGGGATAGGCGAGGGGGCGGCGGAGATAGCACCAGATGATCAGCACCGCCGCAGCGGCGAGGTAGCCGAACGCGTACTCGTAGTTGGCCAGCACCGTGAGCGTCTTGTGCGGGGCAAGCCACCGGTTGAGCTGGGCCTCGACGTCGATCCCCAGCGAGTGCTCGAGGCGTCCGACCGCGCGACCGTGTTGGTCCGCCGCCTGACGACCGCCCAGTCCACCCACGAGCTCGACCACGATGTAGACCCCGAAGGTCGCCAGGCCGATGACCACTTCCCGCCACAGCGGTGGCGACGAGCCGCGCACCTCCACGCCCATGCCTCGTCCCCGTCGGTCATCCATGTGAGCCCTGCGGTCCAGACTATGCCCGGCAACAGGGGAGGGCGGGCGAGGTCAGGCGTGGGCCACGCCGCTGGGTGCCGGCTGGCTGTGACGCACCGTGCTCGACGCGCTCGGCCCTCGAGCACGGGACACACGCGGCGCGAGCACCGCGCTCGCGAGAACGAGGAAGACGGCGATCCAGCCGAGGGCGAGCGCCACGGACCCGCCCTCGTCGAAGCCCTGTGTGAGGGCGCCGTCGAGGACCACCCGCGTCCCGCCGTAGCCCGGCAGCCACCGGGCCCATGCGGCTGGCTCGCCGCGGAGCATCGGGCTCTGCCAGATGCCCAGGTCGAGGAAGGGCAGCAGGAAGGCCAGGAACACGCTGCTCACCCGGCCGAACACCGGCCCGAGGAGCACTCCGACCAGGGCGTACATGGTGGCCAGCAGGGCATTGCCCGCCGCATAGACCCACCACTGGGTGGCGTCGAAGACGGTGGCGGCCACGCCCAGGGACACCGCTGTGGCGACGCCGGCTGCGGCCAGGACCAGGACCAGGCGGGTCGCGAGCAGCGCCCTCAGGCGCAGCCCGGCGAGCGCGAGGCGCCGGTCCGCCGCCCGGGAGTCCAGCACGATGAAGACTCCGACGAGCGTGGCCAGCGACGCCACCGCGATCGGGGCCATGGTGCCTGCGTGGATGTCGGCCGGGTCCACCATGGCGGTGAAGGCGACGCCATTCTCGCGCAGCCGCACCGGGGCGTGCCCGTGGGGCGTGATCACGTCGGACAGCAGCACGAAGACTGCCGGCACCACAGCCAGGAGCACCCACAGCACCGGAGTGCGACGCCAGTCGCGCCAGCCCATCCGCAGCCCCACCCGCAGCTGTGCCAGCGGCCGAGGGTGTCGACGCGCACGGGACCGAACCGGCGCGGTGCTCGTCGCCACGACCAGGGCCGCTGCGAGGACGGCACTGCCGGCCCAGCCGAGCGACCAAGCCAGCTCGCTCGGCCCACCGTGCCCAGGCGGCAGGCCGACGGTCCACAGCGAGACGAAGTGAGTGGGCAGCACCCGGACGATGGGTGAGTTCGACCCGCTGAGGGTGGGGCCGAAGAAGACGTCGAGGATCCAGACGAACATCACGAGAACCGTGCCGTTGACCGCGCTCGGAACCAGAGCACCGACCACCGCACCCAGACCGACGTAGATCACGGCGAAGAGGAACGTCCCCGCCGCCACTCGCCAAGGGTCCTCGAGGCCGCCCCGCGCAACCAGGGCAAGCAGTGCGGCGGCGCTCGCGAGCGCGGCGAGCGCCGCGCCGACCAGGAGCCGCGCGACGACCAGCCGGCGCCGCGGCAGGCCGCAGGTGAGCAGTCGCCGGTCAGCGCGTCGCGCGCCCGAGACCTGGAAGTACATCGCGATCGCGCTCAGGAAGCCGGCCGCCCAGCCGGCGGTGACCGTGTCGATCGCTGTCCCCCCGCCCGCACCGCCGAGCAGGCGGGCAGCATCGGCGAGGGCCTGTGCGGCCGCCAGGACGAAGACCACCGGGATGACCACCAGCAGCAGCAGGTTGGGTGGGTTTCTCCCGTAGTCGGCGAGGAACCTGCGCGGCAGCAGCAGCGTCGTCATCGGGCCCACGTCCTCCCGTCGCGGATCTCGACGATCCGGTCGAAGCGCTCCTCGTCGACCACGAAGTGGCTGATGATCAGGACCGACCGGCCTCGCTCGCGCCGCTGCGCGACGAGGTCCCAGAACTTGAGGTAGGTGTCCCAGTCGAAGCCGGCATACGGCTCGTCCAGCAGGAGCACCGCAGGGTCGGGCAGCAGGGCCAGGCCCAGGTTGAGCTTGGCCAGGGTGCCGCCGGACAGCTGGTCGGCCCGGGTGCGGGCGTACCGCTGGAACCCCAGCGAGTCGTAGATGGCGGCCCGGCTGTCTCGCTCGGCGCCGGGGGTCATCCCATACGCGCGCCCGAACAGCTCGAAGTGCTCGTCGCAGGTCAGGCGCGGGTAGACGACCGGCTCCTGCGGGCAGTACCCGATCTGCCCCGAACGCGTGACCGTCCCGGCATCGGCGCCCAGGTCGCCTACCAGGATCCGCATGAGGGTCGACTTGCCCGACCCGTTCTCGCCGACAAGCCCCACGACCTCGCCCGGGACGAGGGCGAGTGCGGCATTGATAAGCACCGGCCGTGGGCGGCGCAGCCCCCGCCGCGGGTAGGTCTTCTCCACCCCGAGGGCAACCAGCACCGGCTCGCCCGGGCTGTCGGGCGGCGGTGGCAAGGAGACGTCAGGTCGGGTTGGGAGGACGGCGCGGGCTGCCATGGTGATCACCCCGATGAGCAGGTATGCCGGCCAGCCACGCTGGTCGGCGGCTGTCTTCATCGTGGTCAAGTGGGATGAAGATAGGCGCAGGCAGTCTGTGAAGATTCCCCGAAGACCAGACCGGCTGGTGCGGCTAGGAGCTCAGCCGCTTCTGAACCTCGGCCAACAGGTCGCTCGGAGCCAGCCACATCGAGGGGTACTCGCCGTACCACCGCTGTCGTCCCGCCCGGTCGATCAGGACGAAGCTGTGGCCAGGGAGGTCGCCGTGCATGCCCTTGCCCAACGTGCCGTAGGCACGCGAGACCGCCCCGTCGTCCAGCAGGAAGGGAGTGCGGACCCCGTTCATGGCCATGTCGCGCATGATCTGTTCGCGGGTGTTCATGACGATGGGCAGCACGGTCACGTCCAGCGCTGCGAACTGGGAGGCCGCCTTCTCTATCTCGGCCATCTGGACGAGGCAGGCCTGGCAGCCGGCTCCCTCGCTGAAGTACAGGAGAACGTTCCTGCCCCGGTAGGTGTCGAGGCTGACCGGCGCGCCCGCTGTGTTGGTGAGGCTGAAGCCCGGCGCGGTGCGGCTCGTCGCCGTGGACTGCGGCCTGGATGTCGCCAGCATCGCCGCAACGATGGCCGCAGCGACAGCGAGCACTGCTGCCACGACGGCGATCGCTCGGCTGCGCCCCGGGTGCGCCGCCTGGTGTGCCGCCTGGTGTGCGGTGGCCAACCTGCGCGCCTCGCGGGACTCGCGCGCGGCTTTGGTGGACATGGGTCCCCCTCAGTGGTGGTGTGTCGAGGTTGGGTCGGCCACCCCGTCGGGGTGACCTGATGGGTGGCAGGGGCGGCCGTCGAGCTCGGCTTGGACATCGCCGTGGATGTCGTCGTGCAAGGCGAGGTGATGGTCGTCGGCGTCGCTCGAAGAGTCGGGGCGCTCGGGGCGGTGGGGGCGGTCGAAGCGGCTCCGGCGGTCTCGCAGCGTTGCCGTGACGAAGACCAGGGCGAGGCCAAGGACGGCGAGTCCCAGGAGTGGCTCGGGAACCGGCCGCAGCCACTGCTCCAACCGGGCGAAGCCGCCTGCCAGACCCTCCCCGATCGCGCGCTGGAAGGCGGGCCCACTGGTCATGGTGCCGCTGCTGGCGAGGTAGAGCACGAAGCCGCCCATGACCGCGAAGCCGGCGGCCACGGCGATGTTGACCGTGTTGGTGTGGATGGTCCATCGGCCCAGCCGGAGCCGCACCGGCGCGGCGTGGAGGAACCGGCGCTCCCCAAGGCGGAACCGGTCCCAGAGCAGGGCCATCACGAACAGCGGGAACACCATGCCGAAGGTGTAGGCGAGGCCGAGCGCCAGACCGCCTGCGGCAGACCCGGACAGGGCGGACAGGGCCATGACCCCGGCGAGCACGGGAGCGCAGCAGCTGCTCGCGATGCCTGAGAACACGCCCAGGCCGAAGAAGCTGAGCCCGTCGCCGCGACTGGTGTCGGGCGGACGTAGCGAGGCGGGCAGGCTCAGCATGCGGCCGGAGAGGCTGAACCCTGCCAGGGCCAGCATCAGCGCGCCGCCGGCGTAGTACAGAGGCGCGTGGTAGTTGGCAACCGCCGAGGCGACCAGGCTCACACCGAGAGTGATGGGGATCAGGACGAGGCCGAGGCCAGCAGCGAAGAGGAAGGTGAGTGGCAGCAGGCGCCAGCGTCGGTTCTTGATGGCGACGGCCAGGTAGCTCGGTGCCAGGAACACGATGCAGCAGGGGGCGAACAGGGCGACGCCTCCGGCGAGGAAGGCCGTGAGAACCGATCCGGTAGTCAGGAGACTGCCCATGGTCAGGCTCCGCGAGCCGGCCGCTGAGCTGGGCGACGATCCTCGAGCAGTCTGGCCAGCTTCCCGCGGGAGAGGCGGCCCTGGCTGAAGAAGCGGCCTTCGACCAGGACGAGCGGGCTCAGGGCGGCGCGGTGGTGCAGCATCAGTGCCTGCCCCTCCGGGCTGCGCAGGTCACGTGTGGTGACCTCGATCGAGTAGCCCCGGCGCGCGAACTCGTCGAGCACGTCATGCGCGTCGGCGCACAAGTGGCAGGCGTCGGTCTCGACTACCGTCACAGCCACGCTGTCGCGAGGGCCGGCGGCAGCGCCGTCAGTCTTCAGGTATGAGGTCATGGCCAGTCTCTCGTGGGTGCACCCTAGGCACCCCGAGCCTCCGCGGCGTACCCAGCGGCTCTTGCGGAGGTCTGGTGAAGATTTCCTGAAGACTCCTGGAGCAGGTGCCTATTGGGCGATTTGGGGCACAAAATCGGGACTTTCGCCTCTTATCGCGGCACCGCCGCTGCGCGGACCGTCAGCGCCTATAGGGAGGGGAAGGGAGGTCGAGGTGAACACCGAAACCGGCGGCTGGCGGCGCGGTTTCGCACGTAGGGCCGCGCTCCTCATCACGGTGTTCGTGACGCTCTCCACACCTGCGGCGGCTTTCGCCCACGGTGACGAGGGCATGGTTCCGGCGCGGGACAGCGTCCTCCAGGCGATCGCCTACCTGGTCAACACCCCGGACGACATGGACATGATCAAGGACAAGGTCAAGGACGCCCAGGAGTCCACTGACCACAACGGCGTGGACGTTAGCCAGCTCGACGACGCCATGTCGGCACTGGAGGCCGGCAACATGACCGATGCGCGAGTCCGTCTCGAGCGGGCCATCGGCGCCAGGGTGGACCTCAGCGGCACCAACGTGGAGCCAGTCCTCCAGGTGCCTCCGGGGCTGACGTCTGTGACCCTGGCCACCGGGGACCAGCCGGGCACGACCGTCGTCACCGACGAGCTGGCCGGGCGCTCTGGTTCCCTGGCAGTCGGCGACGTCGTCCTGATCGGGCTCGCAGCGTTGGCGGTTGCCGTCGGCATCGCACTCAGCATGCGGTTCCGCCCCGAGCACTCCATCCACACCCTCCGCCGGCAGGCTGCAGGAAACGTCGGAGCGTGATCGCCATGTCGCAACACAGCACCGCACACCCTGAGGTCCGACCCCATCGCAGTCGTCGCGTCGTGGAGGCCGTGGACTCGAGACTCGGTCTCGACGCCCTCCGCTACCCCGTGCCCGAGCACGCCAACAACTTTGCCTGGAGCCTGGGCGGCCTCACGGCCGTCACGCTCGGGATCCTGGCCCTGACCGGCATCGTGCTGGCGCAGTACTACAACCCCACACCCGAGGTCGCCAACGCCAGCGTCCGGAGCATCGTGAACGACGTCGCGCTCGGGAGGTTCGTGCGGTCGCTGCACTTCTGGGCTGCCCAGACGATGTACGTGCTCGCCGCGCTGCACCTGATCCGGGTCTTCTTCCACGGGTCCTACAAGCGGCCCCGCGAGGCCAACTGGCTGGTCGGCGTGAGCATGTTCGGTCTGACCCTCCTCGCGATCTTCACTGGCACGGTGCTCAAGTGGGACCAGGAGGGGTATGAGGCGCTCGCCCACAACATCGAGATCGGCAAGCTCCTCGGCGGCGCCGGCTTCTGGTTCTCGCCCGCGTTCGCGGCCCAGACCCCGATCCTCATCCGGCTGTATGCCGCGCACGTGATGCTCATCCCGGGGCTGCTTCTTGCCCTGGTGACGCTGCACGCCCTGCTGATCAAGCGCCACAAGATCTCGTCGCACCCCGGCCTGCCCACCACGGCCCCGGACACAGTGGCCGACCTGACCGCTGCTGCACCGAAGCCGCCCTCTGCCAGCACCGAAGGGGAGACGGCCGCCGCGGAGAAGGCTCCGTCGGCGCCGCGTGCTGAGCACCTGGTCGAGGTGGTGACTCCGCACGGCGACACCTACGTCGAGCGCAGCGAGCCGTTCACGCATCACCTGAACCGCCTGGGCGCCTTCGGACTGGTGCTGCTCGGCGCTCTCACCGTCATATCGGTGCTGCTGCCACCCGCGGTTGGACCCACCCCGGTGGCTGGCATAGAGGTGACCAAGCCGATGTGGCCGTTCTGGTGGATGTTCACCCTCGAGAACTGGTTCGGCCTGCCGGCCATCCTGTGGGGCGGCGCGCTGTTCTTCGCCATCCTCTTCGCTGTGCCGTTCATCGACCGCAACCCGAAGCGGTCCTGGCGGACCAGGCCTGTCGCTATGTCCCTCGGCGCCGCGCTCCTCGTCGCCCTCGTGGTCCTCAGCATCCTGATGGCCCTGACCACCCCGGCCGCGCACCTGTCGATGTGACGTCATGGACAGGGTCAGCCGGAACTTCTGGATCCTCGTTGCAGCCACCGTGCTCGCGGTGGGCGGGCTGTCGACCGCTCTCCGCGAGCCCAGTGGGCCGGTGGCGGGCACGGTCACGGCAGTGAGCGCACTCGCCGCGCTGGTGTCGATGACGCTCGCGGGACGCATCCTGGTGGTGGTGGGGCGGCGTCCGGGCCGAAAGGCTCGCAACCGGGGCGCGTTGAGGTGACCGGCCGATCCCCGGCTCGCGGCCTCCGCCCAGAATCGCCAGCCCACTGCACCGGGCCGCCAGCCCGGGCCGCCAGCCCGTGTCGCTGGACCCTGCCGCTGGCCCCTGCCGCTAGCCCGTACCGCTAGCCCGTTCCGCTAGCCCGTCCCGCAGGTCTCGGAGGGGTCCCACCCGGCCGCCCCGTCGTGCATGCCGGGGTTGTGGTCGCCCGTCAAACCCGGGTCCTGGGCACAGGTCTTGACGTGCTGCCCGAACTCGTCAGCCGCGCTGACCGCTGCGGCCCCCACCAGCATGAGGGCGGCTGAGATGACCGCCGCAATGGTCGTCCTCGTGAGTGTCCGCACCGAACTACCTCCTTGCAGGCGCCGCGAGATGCGCCACCCATCGGCTCCGTCGTAGACCGTTTCCTCTAGCGTGCCTCTCCGCGGCAGGGTTCGGAAGGCCGCGGGCGTCATGCACGAGCGGCTGGCAGGCGCACGGTGAAGGTCGCGCCCTGCCCGGGTCCCTCACTGGCGGCTGACAGCCCGCCGCCTGCCGACTCCACCAGGGCCCGGCTGATGGTGAGGCCGATGCCGCTGCCCCCGTGGGCCTGGCTGCGGGCCGGGTCGGCCCGGTAGAACCGCTCGAAGATGTGCCCCAGGTGCTTGGGGTCGATGCCCTCGCCGTCGTCCGTGACCGCGAGCTCTACCCAGTCCGGGTCTGGCTGCCGGACCCCGACGGTGACGCGCCCACCTGGTGGGGTGTGCCGAAGGGCGTTGTCCAGCAGGTTACCCAGCACCTGCCCCATCCGATCCGGGTCGATCACCACGAGCGCATCCGTCGACGCATCGGTTTGCAGCGCCACGTGTTTGACATGGAAGGCATCGCGGGCTGCAGCCGCAGCGCGGTCCACGAGCCCACGGGCCGAGGTCTCGACCGGCTTGGACTCGAGGCCGCCCTCCTCCGCCTGCGCGACGGCGCTGAGGTCCTCGGCGAGGCGGTGCAGCCGGCTGGTGCTTGCGTGGAGGACGGCCAAGGTGTCCGCGTCAAGATGACGTATGCCGTCCTCAACCGCCTCGAGGTGCGCCTCGATGGTGCCCACAGGGGTCCGCATCTCGTGAGCGAGGTCGGCCAGGAGGCGGCGACGGGTCGACTCGACGTCGCCCAGCCGCTGCGCGAGCTCGTTGATCGACGTGGCCAGCTCGTCGAACTCCGAGCCCAGGCCTGGACCGGGCACCCGGTAGCCGTACTGTCCCCGGGCGATCCTCGATGCCGACTGAGCCATCTCCGTGGTCGAGCGCTGGACCCGCCGGGTGAAGAACGCCGTCACCGCCAGGGCCAGGAGCACCGAGGCTGCCAGGGCGACCCCCAGTGCGATGAGCAGTGCGGACCCGAAGGCGCGCTCGACGTGGGCCGCCTCGCTCGGCGTGTGCGCGACACCGGCTCGGAGCAGGTGGCTGTGGAAGATCCCCGGCCCGACGGCTGACGCGACGATCCACGACGTCGCAGCGCTGGCCAGCAGCACCAGGGCCTGCGCGGCCAACAGCCTTGGCGCGAGGCCTGCCCCTCGACGGTCCACGGAGGTGCGCTGTCCGGTGGTCACTGGCCGGTCCCCATCCGGTAGCCGATGCCCCGCACTGTGCGGATGAACCTGGACGCGGTGGCATCGTCGCCCAGCTTGCGGCGCAGGTGCCCGACGTGGACGTCGACCAGGTGCTCGTCACCCACCCAGGTCTCGCCCCACACGAGGTCGATGAGCTGGCGCCGGCTGAACGCCATGCGCGGACGCTCCGAGAGGACGGCCAGCACATCGAACTCGGTGCGGGTGAGCGAGACCGGCTCGTCCTCCAGCCAGACGTCCCGGCCGACGGGGTCGATGACGAGTGGGCCGAAGGTACGCGCGGCTTCACCCTCGGCAGCCCGGCTGCCTCCCGCCGCCCTGGGCCGTCTCAGCATGGCCCGCAGCCTGGCCACCAGCTCCCGCGGGCTGAACGGCTTCGTCATGTAGTCGTCGGCGCCCACGGAGAGGCCGACCACCGTGTCGACCTCGTCGCTGCGGGCGGTCAGCATGATGACGTAGGCGTCCGAGAAGGTGCGCAGCTGACGGCATACCTCGATCCCGTCCAAGCCGGGCAGGCCGAGGTCGAGCACGACGATGTCGGGGTCGACCTCACGGGCCTGCTTGACGGCCGACAGGCCGTCGTGGCTGAGGTGGACCTCGAACCCCTCCCGCTCCAGGTAGCTGCCGATGACCGTGGCCATCGGGACCTCGTCCTCGACGACCAGGGCCCGGAGTCCGCGCGTGGCCCGGGTCGGCTCCGTGTGCGGCGACGTGGTGGGCGGGCCCATTCTCCTGTCCTCAGGCGCCATGGAGACATCGTCGCAGCCAGGGACTCCATTCCTCCCGCACCGTCGGCTCCGGCTCGGCATCTTCAGCGAACCTTCACGAAACGTCGATGGCTGCCACGGGGTGGGACAGCGACAGTGGGTCCATCGAGGCTAAGGAGCTGAGGACAATGATGTGGAACTACGGAATGGGCTGGGCCGGTTGGCTGCTCATGTCCGCGACGATGGTCGCCTTCTGGGCGCTGGTGGTCTTTGCCGTGGTGGCGCTCTTCCGCGGCGGCAGCCGCACCCCGCCGCCTGCACCGCCTGCTCCCCGGACCGGCTACGACGCCGAGCAGGTCCTCGACCAGCGGTTCGCCCGGGGAGAGATCGACACCGAGGAGTACCACGCCCGTCGCGAGGTCCTCCGTTCGTCCCACTGACCCCGTGGATGCGGCCCTTTATCGGGCCACCCGATAAAGGGCCGCATCCCCCGACGTGGATTGTCGGGTGGAGCGGCCGTATGCCGGGTGAAGTCTTCCAGAGTTACTCGCGCCGTTCGGAATACCCTCCGGGGGTATAGAGTTATCCCTGCGGACAGAAGCGGACAGAGTCACAGCGGCGAGAGGGGTCGGCAATGAGCCAGCGAACGGTTCTGGAGGTCGGCGGACTGCACTGGGCCACCACCACGCGTGGCATCGAGGCCACCCTCCTGAGGCGCCCCGGGGTGGAGGCGGTTGAGGCGAACGCCGCAAACCAGACCGCCACCGTGACCTACGACCCGGCCACGACGTCAGTGGCACAGCTGGCGGAGTGGGTCCGCGACTGCGGCTACCACTGCTCCGGACGCTCGGTACCCCACCACGTGTGCGAGCCGATGGGGGAGCCGATGGGCGAGCCTCGCACCGCCGAACGTGAGGCCCACCCGGGCCGTGAGACGCACGCGGCGGCCGCCCCTGGCCAGCCCCAGGTGGGGACCCGGCATACGGCACCCGAAGTCCACGAGGGGCACGCGGCACCCGCTGACCACGCCGCCCACTCTCCGCAGGAGATGATGGGGCACGGAGGCCACGGGGGCATGTCGATGGACGACATGGTCCGCGACATGCGCAACCGCTTCCTCGTGGCGCTCGTCCTGACCCTCGGCGTCACCCTCTGGTCGCCCATGGGCCGCGGCATGCTGGGCTTCACCGCCGCTGCGCCGTTCGGGCTGCGCGACGACGTGTTCGCGCTCATCCTCAGCCTGCCGGTCGTCTTCTACTCGGCCTGGATCTTCTTCGACGGCGCCTACCGGGCCCTGCGCAACCGCACCCTCGACATGATGGTGCTGGTCGCCGTCGCCGTCGGCGCCGGCTGGCTCTACAGCGTGGGGGTGACCCTGACGGGCGGGGGCGACGTCTTCTACGAGGCCGCCGCGATGCTCACGACGTTCGTCCTGCTCGGCCACTGGTTCGAGATGCGGGCGCGCGGAGGTGCCAACGACGCGATCCGGGCGCTGATCGACCTCGCGCCGCCGATGGCGACCGTGCTGCGCGATGGTGCGGAGGTGGAGGTGCCGACTGCCGAGGTCGTCGTGGGCGATCTCGTGCTCATCCGGCCGGGCGGGAAGGTCCCGGTCGACGGCAGGGTCGAGGAAGGCGAGTCCGAGGTCGACGAGTCGATGGTCACGGGCGAGAGCCTGCCGGTGGCGAAGTCGCCGGGCTCGGAGGTCATCGGCGCCTCGATCAACGCGAGCGGCACCCTCCGGGTGCGGGCCACGAAGGTGGGGTCCGACACGGCCCTGGCCCAGATCGTGGCGCTGGTCCAGGAGGCCCAGAACTCCAAGGCCCCGGGTCAGCGGCTGGCTGACCGCGCGGCCTTCTGGCTGGTCCTGGTGGCCCTCGTGGGTGGGCTCGGGACCTTCCTGGTGTGGCTCCTGACCGGTTCGACCGTCCAGGCGGCCCTACTGTTCGCCATCACCGTCGTCGTCATCACCTGCCCCGACGCCCTCGGGCTCGCGACCCCGACCGCGATCATGGTCGGCACCGGGCTGCGCGCGCGGCGGGGCGTGCTGTTCAAGAACGCGACGGCGCTCGAGGCCTCGGCCCGGGTCGACACCGTCGTGCTCGACAAGACGGGCACGCTCACCAAGGGGGAGCCGGAGGTGACCGACGTCGTCCCGGACGGGCTGGAGGAGGGGGACTTCCTGCGGCTCGTGGCCGCCGTGGAGGCGGAGTCGGAGCACCCGCTCGCCGGTGCGATCGTGCGGTATGCCGGTGAGCGCGGCGTGGTGCCCCAGCGGACGTCTGGCTTCCGGAACGTCGCCGGACACGGGGCGGTCGGCACCGTCGACGGCCACGAGGTCGTGGTGGGCAACCGGAAGCTGATGGCCGAGCAGGGCGTCGACATCGCCTCCCTGGTGGCGCGACGCGACGAGCTCGCGGCAAGCGGCCGCACCGCGGTCCTGGTCGGGATCGACGGCCGGGGCGCCGGGCTCATCGCCCTCGCGGATGCCGTCCGGGAAACCTCGGCTGAGGCGATCCGGGCGCTGCACGAGCTGGCTGTCCAGGTCGTCATGCTCAGCGGCGACAACCAGGCGACGGCCGAGCGGATCGCCGGTCAGCTCGGAATCGACACGGTGATCGCCGAGGTGCTGCCCGGCGACAAGGCGGCCAAGGTGGCCGAGCTACAGGCGGCTGGCCGGCGCGTGGCGATGGTCGGCGACGGGGTCAACGACGCCCCGGCCCTCGCACAGGCCGACCTGGGCGTCGCGATCGGTGCCGGCACCGACGTCGCGATCGAGACGGCGGACGTCGTGCTGATGCGGTCCGACCCGCTCGACGTGCCCATCGCGCTGCGGATCGGTCGCGGGACGCTGCGCAAGATGCGCCAGAACCTGAGCTGGGCCGTGGGCTACAACGTGATCGCCCTGCCGATCGCCGCGGGGGTGTTCGAGCCCGCCTTGGGTCTCGTGCTGCGGCCCGAGGTCGCCGCCCTGTCGATGTCCGGATCCAGCGTGATCGTGGCCGTCAACGCCTTGGCGCTCCGGCGGCTGCGCCTGCCCGTCCAGCCACACGCGACAGGCTCACCTCAGCCGGCCGTGGTGCCCGAGCCGGCGCGACCAGCGGCCTGAGGCAAGCCTTGCCTTAATTCCGACAAACCGCCCACAACCACCCCTGCCTGGTGCCAGACTTGAAACGTCTCCATGGAGCGGTCTGGGGGCACGGAGCTGCTCGGGCAGCCGGCATGTAGGGGTGGTTGCAATGGCGCAACGCAGCGATGGGCGCAGGATGATCAGTCGGCGGACGTTCATCAGGGCAGCGGGTGGAGCCGGGGTCGGGTTCGTGCTCTACGCCTACCTGCCCGGCGGCACAAAAGTGGCGCTTGCCGACGTGTTACCCGGCGGCACCCTGAGCCCTTCGGACATCCCCAAGTACCAGACAGCCTTGCTCGTCCCGCCGGTCATGCCGCGGGCAGCAACGATCACGCTGCCGGGTGGCAAGCCGGCCGACTACTACGAGATCTCGGTGCAGCAGCTGACGGAGCAGATCCTGCCGCCAGGGTTCCCAGAAACGACGGTGTGGGGCTACGGTCCCGTTGCGGCGCAGAACAAGAAGGCCGTCACCATCCACCACGCTCCCTCACTGACGATCGAGGCCACGCATAACCGGCCGGTGCGCGTGAAGTGGATCAACGACCTGGTCGATGACAACGGCGGCTACCTGTCGCATCTCTTGCCCGTCGACCCCACCCTGCACTGGGCCAACCCGCCAGGTGGTACAGGCGGCCGCGACACCCGGCCCACGTTCGACACGACCCCAGAGCGCTACACCGGCCCGGTTCCGCTCGTCACCCACGTGCATGGCGCCGTCGGGGTCGGTGACGACAGCGACGGCTACGCCGAGGCGTGGTACCTCCCCGCAGCCACCAACATTCCGGACAGCTACGCCCACGAAGGCACGTGGTACGACTTCTTCAAGGGCAAGGCCGCGACCAACTACGGTGTCACCTGGGGTCAGGGGTTCGCGATCTTCCAGTATCCGAACCCGGACCGTGCGGCAACCAAGTGGTACCACGACCACACCCTGGGCATGACCCGCCTCAACGTGTATGCCGGCCCGGCCGGGTTCTACATCATCCGCGGCGGCCCCGACGGCGACAAGGCGGTGCTGGACTCGCGGACCGGCACCACGGCGGTGCTTCCCGGGCCGGCGCCGAGGGAGGGGGACAAGTTCCCGCCCAACAAGACCTACTACGAGATTCCGATTGCCATCCAGGACCGGGCTTTCAACACCGACGGGTCGCTGTTCTACCCGGACTCGCGCGTGTTCTTCGACGGGATCGTCTCTCCCTACATCGGTGCTCCAGACGGAGAGTTCTCACCCATCTGGAACCCGGAGTTCTTCGGCAACACGATCATGGTCAACGGCAACACATGGCCGTTCCACAACGTGGAGCAGCGGCGCTACCGCTTCCGGTTCCTCAACGGCTGCCAGTCCCGCTTCCTGATCCTGGACTTCAGCCAGATCCCCGGCGTGGAGGTCTGGGACATCGGCAACGAAGGTGGCTTCCTCGCCGCACCGGTCAACCTGACCGCCAACAACAACAACCGGCTCCTGATGGGGCTCGCGGAGCGGGCCGACCTGATCGTGGACCTCACCAACGTGCCCGTAGGCAACTACGTCCTCGCCAACGTCGGGCCGGACGAGCCCTTCGGGGGTGGCGAGCCG
>DASSJT010000066.1:0-2451 GCA_035691065.1 Dermatophilaceae bacterium
GGCGAGGTCGACGCCGTTGACCCAGGTCGGATGCTCGGCTTCCGCGTCGACATCCGGCCGTCGCTCAAGTCCATCACCTACCACTTCGGGGACGGGACGACCTTCGGCCCCACCACGAGCACGGGCGGCCCGTACCCAAGCGGCGACGTCGTCAAGACCTACCGTCAGGCGGGCACGTTCGAGGTCTACGCGCAGGCCGTCTACACAGGACAGTTCCGCGTGGGTGGCGGGCCGTGGCTCGACATCCCGGGAAACGTCACGATCGCGGGAGCGCCCGTACCGCTGACGGTGAAGACGGCGACGGCGCGGCTCTACGGCAGCTGAGGCCACCGCGAGAGCTGCCCCGGCGGGGCAGCACCGGGCTGTCGGAGCGCGGTGACACGATCGACCCATGCAGCGCATCGACGGCCGGGTGGTCCTCAGCCCGACAGACCTCACCAAGCACGTCGCGTGCGCCCACATCACGACCCTCGACCTCCAGGCGCTCGAGTCGCCGGCGGCCTCCCTCGGCGCCAAGGCGCCAGACGACGCCCTCAACCTGGTGTTCGCCAAGGGCCTGACCCACGAGCGCGACTACCTGCAGGCCCTTCGCGACCGGGGCCTGCGCATCGTCGAGATCGAGGGCTTCGGCAACGACCGCCTGGCAGCGGAGGCGGCCACGCTCGAGGGCATGCGAGCGGGGGTCGACGTGGTCTACCAGGCCACGCTCTTTGACGGCGCATGGATCGGCCATGCCGACTTCCTCGTCAAGACCCCACGCCCCTCAGGGCTGGGGGAGTGGTCCTACGACATCGCCGACACCAAGCTGGCCCGGCGCCTCAAGGTGCCCGCCCTGCTGCAGATGGCGACCTACGCGGAGCGGCTGGAGCAGCTGCAGGGCGCCCCGCCGGCATACCTCGTCGTGGTCACCGGCGACAAGAAGGAGCACCCTTGGCGGCTCCTCGACGTCGCCCCCTATGCTCGACGCCGCCGCGCAGCCCTGCAGCAGGCCATCAGCCACCCGGTCCCGACCGAGGCAGTGCCGAGCCAGCAGTGCTCCCAGTGCCGCTGGCAGGCCCGCTGCGAGGCGGAGTGGGAGGCCAACGATGACCTGGTCCTCGTCGCCGGCATGCGGGGTCACCTGCGAGAGGCGCTGCGCGACAGCGGAATCCACACAGTGGAGCAGCTGGCCGACGCACGGCTCGAAGAGGTCGCCGCCATCCTCAGTCCGACGACGGCGGCCCGCGTCCACCAGCAGGCGCAGCTGCAGGTTGAGGAGCGGCGCACCGGCAGGCCCGCCTATCGCCTGCTGCCGCCCGAGTCCGCCCGGGGACTCCAGCGGCTGCCGGAGCCGAGTCCCGGGGACGTCTACCTCGACTTCGAGGGAGACCCGTGGGCGGAGGACGGCCGCGGACGCGAGTACCTCGCTGGCCTGTGGGACCGCAGCGGGACCTTCACGTCTTTCTGGGCCCACAGCGCCGGAGAGGAGAAGCAGCTCACCGAGGACCTCGTCGATGAGCTGATGCGCCGCTGGGCGGCCGATCCCGGTATGCACATCTACCACTACGCCGCCTACGAGCGGACGGCGCTGCAGCGCCTCACGGGTCACCACGGCACGAGGGAGGCCGAGCTCGACCAGCTCCTTCGCGGCGAGCGGCTCGTTGACCTGTATGCCGTGGTGAGACAGGGCGTGCGCATCAGCAAGGGCTCCTACTCGATCAAGAAGCTCGAGGACCTCTACTGGGGCCAAACTCGCTCCCACGACGCCGATGTGGCCGATGCCATGACCTCCGTGGTCGAGTACGAGCGGTGGCTGGTCGAGCGCGACCCGGCGATCCTCCGGGCCATTGCGTCCTACAACCAGGACGACGTCCGCTCCACCCACGACCTGCATGCGTGGCTGGAGGAGCGCCGCGCTGAGCTGGCCGCGGCGGGTCACACGCTGAGCCGGCCGGTGCCTCCGGAGCTGAAGGAGATCTCCGATGAGGAGCGCGCCGAGACCCAGCTTGCCGAAAGGCTTGTCGAGGCGGGTCACGAGCTTCTCGCCGGGTGCGTGGGCTGGCACCGTCGCGAGGCACGCCCCGGGTGGTGGGACTTCTTCCGCTACGCAGACCTCGACACTGCCGAGCTGGTCGACGACCCCACGGCGGTCGGCGCGCCCGAGGCGCCGCAGCGGCAAGGGAGCGTCGCCCGCTCGACGGTGTGGCGATACGCCTTCCCCCCGCAGGACTGCAAAGTTTCCCGGGACAAGTACGTCACCGATGTCGACAGCCACGACAACGTGGGCAGGGTCGTGGGGGTCGATCCGGTGGCGGGGTGGCTTGACCTGTCCTTGGGCAATGGCCGTATGCCGGTGGTGCCGCGGGGGTTCGGGCCCCCCGGTCCGATCCTGGACAAGGTCTTGCGGGAGTCGATTGCCGCGACCGGCCAGTCCGTCCTCGCCTCCGGCGACGGGATGGCGGCTCGACTGGT
>DASSJT010000067.1:0-6744 GCA_035691065.1 Dermatophilaceae bacterium
GAGGTCGGTCACGTGGCGGCGTTGTCGGTGATCCACATGTCGATGAGCCCCCTGAAGTGGGCGACGAACTCGTCCTGCTCGTGGGCCGGGTAGGTCGCCTGCACGGTCTGTCGCAGCAACCGGTCGAAGTCGTCGGAGGACACCCAGTCCCACACCTGCTCGTCGAGGTGCGGCAGGTGTTCGGCACACCATTCCCAGTACCGGTGGCTGTCGAGGTGCTCGTCGGCGAGCGCCAGGTAGGCCCTCATCTTCTCCTCGTAGGACGGTCCCGGGTCGTCGGCGATGGCGAAGTAGCGCGCCGTCTCGAGGTCGACGTTGGACTTGCGCCCGGTCACGACGCAGTACGTCGACCATCTCACCAGGGCCTTGATCGCCCACGGGAAGTAGTAGTGCAGCGAGGTCAGCGCCACGTCCGGGCACGCGTTGGCGTAGTCGATCGGGTAGACCTCGTCGCCGACGACCAGCATCTCGGCCGAGTTGAACTCCCAGTGGAAGAACGCGTTGACGATGCGGCTGACCGCGGCGGCCTGCCACCCGGCCTCCTCGGAGAGGAAGTCGTGGCTCACGGCGTAGCGGTTGTGCATCGGCTGCTCGGGCCGGAAGTCCATGACCATGGTCTCGGGCCCGATGGACAGGGCGCGGGCGAAGTGTTCGAAGTCGATGGTCGCCTGGAGATGCATGAGCATCTCGCCCGACTCGTCGTACGCGCGGTGCAGGTCCCCGCGGTCCCCGATGCGGGAGACGCCACGCCAGCCGCCTCCGTCGAACGGTTTCATGTAGAGCGGGTAGCCCAGCTCCTCCGCGATCCGGTCGAGGTCGAAGGGCTGGTTGTACTTGTCGGCGGTGTAGGCCCACCGGACGTTGTCCACGGGGTGCTTGTAGGGCACCAGGGTGGTGGGCGGCACCTTGAGGCCCAGGCGCACCATCGCGCAGTAGGCGCTGTGCTTCTCCATCGACTGGAAGGTGAAGGGACTGTTGAGCAGGTAGGTGCCGTTGACCAGGGATGCCTTCTTCAGCCACTCACGGGGGTGGTAGTACCAGTGGGCCAGCCGGTCGATGACCAGCGGTGTCCGCACCGGGTCGTCGAGCCGGAACGGCTCGATCGTCAACCGCTCGCTGGTGACGGTGTGCTCGGCGCCGCCGTAGGTCACCGGCCCGACCATCCGCTGGATGGTCTCGAAGGCCCGTGGCCAGTCCTCCTCGGCTCCGAGCAGCAGTCCGATCAGGTGACTGCTCACTCGCATCCTCCCTCTCCGACCCGCCCGGGGCCTCCGGCCGGGTTTCGCCTCGACCTTGCCGTAGCGATAGCCGGATGTCCACGATGACCATGTGAAGACTGTCGATGGCTGGTTCTCGGAGCGGATGCACCAGCAGTTCACGGTGGCACGATGGGGCCACTTCGGTGTACCGGTGCTGGTGTTTCCGACCGCCGGCGGCGACGCCCAGGAGATCGAACGCAACCACCTCGTGGACGCCTGCGCCGGACTGCTCGAGGCCGGTCGCGTGAAGATCTACTCCTGTGACTCCGTGGCCGGCAGGGCGCTCGCGACCTTCACCGGGAGCCCGGAGTACCGGATGTGGCTGCTCAACCAGTTCCACCACGCCGTGCGCCATGAGCTGGTTCCGGCCATTCGTGCCGACATGGGCGGCTCCGACCAGAGGATCGTGACGGCGGGCGCGTCCATCGGTGCCTTCAACGCGGTCGCGTTGCTGTGCCGGTTCCCCGACACGTTCGAGGCGGCGATCGGGATGAGTGGCACCTACCGGCTCCGGCGGTTCCTCGAGGACCGCTGGTCGGAGGACCTCTACTTCGCATCCCCGATCGACTTCGTCCCCGGCCTCGACGGAGAAGACCTCCACGCCCTGCAGCAACGTCGCGTGATCCTGGCCAGTGGCGAGGGCGCGCACGAGGACATCGGCGAGTCCTGGGCCCTCGCGGACGTGCTCGGGAGCAAGGGCGTGCCGAACCGTGTCGACTCCTGGGGTCCGGACACCATTCACGACTGGCCGACGTGGTGGCGGATGCTGCCGCAGTACCTCGAGGAGCTCTGCTAGCCGCTCACGACCGCGCCGAGGCGCTCGAGGAACAGCGCCTCGGCCAGGCAGGCTGAGGAGAAGTCGTCCAGGTGGAGGCTCTCGTTCGGGCCGTGGGCGCGGGTGTCGGGGTCCTCGACCCCGGTGACCAGGATCTCCGCATCGGGGAACGCTGCAGCGAACGGTGCCACGAAGCTGATGGACCCGCCGACCCCGATCTCGACGACCGGTGCACCGAAGGCTTCGGTGTACGCCGCCCTCGCGGCTGCGTAGGCAGGGCCCGTGGTCTCTGCTGCGTACGGCGACACCGGCCGCCCGGCACTCACCGTGACCTCGGCGCCCCAGGGGGCGTGCGTGTGCAGGTGCGCGACAAGGGCCTCGCTGGCTGCCACCGGGTCGTCGCCCGGGGCGATCCGGAGCGTCAGCTTGGCCCGCGCCCAGGGCACCAGGAGCAGGCCGGCGTCGTCGACCGCGGGCGCGTCGATCGCGACGACGGACAGCGCAGGGGCCCTCCAGAGCCGCGAGGTCAGGGAGCCACTGCCGAGCAGCGCGACCCCGTCGAGGACGCCCGCGTCCTCGCGGAACTGCGCGTCGGTCAGGTCCAGCGGGTCGGCGGTCCCACGCACCAGGCCCTCGACGGCCACGTCCCCGGCGTCGGTGTGGCAGGTGGCGAGCAGCCGTGCCAGCGTCGTGAGTGCGTCCGGGGTCGGTCCGCCGTAGACGCCGTTGTGCAGCGCGTGACGCAACGTGCGTACCTCCACCACGACGTTGACCCCGCCGCGCAGCGAGGTGGTCAGGGCGGGTACGCCGACTCTCCAGTTCGTGGAGTCGGCGAGTACCAGGACGTCGGCGTCCAGTCGCTCCCGGTGCTCGCGGAGCAGGCTCGGCAGCGTCGGGGACCCGATCTCCTCCTCGCCGTCGACGAGCACGACGACCGACACCCCCGGGTCCGCGCCGAGTGCGCGCACCGCAGCGCAGTGGACCGCGATCCCGGCCTTGTCGTCGGCCGCGCCGCGTCCGTAGAGCCGACCGTCGCGCTCGAGCGGCTCGAACGGCTCGCTGTCCCACCCGCCGAGGTCTCCGACGGGCTGGACGTCGTGATGGGCGTACAGCAGCACCGTGGGGGCACCGAGAACGCCCGGCCGAAAGCCGATCACCGCCGGAAGGCCACCGTCTGCGTTTGTGATGGTGACGTCGGTCAACCCGGCATCGCCGAGCTGCCGGGCCACCTCCTCCGCGCTCGCCTGCAGGTGTGGTCGGGCGGACTCGTCAGAGGAGACCGACGGGATGCGGACGAGACGCTCCAGGTCCGCCCGCACCATGGGCAGGACAGACGCAATGACATCGCGGACCTGTTCCGCGGTGCGGGTCATCCGGCGTGCAGCTGCAGGTCGCCGGCGAACCGTTCGGTCATCTCGATCACCCGCTGGAGCTCGCGGTGCCTGACCATCAAGATGCCGTCACCGACGGTGCTGGCGCGCCAGTCGCGCCGTGGGGCACCGATCGGGAGCAGGTCGACGAGCACCACGTTCGACCCGTACTCCGCCATCAGCTGGTCCATCCCGGAGATGCCGGTGATCCGGCCGGAGCCACGTGCGCGCTTGGTGATCATGCCGACGTTGTAGTGATGGTTCAGGTCAGGCATCCGGCCGTTGACGACCGCCTCCGCCCACCCGACGTACAGGTCGCCATCGGTGTTGAAGTTCATCATGTCCACGACCCGCACTCCCGGTGGCCGGGCAGCGATCTCGCCGAAGACCACCTCACCGTCCTCCTTGCGGTACCACTCGAGATGCGTGAAACCGGTCTCGAACCCGAGTGCCGCCAGCACCTTCCGGCCCATCTCCCGGCCGCCGCGGAGGTGGGGCACCTCCAAGTCGCGGAAGGAGATCGCCACGGGGCTGACCCACTCGTGCATGCGCATCTGCAACGGACGCGGGCGGTACCACAGGACGTGCTCGAAGAGGATCCTTCCGTTCGCGCACACGGTGTCGTGGGTGAACTCCTCGGCATCGACGAACTCCTCCACGCTGACCTCCGGCACATGGCGCAGCATCGGCAGCACCTCGGCGAGCTCGGTGGCGGAGTCCACGCGGTAGGTGTCGGCCGAGCCGGCGCCGGCGATCGGCTTCACGATCAGGGGGTAGCCGATCTGCTCGGCGGCCTCCCAGATCTGCGCAACGCTCGTCGCGCGGACGTGCCAGGGGGTGCGGATGCCGGCGGCGTCCAGTCGGCGCTTCATCTCCTCCTTGTCGCGGAACGGCACCGTCTCCTGGACGGTCATCCCGGACAGCCCGAACACCTCGCGGATCCGTGCCGCGAGAAGCATGTACGGCTCCCAGAGGCACTCCACCTGGTCGATCCGTACGTGCCTCGCGAGACCGTGCAGAGCAGCCAGCACCGCGCCCTCGTCGGAAAGCGAGACGTGCTCGTAGTGGGCCAGCGCGTGGCGTGCGACCTCGGGTACGGCGTGTGGGGGCTGGTCGCCGACCCCGATCACGGTCGCACCCACTGCGGCAAGCCCCCGCGTGAAGTAGCTCATCTCGATCGGGTAGCCCGGAGAGAGCATCACGACGTTCTTGCCGCTCCCGTTCACAGGGTCTCCACCAGCTCGACCCGGGCCGTGCCGACGATCAGTCGGAGCGCCTCACGCACCACGTCGGTCTCGGGGTCGCGGACCATGATGAAGCCCTCTCCCAGGTAGTCGGAAGCCGATGGCTGACCGGGCTCGGGCAACCGCGACTCCATCACGAGGTGACCGAGGCGGTGCTGCAGCTCCTCGAGACCGTGGACGGTGCGCACCCGTCCCTTGCCCATGCCGCGCAGGTACGCCGTGCCGCTGGCGTAACGACGCTGGGGCGGGTCGAACCGGTCGAGCACCACGAGCTCGGCCCAGGCCTGGAAGAGGTCGAAGTCGTGGGAGTAGCCGTGCATGGAGGTCAGCTGCGCCCCGGGCGGCCGCGCCGCGACCTCCGACACGGCCACGGAGCCGTCCGGTCGACGGAACCACTCCATGTGGGTGAGCGCGTCACGGATCCCGAGAGCACGCAGCGCGGCCGGGCCGATCTCGTGGATGCCGGCGTACTCGGGTCCGGAGATGTCGCGGGGGAGCATCACCGTCCACTGGATCCAGGGATTGCGGAGGACCTCCAACGGCGGCGGTTGGTAGTCGGCGATCGAGGACCACACGGTCCGGCCACCGAGCGTGACGCTGTCGAAGGTGTGCTCCTCGCCGAGGAGGAACTCCTCGAGGAGTGCCGGTTCCTCGACATTGGGCCGCACGGCGTGGAGCCAGCCCTCCAGCGACTCGGCATCGTCGAGGCGGTAGGTCCCCTGCGAGCCGGCTCCTGCGGGAGGCTTGGCGACCAAGGGGAAACCGACCTCCCGCGCGAAACCGGTCGCCTCGGCAGCACAGGTGACCAAGGCGTGCGCCGCACAGGGCACACCGGCCTCCCGGAGCACCTTCTTCATCTGCGACTTGTCGCGGACGTTGTGGGCGGTCCGCTCGTCCATCCCTTCGATTCCCATCGCCTCCCGCACCTGGGCGAGCGGCACCTGGAGCTGTTCGAGTGCGCCCACAAGGCGCTCGACCTGGCCCATCTGGCGACCGAGCCCGCTCACCGCCTCGGCGATCTGCCGGGGATCGAGGGCGTTCTCGACGCGCCAGTGCCCGGACAGGCGCTCGCGCAGGATGGGTGGGACGTTCTCGAGCGGGTCGCAGGTGATCAGCCCCAACCGCACGTCCGGGAGGGCGGCAGCGTCGGCGACGAACCGGGCCGTTGCTTCCAGGAGATACGGGGCGACGAAGGCTGCGGCGACCATGAACCGCACCCTAGTGTCGGGCACGGCACCACCGACAGGTCGTGAGGTCACCGGCGTCGTTCCCCGGATCTGGTGCCCCGCTAGCATGTGGGGCGTGCGCGTGGTGTTCGTGGAACCGTCCTTTCCCAGGAACCAGCGCGAGTTCGTCCGTGCGCTGGCCTCGGTCGGTGCGGAGGTGATCGGCATCGGCGAGTCGCCGCAGGAGGCCCTCGACGACGAGCTGCGGGGCTGGATGCGGCACTACCACCAGGTGCCCAACGTGACCGACGTGGGTGCGATGACCAGCGCCGTGAGATGGGTGCAGGACCGGGCCTGGGTGGACCGTCTGGAGTCCACGATCGAGGCGCACATCCTGTCCGTCGCCCAGGTTCGTGAGGCCTGCACCATCCCCGGGACGTCCGTGCGTACGGCCTACCTGTGCCGCGACAAGCCGTCGATGAAGGACGCGCTGCGTGCTGCCGGTGTGCCGACGGCCGCGTCGACCGCGGCCGACAACGCCGAGCAGGTCCAGCAGTTCGCGAAGGCGGTGGGGTACCCGCTGATCCTCAAGCCACGGAGCGGTGCCGGGGCGGCAGACACCACACGCGTGGACGACGACGGCCAGCTCGCCCAGGTGCTGGGGTCGTTCGGTGCCAAGGGTGTCGACTCGATCGCCGTGGAGGAGTTCGTCGAGGGGCACGAGGGGTTCTACGACACCTTGTCGATCGACGGTGGGGCCGCGGCCGACTTCGTGTGCCACTACTTCCCCAACGTGCTCGAGGCGATGCGGACCCGCTGGATCTCCCCGCAGTTCGTCTCCACCAACCGGGTCGAGTCGGTGGGGGACTACCAGCAGCTGCGCGAGATGGGCCAACGGGTGGTCGAGGCGCTCGGGATCGGCACCAGCGC
>DASSJT010000068.1:0-3891 GCA_035691065.1 Dermatophilaceae bacterium
TGCGGTGGTCGTCGACCTGGTGCGTGACCACCTGGTGCCCCTCGACGTTCCAGTCCGTCCAGCGGGTGTCCGAGCGGCCGCGGCCGAACCCCAGCACATCGCCGTAGAAGTGCCGGGCCGCCTCGATGTCGTGCACCGGGATCGCCAGGTGGAAGGGAGGGCGTGCGGAGGGAGACATGTCGTCCTGTCTACCGGGCTGGTGGCTCCGGGGCACGAGCGGGGGCGTTGCGGAGCCCCGACCTCTCGCTCAGTGCGGGAGTGGACCCGTCGGCACCGCGACGCCGGCCCCCTGGTCCCCTTCGCCCTCGCGCGGGCCGCCGCGGTCCCACCAGGTGCGAAGGTCGCGGCCGTCGCGCGCGACGACCACGACCGAGGCGACGACCAGGAGCGCGCCGACCACCAGGAGCGCGAATGCGGCCACCACGGAGTCCGGGAACCACGTCGACACCGCGGCCGGGAGGTTGAACAGGGCGCCCACGGCACCCACGACCAGCAGCGCCAGGTCGCGCATCACCACGGACGTCGCGATCACGACGACGATTGTCGCCAGGGTCAGGATCATCCCGGCGTCGGTGCCTGCGGTGAACATGGCCCCGACGATCGCGGTGGCCGAGCCGAGGACGACCGCCACCCACCGCGGCGTCAGCACCCCGGTCGCCCCCAGGACGACCCAGACGACGCCGACGCCCCAGGCAGCCAGGCCCGGCAGGTTCGGGCTGTCGAAGACACGATGGGTCGCCGCTGCGGCAGCAGCTGCCCAGGCGACCATCATCGCCACCTGCTGCAGGACCAGGCGCGAGAGCAACCAGAGCAACGACGCAAACACCGCGCAGCCACCTGCGACGACCAGGGGCGCACCGCGTCCATGCACGTCGAGGACCCGATCGGTGAGCACCGTGAGGAGTCCCCCGAAAGTGGCCAGGGAGACGACCCAGAGAACCGACCGAAGTCGGACCCCCACCAAGGACGTCGTCCTCGTCGCAGCACCAGCGAGCAGGAGGGTGAGGGTGGCCGCGCCGAGCACCGCCAGACGCCATGCGGTGCCGAGGTCGCTCCAGTACCGCGCCGCGACGAGGACTGCTCCCGCCAGGAGGACCGCACCGCCGAGAAAGCCCAGGGCCTCCCCCACCACGCCACGGCGCGCGGCCACTGCCGCCGAACGACCCTCCTCGGCGTACCCGCGCATGATCTCCGCCTGCGCGGTCGTGATCACACCGTCTCCGATGGCCCTCTGCAGGAGCTCCTCGAGCGAGGACGAGTCGCCGGGCATGGCACACC
The DNA here is from genome assembly GCA_035691065.1 of Dermatophilaceae bacterium. Taxonomy (GTDB): domain Bacteria; phylum Actinomycetota; class Actinomycetes; order Actinomycetales; family Dermatophilaceae; genus DASSJT01. The sequence continues at coordinate 1,279 of DASSJT010000068.1, forward strand.
TCCGTGTGGGAACGGTCATCCACCACGCTGCCATCGGGCGCCCGCACCCGACAGGGTCGATCAGCCCGGTTTCCCTGGGACGCTCGTCCTCAGCGCCACGGCTCGGGAGCGATGTCTCAGCGGAGCAGCACGCGCTCACCGAGACGTGGAACGACGGCGCAGACGTCGAGCTCTCGTGCTATCCGCCGCGCCAGGTGCGCGGATGGCTCGGCCTCGCCGTGAACGACGTACACCACGTCGGGCGGGCTGTCGGCCCGCGAGATCCAGCCGACGAGCTCGTCGGCATCGGCGTGCACCGAGAACGTGCTGTCCAGGACCACCTCGGCCCGGACCGGGACGTACCCGCCGTGCATCTTCAGGGTGCGGGCGCCGTCGCGCAGCTGCTGGCCGCGCGTGCCGTCCGCCTGGAAGCCGGTCAGGATCACCGTGTTGCGGGGGTCGGGCAGCTGGTGCCGGAGGTGGTGGACGACTCGTCCTCCGGACGCCATCCCCGACGCGGACACGATCACGCACGGTCGTGCCGGAGCGTTGATCCGTGCGGAACCCGAGGCGTCCTGCACCATGTGCAGGTCTCCGGGATCGAACAGCGCGGGGTTGGCTCCGGGTCGCATGCCACTTCCGGGCCGACGGGTGGCCCTCCGGTAGATGTCCAGGGTCCTCAGAGCCATCGGGCTGTCGACGTAGACCGGGACGTCGGGGATCGTGCCCTCCTCGCGCAGTGCGCGCAGGCGCAGGAGCACCAGCTCGGTGCGATCGACCGCGAACGCCGGGATCAGCACCGAGCCACCGCGCCCGATGGTGCGGCGCACCGCGTCGGCCAGCACCGTGTCGTCGGGCTCCGGGTGAGTCCGGTCGCCGTACGTCGACTCCACCACCAGCGCGCCTGCCGCGGGCGGGTCGGCGGGGGGTCGCAGCAGCGGGTGGAACGGCCGCCCGAGATCGCCGCTCATGTGCAGCTGGGCGCCGTCGACGTCGAGGTGGACCGTGGCGGAGCCCAGGATGTGGCCCGCCGGCAGCAGCCGGGCGGTGATCCGCGGCGTACAAGAGACCGGCTGCTCGTAGTCGACCGGATCGAACAGGGGCAGCGCCTTGATGACGTCGGTCGTGTCGTACAGCGGCAGGGCGGGTCGGTGCTTGGAGTAGCCGGTCTCGTTCGCGTAGGCCGCGTCCTCCTCCTGGAGGTGCGCGCTGTCCCGGAGGACGACCTCGGCCAGCTGGGCGGTTTCGGGAGTGCAGACGATCCGTCCACGGAATCCGTCCCGGACCAGCTTCGGCAGGTAGCCGCAGTGGTCGAGGTGTGCGTGGGTGAGGACGACGCGGTCGATCACCGCCGGGTTGACCGGGAAGCCGTCCCAGTTGCGGCGGCGCAGTTCGCGGGAGCCCTGGTAGAGGCCGGCGTCGACGAGGACGACCGTGCCCGCCGCCTCCACCAGGAACCGGCTGCCGGTCACGGTGCCGGTGGCACCGAGGAAGGTGAGACCCGGGTTGCTCATCGGCTCCTCTGTCCGTGCTTCGACGTTCCGCCTGGAACGTCCCTCCGGACCGAGTCTTCGCCGCGCCACCCGGGTCCGGACAGGGGCGGAAGTCCACAAACCCGGGGTCAGGCGTCCGCAGGCCTGAATCACGTCACAGGTCTTGACCGGGCGGTCAATCAAACTACGCTGGTGGTGGAACGCACTCACCGCGTCCTCGGAGGAAGGGAGAAACCATGCAGAGATGGACGCGCTGGCAGGACTGGGTAGCCCTGGTCGCCGGCGCCTACGCCGCTCTGGCCCCGATCTGGACCGAGACCGACACGAGAACGACCTGGACCATGGTGGGCCTGGGTGTCGTGACCGCGCTGGTGTCGCTCTGGGCTCTGGCCAGGCCGGAGGACCGGATCTCGGAGTACGTCCACGCGGTGCTGGGCGTGCTGTTCATCCTCGCCCCGTGGGTGATGGGGTTCACCGACCTGAACGCCATGGCCTACACGGCCTGGGCGGTCGGTGTCATCAACGTCGTGATGGGTCTGTGGGCCACGCCGGAGGTCCAGCGCCGGCTGCACCACGCACCCTCGACCTGACGGCGGCGCACCAACCCGGTTCGGCGGGTCCGGACCCGCCGAACCGTTCCGTCGCCGCACGCATCGACCCGTGAGGAGGCAGAGGACCAGGTGACCGACGACCGACGTACCCGGATCCTCGACGCAGCAGAGGGCCTGATCGCCGAGCACGGGTTCGACGCGACCCCCACGGCGCAGATCGCCAACGAGGCCGGAGTGCCGAAGGGTCTGGTCTTCTACTACTTCCCCCGCAAGATCGACCTGCTGCTCACCCTGCTGCAGGAACGTCTGCCCGCCCTCCCACCGTGCGACCTGCACGACGTCGTACGCCTCGGCGACCCCGCACGCTCGCTGCTCCGGCTCGACAAGCGCCTCGGCCTGGGCCAGCACGAGTCCCTGGTGCTCCGGCGCATCGTCTTCCGCGAGGGCAGCACCCACCGCGAGGTGCGCGAGTACCTGCGCCGGCTCCGGCAGGCCCTGGTCGAGCTCACCGAGACCGTCCTCGAGCGCGCCGTACCCGGCCGCCTCGACCCGCGCCTGCGCGAGCAGGCGGCGCACACCTTCGTCGCGGT
>DASSJT010000069.1:0-29695 GCA_035691065.1 Dermatophilaceae bacterium
GTGGTCATGACCTCGATGACGTCCCGCTTCAGCGCATCGACGTCGAGGTCCTTGAAGTGCTCCGCGTACCTGAACTTCTCGCCCAGTGGGTTGGTGCGCGGCGAGTTCTGATTGAGGACCTGCAGGTTGAGCTGGTTCGGCCACCAGTCCTGGTTCGTCCTCGGCCGAGTGGGGTTGGGCGTGGGGGGTGGGATTACCGGGTTTTCACTCTCGCTGCCGCGGTCAGACACGTCGCGTCATCTCCTGTCTTGATGTCTCTCGGTCTTGAGTTCTCTTGGTCAGGTGGTTGCTGGCGCCGCGACACACTGCGGACAGACGCCCCAGTAGGTGACCTCGGCCTCGTCGATCGAGAAGCCCTGGTCGTTGTCCGCGGTCAGGCACGGAGCCGCGCCGACGGCGCAGTCGATGTCGGCAATGGCACCGCACGACCGGCATACGACGTGGTGGTGGTTGTCCCCGACCCGTGACTCGTAGCGAGCCACCGAGCCGGGCGGCTGGATGCGCCGCACCAGACCCGCAGCGGTCAGCGCGCGCAGCACGTCGTAGACCGCCTGGTGGGACACCGCAGGGAGCTCCCTGCGAACGGCACCGATGATCGAGTCAGTGTCGGCGTGCGGATGCGCATGCACGGCGGCGAGGACTGCCAGCCGCGGGCGGGTCACGCGCATCGGAGCTCCGCGCAGCATGCGCTCGAAGTCCGAGGTCGTGGGCACGCTGCGCAGTATGCCCCATTTTCTGGAATGCTTCAAGATTCTCGCAGGCGGCGGGCCGAGCCGCAGTCCTACCTAGGGAGGAGGCGTGGCGACGTCGGCGCTGAGTACCGTGATCGGGTGAGCAGAGCGTGGCGCGCCGTGTCGAAGTACGGCCTCGACATCCTCATCGTCGCCGCGGCACTTGCGAGCGCGGTCGGCACTGCTACGCGGAGCGACTCGGACAGGCCGACAGGGCCAATGTTGTGGTTCGAGACGATCGCCGTCACCCTCGTCGTCCTCTTCCTTCTCGCGCGACGCCGCTTCCCTTTCGCCGCCCCCGCAGCGATGTGGCTGTTCAGTGCGGCGCTCTCGTTCCTGGACGGTCAGCTGATCGTCAACAAGACCGGGCTCGTACTCGCCGGGCTGGGCGCCTCCTTGTTGCTGGGCAACCTGCGCCGCGAGCTCGAGGCACGGGTCGGCCTGGCGATCACGCTGGGCGGAGCGGTGATCGTCATCTACAACAGTCCCAACCACACGGCTGGCGACCTGGTCTTCACCCCGGCGCTGTTCGGCATCGGCTGGCTCGTCGGGTTCGCGCTGCGGGAACGCACCGAGCAGACCGAGGCCGCGGAGGAGCGCGCGCTGCGGGCCGAGCGGGAGCGAGAGGCGGCGGCCCGGGTGGCCGTGGCCGAGGAACGGGCACGGATCGCGCGCGAGCTGCACGACGTCGTGGCACACGCGGTGAGCGTGATGGTGCTCCAGGTGGGGGCCGTCCGCCACCGGATGCCGGACAGTGACTCGGAGAACCGGGAGACGCTCAAGAACGTCGAGCAGGCGGGCCGCACAGCTCTGGCAGAGATGCGCCGTCTGCTGAACGCGATGCGGCATGAGGGCGACGAGCTGGCGCTCCTGCCCCAGCCAGGGCTGGATGACATCGACGCGCTCGTTGCCGACGTGCGAGCGGCCGGCTTGGACGTGCGACTGCAGATCCACGGGGAGCCGGTCGCCCTGCCCCCCGGTCTCGACCTCTCGGCATACCGCATCGTGCAGGAGGGCCTCACCAACAGTCTCAAACACGCCGGCGCCAGTCAGGCAGAGGTCGACGTGCGCTACGGCGCTACCGACCTTCAGCTCGAGGTGCGTGACAACGGCGCGGGGAGCGCCTCGACGGACAACGGCCTCGGTCACGGCCTGGTCGGGATCCGCGAGCGGGTCAAGATCTACGGTGGAGAGATGTCGGCCGGGGCCTCCCGCGCCGGTGGCTTCGTGCTGCATGCACGCATCCCGCTGGACGGCTCTGACCTGAACGGGGCTGGCTCATGACCATCCGGGTACTCGTCGTGGACGACCAGTCGATGGTTCGCGCGGGGTTCAGGCTGCTGCTGGCGGACGAGCCTGACCTGGAGGTCGTCGCGGAGGCGAGCAACGGCATCGAGGCGGTCGCCCAGGCCGCGCGGTTCCACCCGAACGTGATCCTCATGGACATCCGGATGCCCGAGCTCGACGGGCTCGAGGCGACCCGACGGATCCTGGCAGCCGACAAGGCTGCGCGCATCCTCATCCTCACGACCTTCGACCTCGACGACTACGTCTATGAGGCGCTCCGAGCCGGAGCGAGTGGCTTCGTGCTCAAGGACGACCCGCCGGAGCAGCTGATCGCCGCCGTGCGGACGATTGCGGCCGGGGACGCCCTGCTCTCCCCCGCTGTCACCAAGCGCGTCATCCAGCACTTCACCCGCCTCAACAGGCACGCCCCGCCACGGGCGGTGGACAGCCTGACCTCGCGTGAGATGGACGTCTACCGCCTCATCACCCGGGGTCTCTCCAACGCGGAGATCGGACGGGAGCTCTTCATCAGCGACACGACGGTCAAGACGCACGTCACCCGACTGCTGCAGAAGCTCGGCCTGCGCGACCGTGCCCAGGCGATCGTCCTCGCCTACCAGTCCGGTCTCTTCGACGCGTCCGAGACGCGACCACCGGAATGGCCCCATAGCGCTCGTTGACGCTGCCCTGCGCGGTGGTCAGCCCTGCGCGGGCCAGGCCTGTGCGGTGGTCAGCCCTGCGCGGATCAGCCCTGCGCGGGCCTGCCCTGCGCGCGGGCAGGGTCCTCCTTGAGTAGGACGACAAGTTCGTCGGCTGGTCGGAGTCGCTCGCGACCTCGCGACGACGCGCCGAGGGTGTGCCCCTACCTAGCGTGAAGACATGAAGTCAACCACCACAAGGAGCAACGCCATGAACCATCACGAGCGGGCATGGACACACGGGAGCGTTCGCCCATGATCACCATCGACTCCCTGACCAAGAAGTACGGCCGCCACACGGTCGTCGACGACATCAGCTTCGTGGCCCGAAGCGGCCGGGTGACCGGTTTCCTCGGTCCGAATGGGGCCGGCAAGTCCACCTCGATGCGGATGATGGTGGGTCTCACCTCGCCCACGTCGGGAAGCGCCACGGTCCTCGGACGCAAGTTCGCGGACATCCCCAACCCCGGGGTCGAGGTCGGCGTCATGCTCGACGCCACGGCCCAGCACGCCGGGCGCACGGGTCGCGAGATCCTCACCATCGCCCAGCGGATGATGGGACTGCCGGCTCGCCGGGTCGCCGAGACCCTCGAGCTGGTCAGCCTCAGCGAGACCGAGGCGAACCGCCGGGTGGGCAACTACTCACTCGGGATGCGTCAGCGCCTCGGTGTCGCCACCGCTCTGATCGGCGACCCCGCCGTGCTGATCCTCGACGAGCCCGCCAACGGACTCGACCCGGCCGGCATCCGCTGGATGCGCGACCTGCTCCGTGGCTACGCAGACCGGGGCGGCACCGTCCTGCTGTCCTCGCACCTGCTGCACGAGGTCGAGGTGATCGCCGACGACATCGTGATGATCGGCAACGGCAGGATCGTCGCCGAGGGCTCCAAGGCGCAGCTCCTGGGGGCATCGGGCACCATCGTCCGCGCGGCCGACATGTTCGCGCTCCAGCGGGCCCTGGACGCGCACGGCGTCCCCACGAGCGTGACCGACGAGGGATCCTTGCGCACCGACGCCGACTCCGTGCGCGTGGGTCGGGCGGCTCTTGACCACGGTGTGGCTCTCACCGAGCTGCGCTCAGCAGACGGGGGGCTGGAAGAGACATTCCTGCAGCTCACCGCAGACACTCAGCGAGAAAGGAAAGCGGCATGACCGCCATCACCATCAACCCCGCCCGCGAGGAACGCACAACGGCCGAGCAGGTGCGGCTCTCACGGGTCGTCAAGGTCGAGCTTCGCAAGATGTTTGACACCCGGTCCGGCTTCTGGCTCATGATGAGCATCGTCATCGTGGCTGTGCTCACCACCATCGGGATCATCGCGTTCGCGCCCGACGCGGACCTCACCTACTACACCTTCGCCAAGGCGATCGGGTTCCCGATGACGGTTGTCCTCCCGATGATCGCGATCCTCTCGATCACTGGCGAGTGGAGCCAGCGCAGCGGCCTCACCACGTTCACCCTGGTGCCGCACCGGAACTGGGTCATCATGGCCAAGGTCGCCGGCTCAGTCGGCGTGGCGATCGCGTCGATGCTGTTCGCGCTCGCGGTCGGAGCGGTCGGCAACGTGGTGGGGACCGCGATCGCGGGCACCAGCATGGTGTGGGACGTGTCCCTCGCCGAGGGCGCGAACATCGTGCTGGGCAGCCTGCTGTGCCTGTTGACCGGGAGCATGCTGGGCATGCTGATCCGCAGCTCGGCAGGAGCACTGGTGGCGTTCTTCGTCTACGCGTTCCTTCTGCCCACGGTCGCCGGCGTCCTGGCGTCCAGCCAGCAATGGTTCCAGGACCTCCGGCCGTGGGTGGACCTCAACCTCGCCGAAGGCGCCCTCTTCAGCGGCACGTTGACCAGCCAGCAGTGGGCGAACGTGGCGGTCACAGCCGGCACGTGGATCGTCCTTCCTGCGCTCGTCGGCCTTCGGCTGGTGATGAAGTCGGAGGTGAAATAGCCGCCAGAAGGTCCTCCGGCGCGAAGAACTCGCCGAGCCGCGCACTCATCGATCCAGAAGCCCTGGTGCTCGTCCGAGCACCAGGGCTTCTGCATGTCGAGCACTGACCTCGGGCTGCTCAGAATGTGGAGAGGCTGCCGTGGGGCCTCTGCCGGCGTCACGCGGGTCCTGCACAGCCGATGAGGGCAGCGGCGATGCGGGGGTAACCCCGCCGGGCTACTCGGTGGCGCCACCAGAACCATCAACCGGGCCGGTACCGGATCTGAGACGATCGGCGCCACGTCGCCGGCCCGTGGATCAGGAGCTACGTGGCCATGGCGCCATCAGCGCGCGTCGGCGGCGCGCTCCAGCTCCGCCACCTCGATCCTGCCCATCTTGAGCATCGCCTCCATCGCCCGGCGGGCACGCTCGGGATCGGGATCACTGAGCAGCTCATCCAGCCGGCGCGGCACGATCTGCCATGACAGCCCGAAGCGGTCCTTGAGCCATCCACACGGACCTGGCTCGCCGCCGCTCGCTGTCAGCGCGTTCCACAGCCGATCGACCTCGGTCTGGTCGTCGCACTCGATGACGAACGACACCGCCTCGTTGAACGTGAAGTCCGGGCCACCGTTGAGTCCCTGAAACCGCTGGCCACCCAGCATGAAGTCAACCGTCAGCACCATGCCGGCAGGCCCGGACGGCGTCTCGGCAGGCGAGCGCGAGACCTTGACGACGCGGCTGTCGGGCAGCAGCGTCACGTAGAAGTTGGCTGCCTCCTCTGCGTTGCCGTCGAACCACAGACAGGGAAACAACGTGGTCGTAGCGTCCTCCTTGGAGTAGTCCCGTCCGGGCGGTCTGGCGCCTTTGTGTGGCGCGCAACACGTTCGCGAGCCGCTCTTGAACGAGGGGGTTACCACGAATGTCGCACAGAGACACCTTGCTCGGGCTGCTGCCCTTCGGCACGCTCGGGGGGTGACGACGGACCGTGAGGTCGCACGGTGGCGACTACGTAGCCAGCACCTTGTGATGCCGCATGCTGCCTCCGCGGCCGCGGTGATCCGAAACCTGCTCGCCGTCCAGGCCGAGAATGCAAGCCAGGCCGCCTGGGCGGTCGCGAGCCGAACGCAACACCCCGACGCCAGGGAACTGCAGGCCCTGTTGGACCAGGGCACCGTGGTTCGCACGCATGTGCTGCGACCGACGTGGCACTTCGTCGCGGCCGAGGACATCGGCTGGCTTCTGGAACTGACTGCTCCGCGCGTCCGCCCCCTCATCGTTCGCCAGCTGAAGGAGGCCCACGGGTTGGCCGACGCCGGTCTCGACCGTGCGGCGTCGGTTGTACTCCAAGCTCTTTCAGAGCAGCCTGACCAGACTCGCGAGCAGCTTGCCGACCGCCTGCGCGGGCACGGCGTCGAGCCCATCGGGCAGATGCTGATGCTCCTGCTCGCCTTCCTCGAGCTGGGCCGGCTCGTCTGCAGCGGTCGGTGGCGCGAGGGAGCGCACACGTACGCACTCTTCGCCGACCGCGTACCGTCACCTCGGAGGCTGGGCCGTGACGAGGCACTCGCCGAGCTGGCGCTGCGGTACTTCACCGGCCACGGTCCCGCCACAGAGCGCGATCTCGCCTACTGGGCGACGCTCACGATCAGCGACGTGCGCCAGGGCCTCGGGCAGGTCCGAAACAGGCTTGCCTCCTTCGATCACGACGGCCGCACCTTCTGGCACGCCCCCGGCGATCCGCCCCCAGCGAAACGCATGAAGCCTGGGGGACACCTGCTGCAGATCCTCGACGAGGTCTACCGCGGCTACCAGGACAGCCGGATGGCGCTCGACAGCGAGGGAATCGTTCCCAGCGGCCGGGAGGCCGCCATCGGAATGGCACTTGTGGACGCGCAGATGGTCGGCCGGATGAAGCGCGCCATCGGCCGTCGCGTGGTCTTCGAGGTCACTCCCTACAACGGGACGCTTGGGCCCTCACACCGCTCTTCTGTGGAGCAGGCGGCCGCCCGCTACGCAGAGTTCCTCGGCCTCGACTATGAGCTGCTCATACGCTGAACCAGGAGGACTTTCTCGGGTGACCGATGCCGGCCGTGGCGCCGCGTCGGCACGGTCTGGCCGGCCAGCGCCGGTTGCCGCTGCGGGCTTCATGGTTGGCCTGCCGGTGACACCGTCGGTGCGGCTCCCTCGGCCAGCCATTCCTCGAGCCACCAGCTGCTGATGGTGCCTTCGCGGACGAAAGGGTCATCCGTGACCAGTTGCTGGGCATGGGCGGGGGCATCCGCCTCGAACCCCTCGAAGGTGATCAGTCCGCCAGACCGGTCGGCGAACGGGCCCCCGAGGTATCCCGGCAGCGCAAGCTCGCGCCAGTACTCCGCGTGCCGAGGAGCAACCTCGCGGACGCGGGCGGGGTCGTCGGCCATCAGATAGAAGTACAGGAATCGCATCGCGTCACCTTCCCGGTGTCTGCCCGTCTGCCTGGAGAACGAGACTGCTGTCGAAGTTTCCGGGAGTCCACGGGCCACCTTCGGGCGTCGGCCTGGTGTGCGGGCCGACGGTGTGGGACCCCACGGCGGCCGCCGGGTGAGGCGGCACACCGGCTCGCGACAGGTACGTTTCGAACCCTGCACGCACGCCCGCGGCCATCGCCGGGAAGTCGGTGATGGCCTCGTCGGCCAACAGGGCGACCGAGAGCACACCGGCGTGGGACAACGCCGTGACACTCAGCCGTACCCCCGCCACCAGCGGCGCCAAGGGCACAACGTCGTGCAGCCGTGCCCCGGCCAGGTAGAGCGGGAAGGGCGGCCCGGGCACGTTGGTGACGTAGAGGTTGATGTGCGTCGATGCGGTGTGTCGGGCCCACAGAACGCCGAGCCGCGCCAGAGTTGCGGGCATCGACACGATTCCGGCGACGCCCTCGTTGGGCGACTGCTTGCGGCGTGACGTCTCGGCCACGATGTGTCGGAGTCGCTCATCGGGGTCTGGAGTGCCTACGGGCAGCGTGACGGTGATCATCCCGCTCCCGCGGCCGTTGGTCTCACCGACCGGCACTGAAGCCCTGAGGAAAACGGCACCAGCGCAGTCGCCGCCGGAGCAGAGCATCTCCCGCAGCCCTTGGGTGACGGCTGCGAGGAGAAGGTCGTTGATGGTGCAGTCCACGTTGTGGGCGGCCGCTCTCAGGCTCTCCAGAGGCTCCCGGACCACGACCAGCTGCCGTCCGTACCCAATGTCTCCGCCGAGCACGGTCGCCGGTGCGCGACTGGGGAGCTCGGCCCGAAGTCCGCGCAGGGCCACAAGGCGGCGCCGTAGGCTGGCCGGCCGGAACGACCGCACGGTCGCCGCCCGGGCTCGCAGGTTGTCGCTGACCAGATCGGCCCCGCTCGGCGGTGGGGTGGGCCGCCACGGCGCCGGAGCCATCGCGCTGCCAGCAGGGTCGACGTCAAGCAGACCCGCGATCATGGCGACACCGCGGAGGCCGTCAGCTACCACGTGGTGAACGACGACAAGGAAGCCGAGCCGCCGGTCCGGGAGGCCCGGGACAATGCTGATCCGCCATAGGGGCCTCGACCTGTCGAGTGGGCGCACCGTCTCTCGTGCGCACCAGTCGAGGAACTCTTGTTCGTCGGCGAAGGCGTGCCCCGGTTGCGCCAGCACGACGTGCTGGTCGATGGAGAATTCGCCGGCGTCGATCCACACCGGCCGTCCTTGACCCGGGCGGGTCCGCCTGACCACCCGGCGGAGCATGGGAGCCTGGGCCAGATGTGCGGCAATGAAGTTTCGGATCAGCGCGAGAGACACCCCACCGCCCTCGTCGACCAACGTCGCGGCATCGAGGGTTCCTACCAGCGCGATGTTCATCGGTGAAGCATCTGTCTCCGCCCAGAGGCAGCACAGGTCGGGCACCGGGACGCGGGTCACGGCGATCGGCCGCCCACCTCGGAGGTGCCGTGGATCCCTAGCCGTCTTCGTCATGGTGGCCTCTCCTCCCGCTCCACTGGACGTCACTCGCACTCGGTGCCGGCCTGGACGTGGGCTGTGTGCCAGTGCTCCGCCAGGTCCGGCACACGTTCGCGCGCAGCGATCTGCCTCCTCCGCCGAAGATGTCGGATCCCGATACCCGCGCCTGCAGCAGCTGCGCCCCTGCCGACGTCGACGGGTACCGGCCCTCCTGGCCGTGGGTGCTGGAGGCGCGCCGGACCACCCCCTGGAGGCAACGGTTGCCCTGTGTGTGCCGATCGGTCGATGTACTTGTGCGGAGCGGTCATGTTCTGCCCCTCCCGAGCGGGTCCTCGTCGGACATGGTTCCCAGGGGCAGGCGACGCTGACAGGGCCGAAAGGCCCTGCTCCGCCGGACCGCCGTCTCACACGGCAGACTCCCGAGGGCCACCGCCACGCCGTCGCTCCTGCGCTCCAGAAGTTGCCCGGTCAGGAGGCCGTTGACGATGACACCCACGTCGTCCGACCCAGCAGAAACGCCCCCGGCAGCACTCGGGGGCGTCGCTAGAGCCGCCTGTCGGAATCGAACCGACGACCTATTCATTACGAGTGAATCGCTCTGGCCGACTGAGCTAAGGCGGCATGTGCCCGTGGCACGTCGGATGAGTATACGGACGGCCGCGCGCTACCCGAAATCGGCAGCAGACGGCATACCGCCCATGGATCCGGTCAACAGCGCAGGCCGTCCTTGGGCACCGTGCCGTTCACGTAGTAGGCGTCGATCGGCTTGTCCACGCAGGAGTTGGACCGCTGGTATGCCGTGTGGCCGTCGCCGTTGTACGAGATCAGCACGGCGTTGGACAGCTCCTTGCGCAGGCGGACGGACCATTCGTACGGGGTGGCCGGATCGCGCGTCGTACCCACCACCACGATCGGCCCGCTTCCCGCGGCAGACACTGCGGCGGGCTTGGTGCGGCTCTTCACGGGCCAGTAGCCGCAGGCCAGCGAGCCCCAGCCGAGGAACCGCCCCCACGTCGGCGCCTTCTGCGCGAACGTGTCTGCACGGGCGCGGAGCACCGACAGGTCCTTGGTGTCGGGGCTGTCCAGGCAGCTCACCGCGAAGAAGGCCTCCATCGAGTTCGTGACATACCGCCCCTCGGACGACCGGTCGGCATACCCGTCGGCGAGGTCCATCAGCTTGTCGCCCCGGTTCTGGACGACCACCTGCCGCAGCGCCTCGTCCAGGAACGCCCACAGCCCCTGGTCGTACATCGCGAAGGCGACGCCGTAGGACGCCCAGCCCTCGGTGAGCGTCTGCACCCGGGCGTCCCTGCTCACCGGAACACCGACCTCGTCGATCCGCTTCAGCAGGTCCCGGAGACCCGACACGACGGCGTCGGTCGAGCTGCCGAGGGGGCAGTCGCCCTCCCGGACGCACGAGGCGGCCCACGCCTGGGTCGCCCGCTCGAAGCCCTCGGCCTGCCCGATCAGCACCTCTTCAGTGCTGAGGTCCGGCGGCAGGACCCCGTCGAGGACGAACCGGCCGACCCGCTTGGGGAACATGCCGGCATACAGGGCCCCGAGGTAGGTGCCGTAGGACTTGCCGAGGTAGTTCAGCTTCTCGTCGCCCAGCGCGGCCCGCAGGATGTCCATGTCGCGGACCACCTCCTCTGAGGAGACGTGTGCCAACAGGGCCCCACCGCGCTCGCGGCAGCCGTCCGCGAGCGTCTTGCCCTCCTCGGCCAGGTGCTGCTCCTCAGTCGGGTCGTCGGGCGTCGGGTCGGCGGCGAAGACCTCGTCGAGCTGGGCGTCGGGGAGACACCTCACCGGCTCGGATCGCTGCACCCCCCGCGGGTCGAAGCCCACCACGTCGTAGCGGGCCCGCACCGAGGCCCCGACGATGGTGTCGGCGCTGCCGGCATAGTCGATCCCCGACGCCCCCGGCCCGCCCGGGTTGACGACGAGGGAGCCCAGCTTCGCCTTCCGCTTGGCAGGGACCTTGAGCAGCTCCACGCCGATCGTCTGGCCGGCCGGGTTCTCGTAGTCCAGCGGCACTTTCAGGGTTGCGCACAGGTCCTTCTGGCACTTCGTCCAGACCAGCTGCTGCTCGTAGAAGGGCTTGAGCGCCCCCTCGCCTGCCGGTGGGGTGCGGTTGGTGGGCGCCACGGTGGGGGCTGGCTTGGCGCCCACGTCGTCCAGGAGGCCACAGCCGCCCAGCGCGAGGCCGGCCGCGACCATGCCTGGCAGGAGTCCGCGCCGCAGTCGGGTCATGGGAGGGCACGCTACCCAACGACGCTGGGCGTATGCCGTGGGAGCCGGCCGGCGACCGCAGCGGGTGGGGCGCGCGGTCAGTGCGGCAGCCGGAGCGAGATCGCCATGGCCTCGAGTGCGAGCAGCGGCGGGACGTTGGCGTCGATCCGCTCGCGGGCCGTGCCGATCGCATCCATGGCCTGGAGCAGCTGCTCGGGCGTCATCGCGTGGGCGAGCCGGTCGACCTCGGCGTAATGGTCCTGGTTGACCAGTCCGACCGCTGCGCCGGTGCGAAGCATGAGGGCGTCGCGGTAGATCGACAGCAGGTCGACGAGGGCGCGGTCGACGACGTCGCGGCCGAAGCGGGTGGCCCGCGCCTTCTGCTCCTTCTCCAGAGCGGTCAGCTGGGCGCGGATGTGGGGTGGCTGGGTGCGCGCGGCGGGGTCGGCGCCGAGGATCTCCATCAGCCGCTGGCGCTCGGCGCCGTCGCGCTCGGCCGATGCGGCCCTGGTCTCGTCATCGGCGATCGAGGCGAGGTCGGCTGCGGCGCCGATCGCGTCGCCGACGCCGCGGATCTTCCCCGCGAGGGCGATGACGTCGCGCCGGCGGATGCGCGCCGACTCGTCGCGGGCCAACCGGCGCGCGAGGCCGACGTGGCTCTGGGCCGCGCGGGCGGCATAGGTCGCCATGGGCAGGTCGACGCCGTCGCGCCGCTCCAGGAGCCCCGCCACCGCCTCCACCGATGGCGTGCGCAGGCGCACGTGGCGCGACCGGCTGCGCAGCGTGATGATGACGTCCTCGACCGAGGGGGCGCACAGGATCCACACCGTGCGTGAAGCCGGCTCCTCCAGCGCCTTGAGCAGGGCGTCGGCCGCCCGCTCGGTCAGCCGGTCGGCGTCCTCGACCACGATGACCCGCCAGCGGCCGACCGACGGCCGGTGGGCGGCCAGGGCTGCGAGGTCTCGGGCCTGCTCGACCTTGATCGAAAGGCCTTCTGTCGCAATGACATCCACGTCAGCGTGGGTGCCGTCGAGCGCCGTGCGGCACTCGTGGCACTCGCCGCAGCCGCCTTGCGGGCACTCGAGCGCCGCGGCGAAGGCCCGAGCCGCCACCGAACGCCCCGAGCCTGGAGGGCCGGTGAACAGCCACGCGTGGGTCATCGAGTCGGGATCGGAGACCGCGCGCTCCAAGACGGCCACGGCAGGCTCCTGGCCGATGACGTCCTGCCACACGCTCATGGGAGCACCCCTTGGGCAGCGAGTCTCTCGCGGACCAGCTTGTGGATCTCGTCGGGCGGTAGCGTGCCGTCGACCACGAGGTAGCGGTCGGGATCGGCGACGGCCATCGCGAGGAAGTGGGCCCGCACGGCCTCGTGGAACTCGTCGCCCTCCTTCTCTAGCCGGTCGTGCACCTCGCCCCGGCGGCGGCGGCCCTCCTCCGCCGTGATGTCGATGACGATGGTGAGGTCTGGCGTGAGGCCGCCGACACCCCACAGGTTGAGGTCGCGGACCTCGTCGGCGCCGAGCTCCCGCCCGGCACCTTGGTAGGCGACCGCGGAGTCGACGTAGCGATCGGTCACGACGTCTTCACCACGCTCCAGGGCAGGGCGGATGAGCATCTCGACGTGATGGGCCTTGTCAGCGGCGTAGAGCAGGGCCTCGGCCCGGGGCGCGACGTGGTCTCCGTGCAGGACGAGGTCGCGGATCTGCTGCCCCAGAGGCGTGCCGCCGGGCTGGCGGGTCACCAGCACCCGGCGCCCGGCCGCGCGCAGCGCGTCGGCGAGGAGCCGGGTCTGGGTCGACTTGCCGGCACCGTCACCACCCTCGAACGCGATGAACAGCCCCCGCCTGCCCGCCGGCGTGTCCGCTCCCTCTGTCACGGGGCGAGCCTAGGCCAGAGGGCCGTCATCCCTCGGCGTGCCGGTCGGCGTTCGCGTGGATGGCATCGCGGACGTACTGCGCCAGCCCCGGCTCCAGCTCCTCGTACGTCTTGGTGAACCGTGGGTCGGCGAGATACATGTCCCCGAGCCCGCGGTGCATGTCGTACGGCAGGTCGTAGAACCGCTCGTGGATGTGCCGGCGGTGCGCCTCCGCAGCGTCCATCGCCTCCGTCGATCCGGCCGACAGCCCGGCCCGCTTGGCCGCGACGAGCGCCTGCCCCACGGCCTCCATCTCAGCCTTGACCTGGACCCAGTCGGCCTTGGAGTAGCGCTCGGTCCGTGCCCGCGACTGCTTCCACGCCTCGGTCTCGCCCCACCGCTCCTGCGCCTCGCGGGCGTAGTCCTCGGAGAAGCCGTCGCCGAACAGCTCCCGCTGCTCCTCCCTCGTGAGCTTCACTCCGCTCACCTCTCTCTCCAGTGCTCTGCCGATGGCTGTGACGAGGTCGCTGAGCTCGTCCAGCCGGGCCGTGACCGCCTCCCGCTGCCGGCGCAGGTGCCGCTCCAGGTCGGCACCGTCGGCGTCCAGGAGCTCGGCCACCTCATCGAGCGGGAAGCCGAGCCGCCGGTAGACCACGATGCTCTGGAGCCGCTCGAGGTCCGCCTCGGTGTAGAGGCGGTACCCGGCCCGGCTTCGCCCACTCGGCCGCAGCAGCCCGATCTGGTCGTAGTGGTGCAGGGTCCGCACCGTCACGCCCAGCTCTTCGGACACCTGCCCGACGGTCCACACGGGCTCCATCAGCGTTCCTCCGGTCATGGCAGAAAGCGTGGTGCCTCACGTCGCGTGAGGGTCAAGCCCGATTCGCGCAAGGCAACAGCCACGGTATGCCGGGGACTCGCTCTCCCGGGCCAGGCCCGGCACTGCGGGGGGCGCGACCGGAAGGTGCGCGAGCTGCACCGGTCCACACCGGTCCACACCTGTCTATACCGGGCGACTCGCGCAGTCGCCGAACGGCACGCCGCCCGAGCGAGCCGTCGGACCCGTCAGAGGTCGCTGCCGCTCAGCCCGCGCTTGGCCTCCTGCGCTGCCGCGGCGTGCTGGGGCTGGGCCGGGCTGCCGGGCTGGGGGCGACGCTCCGCTGCTGACGCTGGCGACGCTGGTCGCTGCTCGGCTCCCGACTCCGGTCTCGGCGCTGGCCGGCGCTCGGACCGGTGGACCGTCGCCCGGGCAGGGGGCCGGCTGCCGGTGCGGGAGGCGCGTTGGGCACCGACCAGGCTCAGCCCGTAGAGGGAGAACGGCAGCAGCAGCAGTCCGAGCACGGCATACCCGCCGGCGACTCCGAGCGCAGCGATGACGAACCCGCCGAGGCCGCCCGCCGCGCCCACGGACCACGACATGAACGTGCCCACGGGCACGGTCTCGGTCGGAGGCGTGTGTTCGGTGAACGCCGCCATCATCCCGAGGAACCACACGCCCAGGCCGCCGATGAGCGCGTGGGCAGCGACGCCATAGAGGCCGCGGGTGACCGAGCTCGCCGGCTGGTGCAGGGCGATGGACATGCCGCCGCCGAGGACCACGAGCGAGAGCGAGGACACGACCGCCAGGCGAAGCGTGCTCTGCACCGTGCTGAACCAGCCGAGGCGGGTGCCGAGCAGCGCGAGAATCGCTCCGCCGGCCGGGGATGCCGCCATGACGAACGGCAGCAGATGGGTTCTGGTCACGGCCGGGCTGGCGGCCTCGGGGACGGTGGCCACCAGTGCGCCGACCCAGGTGATCACGGCCAAGGTGCGCAGCAGCGGGGACGCCCAGACGACGCGCACCGCGCTGCCGAAGCCTGGCCGCCCCTCGGTCCCGCCCTCCGCAGCGGCGACCGGCGAGAATCGCACCGTCGCGACCACGGCGGCCGCCGCCACGAAGCTGAGGGCGTCGAGTGCGAGGGCGGCGCGCGGGTTGACCACGGAAGCGAGGGCGCCACCGGTGGCGAGGCCGACCACCTGCACCACCTGCCCGAAGGAGCCGACCAGTCCGTAGAAGCGGCCCCGGATGTCGACCGGCAGGGCCTCGGCCAAGGCGGCCATCTGGACGCCACGCGTCGCGACGCCGCAGGCGCCGAGGAGGGCGGCCGCGAGCACCGCGGTCGCCCCGCTGGGCGCCACGATGGCCGGCACCAGGGCCAGCGCCCCGACCAGGTTGAGCACCAGCATGACGGGCTTGCGGCTGCGGTGCTGCAGCCGCGGCGCCACGAACAGGGTGACGAGCAGACCGGGCAGAACGTGGGCCGCCAGCACGAGCGCGGTGCCGAGCAGCGCGGAGGAGTCGTAGACGAGCACCAGCAGGGCAGCCAGGCCGACGTACGTGCCCAGTCCGTCGATGACGTTGGCCACCGCCAGCCTGAAGCCGTCGGGATAGTCGCGCAGGCGTGCGCCCGCTCGCTGCTCACTCATGGTCATCGGCCACCGGCACGGACTCTCGGTAGTAGGCGGCCTGGGCCCGGCGGTAGCTGGCGGGCTCGGGGCCCATGCGCTCGACCCGTCCTCGGACGAAGCGCTCCCACATCTCGTCAGGCCAGGTGTTGACACCACTGCCGGACGCTCGGACCCCAGAGGCCTCACGGGAGTACGACGCGACCGCGATGGGCTGCAGCGCGGCAATCGGCTCGTACCGGCTGAAGCGCACGACCCGACCCTCGCTGCGCAGGCGCACCATGACGGGCAGGACGTGGCCCGACCACGCTGTCTCGACCACCCCCTCCATGACGTCGTACGCCCCCGAGGGCCGGGGGCGGTTGGGCAGCCCACGGACCAGCAGGGCCCATCCGGTCGCGGTGCTGGCGACCATCCCCGAGATGAGCTGGAACTCGCGGGGGTCGCCCAGGGGGCTGGGGTCGAGCAGGGGCATCGCGGCGAGTCCGGTCGCCTCGACCTCGGCACGGCGGTCCCCCACCACGTCGTCGAGCGCCTCGGCCAGCGCCGGGACCCGGGGGCCGTTGCCGGCCACCGCCTCCCAGGCACCTAGACGGTCGGTGTCGTCGTCGAGGGGAGCCCACCACAGCTGGTCCTCCTCCCAGCGCACGGCGAAGGACACCGGGGGGTTCAGGAGCCAGCCGATGGAGCTCGCCGTGGTCACGGGCGGGCACTTTCGCACGGCGGACAGGGGCAGTGCCCCGGGCAGGAACTCCCGTGCGGGCACCGGCAGCGGGGCATCGGGATACACGCTGAAGAAGGCGGCCTCCGGGCCGGTCTCGGGCAGGGTCGACCGGCTGACGCCATCCCTGCGATTTTCGTCCATTCCGCCGCCCATCCGGTTGTGACACATGCTGTCCGCGAGAATCACCCAGCCTTGGGGGCACCGCAACTCGGGGGAGTTACAGTCCGGTCACGGGGCACCTTGCCTGCCTACCGGCATACCCCTCGTCGGCCGACCCGGCAAACGGAACGGGCATCCCCTACGGTGGGCGGGTGCGCACAGGCAGGCCGGTCCGGCCCTTAACGACGGCCGCAGCGGTCCTGGCGGCACTGGCTGTGGCGGCCTGCTCGGGGGGCGGCGGCGGCGCGACCGCCCCGCCTGGCAGCCGCGTCTCGGCGACATCGAAGGCCACCGCATCGCCCACGTCGACCGCGACGCCACCGCCGCACTTCACCGTCGTGATGAGCGGCGACGTCCTCCTCCACATGGCACTCGTGACCCAGGGCGACCAGGATGCGCCGGGACCGGCCCTCGACTTCCGGCCGATGCTGGCCGAGCAGAAGCCCATCATCGGGCCGGCTGACCTGGCCATCTGCCACCTGGAGACCCCGCTGGCGGACGCGAAAGGCCCGTTCTCCGGCTACCCGTCGTTCAACTCCCCGCCCCAGATCGTCAAGGCACTCGTTGCGACCGGCTATGACGCCTGTACGACCGCGTCGAACCACACCATCGACCAGGGCTTCGCGGGGGTGAAGCGCACACTCAACGCGCTCGACGCGGCCGGGATCAAGCACACCGGCAGCGCGCGTTCGGCGCGCGAGGCCGCACACACCCTGCTCCTCACCGCCGGCGGGGCCAAGATCGCCCTGCTGGCCTACGCGTACGCCACCAACGGCATCCCCGTGCCGTCCGGCAGGCCGTACTCGGTCAACCTGATCGACCCGGCACGCATCCTGCGCGACGCGAAGCGCGCCAGGGCGGCGGGCGCCGATGTCGTCATGGTGGCGCTCCACGCCGGCACGGAGTACCAGCAGGACCCCAACGCCGAGCAGCGACGGCTGGCGCGGATCCTGACCGCTTCGCCGGACATCGACCTCGTCTACGGCCACCATGTCCACGTCGTGCAGCCCCTCCAGAAGCTCAACGGCAAGTGGGTGGCCTACGGGCTGGGCAACACCCTCTCGCACCCCGTGGCGGACTTCCACGTCGTGACGGCTCAGCAGATCATGGTCCGGTTCACCTTCGAGCGGAACAGCAAGGGCCGGTATGCCGTGGTGAAGGCGGAGTACGTACCCGGAATCATGCCGCTCGCGCCGCCCTACCGCTGGCGCGACCTGCTCACCGCGGTGGACGACCCCAGCGTGCCCGCAGCCACGCGTCAGGCCTGGCGCCGTGCGGCGGCCCACATCCACGAGGTCGTCGGTCGCCTCGGCGCGTTCAAGGACGGCTTGGTGGAGGCTGCCGCGCCGTGACCGGGCGGCTCAGGCGTCGGGGTGCGCCCCGTGGGACCTCTTGCCGCGGTG
The DNA here is from genome assembly GCA_035691065.1 of Dermatophilaceae bacterium. Taxonomy (GTDB): domain Bacteria; phylum Actinomycetota; class Actinomycetes; order Actinomycetales; family Dermatophilaceae; genus DASSJT01. Next base: position 17,414 of record DASSJT010000069.1, read on the forward strand.
TTGCCCGTGGTTCTCGCGCAGGTGACGGTTGAGCACCTTGCCGGTGATGTTGCGGGGGAGCTCCTCGACGAAGACCACGTCCCGCGGGACCGCGTGCCGGGCGAGCGTGTCCCGGACATGCTGGCGCACGTCGTCGGCGGTCAGCGCCGCGCCCGAGGCCAGGACGATGTAGGCCGCCAGCCGCTGGCCGAACTCGGGGTCCGGGACGCCCACGACGGCTACCTCGCGCACCGCGGGGTGAGCCATGAGGGTTGACTCCACCTCGCCCGGGTAGACGTTCTCGCCACCGCTCACGACCATGTCGTCGGCGCGCCCGTCCACGAAGTAGAGCCCGTCGGAGAAGTGCCCGAGATCGCCCGTGGAGACCATCCCCTCGACGAACTCCTTGCTCTCCCCAGAGGTGTAGCCCTCGAAGACCAGCTCGTTGCCGGCGAAGATCCGCCCCACGGCGCCCTCCGGCACCGGCCGGCCGTCGGGGCCGAGGATCGCCACCCGGGTGCCGTGTGGCGGGGTGCCGGCGGTGTCGGGGTGGCGCCGCAAGTCGGCGGGCGTGGCGATGCAGACCCAGGAGGCCTCGGTCGAGCCGTAGAGGTTGTAGAGGACGTCACCGTAGGCGTCCATGAAGCGGGTGGTGAAGCCACTGGGAAACGCCGAGCCGCTGGTGGCCACCACCCGAAGCGCCCGGCGGGCTCGCTCCGACGGATCGCCGGGCAGCTCCATCATCCGCTGGAGCATGACCGGGATGGCGAACACCACCTGTGGCTGGTAGCGGTCGAGGGCGTCGCGGGCGGCCTTGGCGTCGAACCGGCGCTGCAGGATCACCGTGGAACGCATGGCCAGCGCCACCTGGAGGGCGCCGAAGCCCCAGGTGTGGAAGATCGGCGCGATCACCAGGATGCGGTCCTTCACGCGGAAGGGGATGCGTCCGACGACCGTCGTGAGTGGGCTCAGCCCTCGCGGTGTCCGGCGGGTGGCGCCCTTGGGGACTCCGGTGGTTCCCGAGGTGAGGATGATGGTGCGGCCCGGGCGCTCGGGGACGGTGGGCTCGCGTGGAGTCGAGGACGCCAGGGCCGCCGCCGCCAGGTCCTCGGAGGTCTCACGGGAGAGGCCTGCGGGCAGCCCCTCCACGACCCCGGCGAACTCGGAGTCGTAGACCACGTCCGCGAGGCCCTGATCCGCCACGACGTGCTCGAGCTGGGGCCCGCTCAGCCCGGTGTTCAACAGGACGAGGTCGACGCCGAGGGCGCTCGCCGCCGCCATGACCTCGACGGCGCCGACGTGGTTGCGAGCGAGGAGGCCGATCCGGCTCCCCGGCCGCAGGCCGTGGCTGTGCAGCACCGCGGCCACGCGCAGGCTGCGGTCGTAGAGCTCGGCATAGGTGACCTCGCCCTGCGCCTCGTCCACCACAGCGACGGTGGAGGGGCTGCGCACGGCTGCCTGCCGCAGCTCGCCGGCCAGTCCGAGGCCCCAGGTGGTGAGGCTCAGCACCTGACGGGCCATCCGGATAGGACTGCCTGGCGTCAGGATGCCGCAGCGAGCCAGGGTGACGACGTCGTACAGCGCGCCGCCGACCCAGCCCAGCCGCGGCAGCTGCGCCCTCCGCGCCATCCGGTCCTCGCCTCCTCGCCTCCTCGCCTCACGCCTTGCGGGTCGGCGCCTTCGCGGGCTTCTTCGGCGTGGTCTTCGCGGCCGCCTTCTTCGTTGTCGCCCTGGCCGTCGTCTTCTTCGCCGTCGTCTTCTTGGCTGTCGCCTTCTTGGCTGTCGTCTTCTTCGCCGGGCTCTTGCGGGTGGTCGGACCCTTCGCGCGCTTCTCCGCGAGCAGCTCGGCGCCCCGTTCAGGCGTGATCGCCTGGGGGTCGTCGTCCTTTCGCAGGGTGGCGTTGGTCTCGCCGTCGGTGACGTAGGGCCCGAACCGGCCGTCCTTGACGACCATGGGCTTGCCGCTGACCGGGTCGTCGCCCAGCTCCTTGAGGGGTGCCGCGGCAGCGCGCCCCCGCTGCTTGGGCTGGGCGTAGATCGCCAGGGCCTCCTCGAGCGTGATGTCGAAGAGCTGCTGCTCTGAGGCGAGCGTGCGCGAGTCGCTGCCCTTCTTGAGGTACGGCCCGTACCGGCCGTTCTGGGCCGTGATCTCCTCGCCGGTCTCGGGGTCGGCGCCGACCGTCCGCGGCAGGGAGAGCAGCTGCAGCGCGGTGTCCAGGTCGATGGTCGACAGGTCCATGTCCTTGAACAGGGAGGCGGTGCGCGGCCTGAACCTGCCCCTGGCCCTGGACGCGCCGGCGCCGTCCTCCTCGGGGAGCACCTCGGTGACGTAGGGGCCGTAGCGGCCGGCCTTGACGACGACCTCGCGACCGGTGGCCGGGTCCTCTCCCAGGACCCTCCCGTCATCGGCGGACGCGTCGAGGATCTCGCGCGCCTTCTCGGGGGTCATCTCGTCGGGTGCGATGTCGTCGGTGATCGTCGCCCGGCGCGGCTGAGCCGCGACGAAGGAGCCTGGCTCAGCCGAACCAGCAGACGTCGCGCCGGCGTCCGCGCCGTTCGGGGGGGTCCCGGGGGGCGTGGCCCCCGGGGGTGCGACCTCCTCGACGTAGGGGCCGTAGCGGCCGACCCGCACCACGACACCCTCGCCGATGGGGATCGTGGAGATCTCCCGGGCATCGATCTCGCCCAGGTCGTCGACCAGGTGCTTCAGGCCCTCGGCGCTGTGCGCCTCGTCGCCGAAGTAGAAGCGGCGGAGCCACTCGACCCGGTGCTCGTCGCCGTTGGCGATCCGGTCGAGGTCCTCCTCCATGGAGGCGGTGAAGTCGTAGTCGACCAGCTCGGTGAAGTGCTCCTCCAGCAGGCGCGTGACCGCGAAGGCCAGCCAGGTCGGGATCAGCGCGGAACCCCGGGTGCGGACATAGCCGCGGTCTTGGATCGTGCCGACGGTCGCGGCATACGTCGAGGGACGCCCGATCCCCTTCTCCTCCATGGCCTTGACCAGCGTGGCCTCGGTGTAGCGCGGCGGGGGTGTGGTCTCGTGGCCGTCAGCCTCCGCACGCACGACGGTGAGCCGAACCCCCTCGCTGAGCTTGGGCAGACGGCGCTCCTCCTCCGAGGCCTGCGCCCGGCTGGCCGCCTCCTCGTCGCGGCCCTCCTCGTAGGCCGCGAGGAAGCCGCGGAACGTGATCACGGTGCCACTCGCGGAGAACTCGACACTGCGCCCGTCGGCGAGAGTGGCCCCGAGCCGCACGGTCGCGGTCGAGCCCCGCGCGTCGGCCATCTGCGAGGCGACGGTGCGCTTCCAGATCAGCTCGTACAGCGCGAACTCCTCCCCGCGCAGCTCGCCAGCCACCTGGGCCGGTGTGCGGAAGCGGTCCCCGGCGGGGCGGATGGCCTCATGGGCCTCCTGGGCGTTCTTGACCTTCCGCTCGTAGTGTCGCGGCGAGTCGGGCACGTAGTCGGCGCCGTAGAGGTCACGGGCCTGCTGCCGAGCCGCCGTCAACGCGGCGTCCGACAGCGTGGTGCTGTCGGTGCGCATGTAGGTGATGTAGCCGTTCTCGTAGAGCCGCTGCGCCACGCGCATGGCGTTCTTCGAGGACAGCCGCAGCTTGCGGGAGGCCTCCTGCTGCAGGGTCGAGGTGGTGAACGGCGCCGAGGGCCGGCGGGTGTAGGGCTTCTCCTGCACCGAGTTCACGCGGACCTCGGCCTCCCGCACAGCCTCGGCGATGGAGCGCGCCGCGGCCTCGTCCAGGTGCACCACACCCCTACCCGACAGGCTGCCGTCGTCGGCGAAGTCGCGACCGGTCGCCACCCGCGACCCGTCGACCGATGCGAGCCGCGCGGTGAAGAGGCTCGCCTCCGAGTCAGGCGTGAAGTCCCCCTCGACGTCCCAGTACGACGCCCGGACGAAGGCCATCCGCTCGCGCTCCCGCTCGACCACCATCCGGGTCGCCACCGACTGCACCCGCCCGGCGGACAGGCCAGCCTTGACCTTGCGCCACAGCACCGGGGACACCTCGTAGCCGTAGAGGCGGTCCAGGATCCGCCGGGTCTCCTGCGCGTCGACCAGCCGGGTGTCGAGGTCGCGGGTGCTGCTGGCCGCCCGCTGGATGGCCTCCTTGGTGATCTCGTGGAACACCATCCGCTTGACCGGGACCTTCGGCTGCAGCGTCTCCAGGAGGTGCCAGGCGATCGCCTCGCCCTCGCGGTCCTCGTCAGTGGCGAGGTAGAGCTCGTCGGCGTGCCGGAGCAGCCGCTTCAGCTCCGAGACCTTCTTCTTCTTGTCGGCGTCGACCACGTAGTAGGGCTCGAATCCGCCCTCGATGTCGACCCCGAACTTGCCGAACGGCCCCTTCTTCATCTCCGCCGGCATCTCCGACGGCGTCGGGATGTCGCGGATGTGCCCCACCGACGCCTCGACGTCGTAGTCCTTGCCCAAGTAGCCCGCGATCGTCTTCGCCTTGGCCGGCGACTCCACGATCACGAGCTTGCGCCCCGTTTCGCTCACTGCTCACCCTTCGTTCCCGTCGACCACGTGCAGCGGATTCGTCGCTGCTCCGACGTGGCAACGCGTAGACGGTAGCCGGTGGGGCTGGCAGCCGAACGCAGCGGTCTGCTTTGCGGACGCCCGGGTGGTCGGAACCCGGGCCTGAACAACGAGCTGGTATGCCGGCCGGCCAGGTCTTCGTTCCGAGCCTGCGGCCCCTAGACAACGATGGGCCAGTGGGAAGAGCGAGCGTTTCCACCCTGCAGCAGATCACGCTCGCTCAATCGACCTTGGCCGCTTGGTGCGTGACGCGCTGGGCTCACGTGGCTCCCTTGGACACCCTCACCCTCAACGACGGGCGGAAGCGGCGATTCCCGGAGGTTGCCGTCGAGGGTCGCAACATGCACGGTGGAGAAACGAGCACCTGCGAAGGGAAGACCGATGCCAGAACTGTTGGTGGACTTCATCACCTCGCTCGACGGCTACGCCTCGGCCGTGGGCTGGCCCGGCTACTGGGGCCTCGAGGGACCTGAGTACCTGGCGTGGCTCGACGTGTCGCCAGAACGCCACTACACGGCCCTGATGGGCGCGACCACGTACCGATTGATGTCCGGCTTCGCGGCCACGTCCGACGACCCCGGCTTCGCGCAGCTGACCGAGATGTCGAAGGTGGTGTTCTCCTCGACCCTGAAGGATCCGTTGACGTGGGCCAACACTCGCCTGGTCGACCATGACCCGGTCGAGGCGGTGCGGTCGATGAAGGCGGAGGGAAACCATTCGTTGCGCACCATCGGCAGCCTCACCTTGTGCCGGTCGTTGCTCCAGGCCGGCCTCGTCGACCGCTTCCGGGTGGTCGTCTTCCCCGTCATCACCGGTAGCACCGGGCGGGAGCGGATCTACGACGGATATCCGGACGTCGCCCTCGATCTGGTCGCCAGCCGAACGTTCGACGGCAGGCTCCAGCTGCTCGAGTACAGGCCCACCGTCCTCACCGCTCCGCCGGCCGGCGGTCACCCCACCGGCTGAACCGCGGCGCGAGTAGGCCTGCCGGCAACAGGGCGTCCGGCGCGAGCCACTGGGTGCGCCGCTGGTCCGGGGCGGTGGCCGGTGACAGGATGCAGAGATGCGTGACCTGCCGACTCGCGCCCTGGTTCGCGGCGCGCGGCTGGCCATGGTCCCCACTGCTTTTGTCGGGCGCCAGGCGGTGGGCCTTGGCAGGCGTCTGGGGGGCCGCCCGGCGGAGGTGGTAGCCGCCGAGGTGCAGGCCCGGACCGCCGAGCAGCTGTTCGCCGTGCTCGGTGAGCTCAAGGGCGGGGCGATGAAGGGCGGCCAGTGGCTGTCCGCGATGGAGGCCGCGCTGCCCGAACGGTTGGCCGGTCCCTATGGCGAGGCGCTCACCCGTCTTCAGGAGGCGGCGCCGGCGATGCCGGCGACCATGGTTCACGAGGTTCTCAAGGAGTCATTCGGGGGCAGCTGGGGCAAGCGTTTCGCCCAGTTCGACGACCAACCGTCGGCCGCGGCGAGCATCGGACAGGTGCACCGCGCCGTGTGGCGCGACGGTCGCCAAGTCGCGGTGAAGCTGCAGTATCCGCACGCTGGTGGCGCGCTCGCGACCGACCTGCGGCAGCTGGACCGGCTGGCCCCCCTGTTGCGCATCGCCGCTCCCGGCCTGGATGCGCCAGGCCTGTTCGCCGAGCTCCGCGCCAGGGTGATGGCCGAGGTCGACTACCGTCAAGAGGCCGCAGCACAGAGCGCGTTCGCGCAGGTGTTTCGTGACGACCGCGACTTCTGTGTGCCGAAGGTTGTTGAGGTCACCGACCGGGTGCTGGTCTCCGACTGGGTCGCCGGTACGCCCGTGGCACAGATCGCCCGCAGCGGCTCCCAGCAGCAGCGCGACCGCGTCGGGCTACTCCTGGCCCGTCTCCTGCTCTCCAGCCCACCACGGGTGGGCCGGCTGCACGGTGACCCGCATCCCGGCAACTTCCGACTCCTCGAAGACGGCCGGCTCGCCGTTGTCGACTTCGGCTCCAGCCTCCCCATGCCCCACGGCTGGTCCCCGCGACTGGCCGCTCTCGTGCGCGCCGGGCGCGACCGGGACAAGGCCGGCCTGTTCCACGTCGCGACCACCACGGGACTGGTCCGCGACGCAGAGGTAACCCCACAGGCCCTGCTCGACCTGTTGGACCCGCTGCTGGAACCGCTGCGACACAAGACGTTCAGCTTCACCCGCGCATGGCTGCGCTCCCAAACCACACGGTTCTCCGACCCGCGCTCTCACACCTCCCGCGCACAGCGCAAGCTGCACATCCCGGTACGGAACCTGCTCGTGCAGCGCGTTATCGCCGGCACTACCGGAGTCCTGTGCCTGCTCGAGGCCCGGGTACCGCTGCGCAGGGAGGCAGCGAGATGGCTCCCCGAGCTCGCTTCACCACCTGCGCGATGACTCACACGACGTCGGATCCCGGGAGCCGCCGAGCCTTCGACGGCAAGGGTGGATCGCATCATGACGGATCGTGTCCGTCGGCGCGTTCATTGGCGTGCGCCGCAGCGAAGCGATCCTGCGGAGGTGGTCCAGGCGGCTGACCTGCGCACGGCCGTCGGACGGACGGACGACAACGACCTCGAGTTCGCCGGCATACGGCAGCATGATTGTTGAATCTTAAACTTTTTCCCTGTATGCTGGACCCATGACCGAAGCCGCTTCCGCACGCCAGCCGGTGCTGTACCTCAGCCACGGCGCCCCGCCGCTCGCCGACGACCCGGTGTGGACTCGCCAGCTCGCCGACTGGTCGGGCCGGTTCGGAAAGCCCGCGAACGTGCTCATGGTGTCGGCCCACTGGGAGGAGGCACCGCTCGCCTTGAGCTCGACGTCGGGCCGCACGCCCCTGGTCTACGACTTCTGGGGCTTCCCGCAGAAGTACTACCAGGTCACTTACGACGCCCCCGGCGCCCCCGGGCTGGCCGACCGGGTGGCCACGTTGGTCGCGGGAACCGACACGCCGGTCCACCGCGACGAGCGGCGCGGCCTGGACCACGGCGCGTACGTCCCACTCGTCGAGATGTACCCCGACGCCGACGTGCCGGTGCTCCAGATGTCGATGCCGACCCTCGACCCTCGCCGGCTCTTCGATCTCGGCCGCAAGCTCGCGCCTCTGCGCGACGAGGGCACCCTGATCGTGGGATCCGGTTTCACCACCCACAACCTGCGGTGGTTCAACCCGCGGGCCGGTTCGGACGCGACGCCGCCGATGGCCTCCAGTGAGTTCGACCACTGGGCGGCCGAGGCGCTCGAGCGCCAGGACGTCGACGCCATCCTGGACTTCGAGCACAAGGCGCCGGCGGCCCACGAGGCACACCCGCGGACGGAGCACTGGGCGCCCCTGTACGTCGCGCTTGGTGCCGCGCAAGAGTCCGGCTCGCTGGACAACGAGAGCGTGATCGACGGCTTCTGGTTCGGCCTCAGCAAGCGGTCCTGGCAGTTCAACTGACACTTCGCGGGCACGAACGTGCCGATTCAGGCGAGGTGTCCGGCTGAACCGTGGACGGTGCCCCGTGGGAGAGTCGGCGCATGCCCTCGCCCCGCCCCTCGGTTGGCTTCGCCGACCACCTGGCCGCTCTTCGTGTGGCCGCAGACCGGCTCTGCACCTCGGCGACTGCTGCCAGCCTTGACGCCCCCGTGCCGACCTGTCCCGGCTGGACCGTGCGGGAGCTCCTCGCCCACCAGGGGATGGTCCACCGGTGGGCGACCGCCCACGTGACGGGCGACTCCGAGGGCCAGCGCGAGACGGACGCGGTCGAGGCCGCGGGACTCACCGAGCCCGACCCGGTCGCCTGGCTGCGCGCGGGCGCAGAAACCCTGGTCGCCGCTCTGGAGTCCGCTCCCGCCGACCTGCGGGCCCTCGTCTTCCTCAAGGATCCGCCGACGCCACGCGAGTTCTGGGCGCGGCGCCAGTGCCACGAGACGACGGTGCACGCGGTCGATGCCCTGGCCGCACAGCTGGGTCGTATGCCGTCCGCGTCCGAGACAGCCATCGGCGCGCCACTCGCGGTCGACGGGGTCGACGAGCTGGTCACCGGGTTCCTCACCCGTGGGAAGGCGCGGCTGCGCTCAGAACCTCCGCTGCGGATTGCCTTGTGCCCCAGCGATTCCGAGGCCGCGTGGCTGCTCGAGGTGGGCCTGGCACCGGTGGTGACCACCCGGCATACCGCCGAGTCCGTGCCCGAGGCGGACGTGACCCTCGGCGGCACCGCCGCGCAGGTCTACCTCGGACTGTGGAACCGCGGCGACGAGATCGCCACCGACGACGACAGCGCGCTCGCACTGTGGCGCGAGCTCGCCCGGATCACGTGGGCCTGAGGCAGACGGCCCAGCCTGCTTGGCGCGGCGCCCCGGTTCGGGAACTCTAGGCCCATGGCCCTGGCGGTGTGCCTGCTGTTCGACCGTCGAGGGGAGCGCCTCGTGCGCGAGCTGTGGGCACGGCTGGAAGAGCAGGGAATCCGCACCCTCCAGTCCCACACCCACGGTCGCCACCATCCGCACCTCTCGTATGCCGTCCTGCGCGAGTGGGACGCGGGGCTGGTGGACACTGCGCTCGCCACACTGCCGCCCGGCGAGCCGGTCCGCCTCGCCTTCCACGGAACGGTGGCCTTCCCTCGCGGCCGGGCTGCCCTCCTGCCCTCGATCGGCGCTGCCGTTGCGGCCCGTCAGGAGCGAGTCGCGTCCGTGCTGGCCGCAACCGGGGCCGACCTGCACCGGCACTACGCACCCGGCGAGTGGGTGCCGCACGTGTCCGTCGCCACCCGCGCCACCGGGACCGCGCTCCACGTGGTGGTCAAGGCGATCACCGACGCGCTGCCCCTTCGACTGGTTGCAGACCGCGCCGCCATGATCGACAGCTCGACCGGCGAGGTCTGGCCGCTGCCGCACGTGCTGTGAGCGGCCGGTCAGCTCCCTTCCTCCGCCAGCCAGTCGGTGACCCGGCGTTCGGCCTCCGCCGCGTCGACGTCCTCCACGCGGGTCATGAGCGCCCAGCGATGTCCCCACGGGTCGAGGATGGCGGCGAACCGGTCGCCGGTCACGAACGTCTCGGGCCCTCCATACGAGACTGCGCCGAGCTCGACGGCCTTGGCATGGGCGGCGTCGACGTCCGGCAGGTAGGCCACGGTCGAGTTGCTCACGTCGTCACGCACTTCTCGAGCGACGATGTGGTGGCCCGGCGCGGGGTCGCTGAGCTGCATGCGGCCGTGGGCCAGCTGCAGCTCCGCGTGCGCCACGGTCTCGCCGGGGCCCTCGAACCGGCTCACGACGGTCGCGCCGAGAACGGCACAGTAGAAGTCGATGGCCTCGGCGGCACCGTCCACGCAGAAGAACGGCGTGAGCGTTGTGTAGCCGGCTGGTACAGGGCCCACCGGTGGGCTGGCTCCGGCAGCGGTGCTGGCGGTGTCGGTGCTGGTGGTCTGGGTGCTCGTGTCGGTGCTGGTGGCTTCGGTGCTGGTGGTTCCGGTGCTGGTGGTCTCGGTGCTCGTGTCGGTGCTGGTGTGGGTGGTCATGTCGTCGATGGTGCCTAGGGTGGCGATGTGGGGTCTTGGACAAAGCCGACAGCGCGGAGCCCGGTGCTCGGTGACGGCCGGGGCGGTGCCCGCGGTGACGCCGGCCGGACTGCGGGTATGCCGGATGCCGGCCAGGTGCGGCCGAGTGCGCGGTCCCTGCCACCGGACCTGCCCCGTCCGGCCACCGCGAGCCGGGCCGGTGTGCTCCACCCGGAGTCCGGGGCCCAGCAGTTCACCCTCAGCCGACCGGCGGTCTGCCCGGAGCTCTCCGCTTGGGTCGAGCACCACTGGACGGTGGCGTGGTCGCTGCCGGACGGCACGGCATACCCCTCGCAGGTCCTGACGCACCCCGCGGTCCACCTGACCTTCGAGTCCGGAACACCGCGGCACCACGGCCTTGACCTGCCGGCGGCGCTCGTGCACGGGGTGGTGACTCGGCGGTTCGACGTCGACCTGAGGGGTGAGGGGAGGGTGTTCGGGGTGAAGTTCCGGCCAGGTGGGTTCGGGGCATTTACCGGCCGCGACGTCGCCGAGCTGACCGACCGGGTGGTGCCGATGGCGGAGGTCTTCGGTCCTGAGGCCGACCGGGTGCTAGAGGCAGTGCTCGCTGAGGAGTCCGACGCCGGGCGTGCGCGCGTGGTGGAGGGCTTTCTCCTCGACCGCGCCCCCGAGCCCGATGCGCGCTACGAGCACCTGCTCGAGATCGTCGCCGTCATGCTCGCCGACTCGTCGCTGACCACGGTCGACGCCGTGACCGCACAGTGCGGCGTATCACCGCGGACGCTCCAGCGCCTGTTCCGGCGCTACGTGGGCGTCGGGCCGAAGTGGGTGCTCCGGAGGTTTCGCCTACACGACGCGGTCACCCTGCTCGACTCCGCCTTCGCGTCCGCCTCCGGCTCCGACGCGGGCTTCGGCTCCGGCTCGGGCTCCGGCTCGGGCTCGGGCTCCGACTCCGGCTCCGGCGCGGGCTCCGCATCGGGCTCGGGCTCCGCATCGGGCTCGGGCTCCGGCTCGGGGTCCGCCTCCGGCTCAGGCCACGAGCCCGACCTCGCGGCGATGGCGGTCGAGCTGGGCTGGTACGACCAGGCGCACTTCACCCGCGACTTCACCGACACCGTCGGCGTCCCGCCCGGCGCCTATCTCGAGGCCAGCCGCTCGGCGACAGTGGTGCGTGAGCCCCCGGTATAGCGAGCGCTCCCGCACCACTGTTTCGGTCCAAAGGGTTCTTTCCACAGGGCCGGCTATGAATGTCGCGCCATCCACAGGACCGCCGCCGCATCCTCTCTGGGCAGCGAGCAGCGACGACGCTGAGAGGGTGGTGACGGGGCGGAGCGACGCGCGCGAAGATCTGCTGCCGCCGCGGTTGCTGAGGATCGTGACGGCGTGTTCAACCGTCGTGAGCTCAGGGGCTTGGGCATCGACCGGAACACCATCGCTCGCGAGGTGGCCGCACATCGCTGGAAGATCCATGGCAAAGTCACCATCGCGACCCACACGGGGGAGCTTTCGATCGCGGCCCAGCGGTGGCGCGCCGTGTGGGAGGTGGGGTCGGGCGCTGCTCTCGACGGTGTGACCTCGCTTCAAGCGGCCGGGCTGACGTCGTTCGACGAGGAACGCCTCCACGTCTCGGTTCCACACTCAGGCCATACACCGGTCGTGCCGGGCGTGCGAGGCCATCGGCTGGTAACTCGGGTCGCGGGCGAGGTGGTGGATGCCGGCATTCCCCGGGTCCGGCCACACGTCGCAGCGATCCGGGCGGCTCATTGGGCGGTCAGCGACCGGCAGGCAGCGCTGATTCTGTGCATGACGGTTCAGCAGCGTCTCGCCGCGCCACGCCAACTCGCCGACGCGCAGAAGCGGGTCCGCATCCGCGGCCGCGCGGGTCTGGTGGGCCAGATGATCAGAGACCTTGCCGGGGGAGCACAGTCATTGGGCGAACTCGATTTTGGCCGCCTGTGCCGAGAGCACGGGCTGCCGGAGCCGAGTCGGCAGGTCGTTCGAGAGGGACCGAGCGGGCGGATCTACCTTGACGTTCGCTGGGACGCCGTCGCGCTCGTGGTCGAGATCGACGGTGCCCAGCATCGCCAGGGGCTGGCGGTCACAGCCGACAACCTCCGGCGCAACCAACTCGGCATCGAGGGCGAGCTCGTACTCACCATCGATCTCATAGGGTTGAGGGTTCAGCCGAGCGCCTTCATGCAGCAGGTCATCGACGCATTCACCTATCTGAGCCGGAGGCCGTCGCGCTAGTGGTGCGGGAGCGCGCG
>DASSJT010000070.1:0-5665 GCA_035691065.1 Dermatophilaceae bacterium
CTCGTCGGAGAGCACACGGTGCCACTCGGAGCGCTCGCCCGGGAGGAGCAGGAACAGGATGGCGGTCGCCAGGGACCGTTGCGAGGGGTATGCCGGCCCGAGGGCCTGGTGGCCGACTCGCGTCGCGTGCCGGTAGGTCTCTGCGTACCAGCCGCCCTCGGGATGACGCCGGAGGTGCAGGCCGCGGGCCCAGACGGGCAGCTCGGTCATGGCCGGCATTGTGGCAAGGGTCGCGGGGCCTGTCGTCGGCTGGCTCGCGCTCGCTCCGCCCTGGACGTGGCTGTGCGACTGCCGCGCCGCCCGGGGGAGGGGGCACGGTACCGGTGACCGGCCACACCACGGGTCTCTCAGGGCCCGATCTCTGCTGAAATGACATAATGTCGATTATCGGCGTTTCAGGAGACGCAGCCGATGAGACAGCTCGTGTCATGTGTCCGCAGAGGCATCGGTCAGCTGCCGACGTAGGCCGCGAGGTGCTGGCCCGTGAGGGTGGAGCGGGCGGCGACGAGCTCGGCCGGCGTGCCCTCGAAGACGATCCGGCCGCCGTCGTGGCCGGCGCCGGGCCCGAGGTCGATGATCCAGTCGGCGCGGGCCATGACCGCCTGGTGGTGCGCGATGACGATGACCGACTTGCCGGAGTCGACGAGCCGGTCGAGCAGGCCGAGCAGCTGCTCGACGTCGGCGAGGTGCAGGCCAGTGGTCGGCTCGTCGAGGACGTAGACGCCGCCCTTCTCGCCCAGGTGGGTGGCCAGCTTGAGCCTCTGCCGCTCGCCGCCGGACAGCGTCGTGAGCGGCTGGCCGAGGCTGAGGTAGCCGAGCCCGACGTCGGCGAGCCGGTGGAGGATGGCGTGCGCAGCCGGCGTGCGCGCCTCGCCGGCGCCGAAGAACTCCTCGGCCTCGGTCGCCGACATAGCGAGCACCTCGCTGATGTCGCGGCCGCCGAGGCGATAGTGCAGGACCGCTGCCTGGAACCGCTTCCCCTCACACTCCTCGCAGGTGGTGGCCACGGTGTCCATGAACCCCAGCTGGGTGTAGAGAACGCCGATGCCGTTGCACGTCGGGCAGGCGCCCTCTGAGTTGGCGCTGAACAGCGCCGGCTTCACACCGTTGGCCTTCGCGAACGCCTTGCGGATCGGGTCGAGCAGTCCGGTGTACGTCGCGGGGTTGCTGCGCCGCGAGCCGCGGATCGCGCTCTGGTCGATCGCCACCACGCCGTCGCGCCTGGAGACCGAGCCGTGGATCAGCGAGCTCTTGCCCGAGCCCGCGACGCCGGTCACGACGACCAGGGCGCCGAGCGGGATGTCGACGTCGACGTCCTGGAGGTTGTGCGTCGTCGCCCCGCGGATCTCCAGCGCGCCCGTCGGCATGCGGACGGTCTCCTTGAGGGTGGCGCGGTCGTCGAGGTGGCGCCCGGTGATGGTGCCGCTGGCCCGCAGCCCTTCGACGGTGCCCTCGAAGCAGATCGTGCCGCCAACGGCACCCGCGCCGGGCCCGAGGTCGACGACGTGGTCGGCGATCGCGATCGACTCCGGCTTGTGCTCCACGACCAGCACCGTGTTCCCCTTGTCCCGCAGCCGCAGCAGCAGGCCGTTCATCCGCTGGATGTCGTGGGGGTGCAGCCCGATCGTGGGCTCGTCGAAGACGTAGGTGACATCGGTCAGCGAGGAGCCGAGGTGGCGGATCATCTTGGTGCGCTGCGCCTCACCGCCCGACAGCGTGCCCGACGGCCGTTCGAGGGAGAGGTAGGCCAGCCCGATCTCCACGAACGAGTCGAGACTCTCCCCCAGCGCCTCAAGGAGCGGTGCCACCGACGGCTCGTCGAGGCCGCGGATCCAGGCGGCCAGGTCCGTGATCTGCATCGCACAGGCGTCGGCGATGCTGATCCCCCTGATCTTCGACGAGCGGGCCGCCTCCGTGAGCCGGGTGCCTCCGCACTCCGGGCAGACCGTGAAGGTCACGGCCCGCTCCACGAAGGCGCGGACGTGGGGCTGCAGCGCGTCGACGTCCTTGGACAGGAACGACTTCTGGATCTTGGGGATCAGCCCTTCGTACGTCAGGTTGATGCCATCGACCTTGATCTTGGTCGGTTCCTTGTAGAGCAGGTCGCGCAGTTCCCTCCTGGTGTACCTGCTGATCGGCTTGTCGGGGTCGAAGAAGCCGCAGCCGCGGTAAATGCGCCCGTACCAGCCGTCCATGCTGTAGCCGGGGATCGTCAGGGCGCCCTCGTTGAGCGACAGGCTGTCGTCGTACAGCGCCGACAGGTCGAAGTCGGTGACCGAGCCCATGCCCTCGCAGCGCGGACACATCCCGCCGAGACGGTGGAAGGTCGCCTTCTCGGTCTTGGTCCTGCCCTCGCCGCGCTCGACGGTGATGGCACCACTGGCGGTCACCGAGGGAAGGTTGAAGGAGTAGGCGTTGGGCGAGCCGATGCGGGGCTCCCCCAGCCTGCTGAACAGGATCCGCAGCATCGCGTTGGCATCGGTGGCGGTGCCCACGGTCGAGCGCGGGTTGGAGCCCATCCGCTCCTGGTCGACGATGATCGCAGTGGTCAGGCCGTCGAGGACGTCGACCTCAGGCCGCGCCAGCGTAGGCATGAAGCCCTGCACGAAGGCGCTGTACGTCTCGTTGATCATCCGCTGCGACTCCGCGGCGATCGTGCCGAACACCAGCGAGCTCTTGCCCGAGCCGGAGACGCCGGTGAAAGCGGTCAGCCGGCGCTTCGGCAGCTCGACACTGACCTCCTTGAGGTTGTTGACGCGCGCACCCTGCACGCGGATCCGGTCGTGGCTGTCGGCAACGTGCAGCGCTGGCGACTGCGTGTCCGTCCTCGTGGCCGTGCTCATCGGGCCTCCATCTGTTGCGCCGCGCCGCCTTCGCGGTCTCCCTCGGCGTCGCCTGGCTCGATCTAACCAGCCTTCGAGCGGGGGGTCGGAATCATCGGTCCTGAAGCAGCCCTAGGACGTTGCCATCAGGGTCGGTGACAGTGGCCACCACGCGGCCCCAGCCGACGACGTGCGCGGGCTCCTTCACGGTGGCGCCTGCGGCGGTCACCTCGGCCAGCTTCGCCTCGATGTC
Organism: Dermatophilaceae bacterium; assembly: GCA_035691065.1. Taxonomy (GTDB): domain Bacteria; phylum Actinomycetota; class Actinomycetes; order Actinomycetales; family Dermatophilaceae; genus DASSJT01. The sequence continues at coordinate 3,076 of DASSJT010000070.1, forward strand.
GGGCACATGCCAGTAGGCAACCGGTGAGGTCATGCCCTGCGGTCCTGCCCCCGGCACCAGCCCGATGTGCTGGCCGGCGGCCTCGAAGCCGACGTAGTAGGACTCGTCGGTCTGCGGCGCTACGCCGAGCAGGGCGGCGTAGACCGTCTTGGCCGTTGCCAGGTCGGATACGGGGTGCAGCACGGTCTTGATTCCCTGGGTGGAAGAGTTGGTCATGGTTACTCCTGACATCGCTGGTCTTGTTGGGACTGACTGGCCCAAAGGCGAACGGGCACTTCAGAACTCGACGGCCGATCGCCTCGGAAGGCGAGTTCGGCGTGTGCGAACCGCCTCATCACCACGACGATCAGGTTAGGTGCGGCTCGGGATGCATGCTTCTCGATTCCTGATCGATCCGGTCAGCTGTCGCGCGGCCCCTCGCAAGGACGTTCGACCGCGCACGTTCTCGTCCCATGCCGGGTTCATCATCAGGCGGTGGGTGTTCCACCATGGGATCGCTCGCGTCAAGGCACGGGAACCGTGGACCGGAGGTCCCATGCGTGGCTCCTGGAGGTGGTGCGCTCAGGCAGGTGGTGCGCTCAGGCAGGTCGTGGCGCTCAGGCTCGCGCGGACACCGGGTACCTGCGCCGGGCCAGCAGCACGACGCATGCGAGGGCGCCGAGAGCCACGGTCGCGAGTCCTGAGCCGCTGAGCGTCGCCCGCGGGCCCAGCGCCGTCGTGAGCGGTCCGCCGAGCGCCGTGCCGAGCGGCGATGCGGTGAGCAGGGCGGCGCTGCGGGCTGCGAGCATCGCGGCCAGGTGCTGCGGTGGCGACTTCGCCTGCATGAGCGTCACCGAGAGTGGAACGAACGGTCCGTAGATGGCCCCGCCGAGCGTGAAGCACGCCACGGTGACCGCCGTCGGCACGTTCAGCCCGAACGGCAGCAGCGAGAGTCCCCAGGCGACCACGATGGCGACGGTCACAGGCCAGAGCGGCAGCTGCCGCAGCGCTCCAACCGCGAGCCCACCGAACACCGCGCCGATGCCGAACAGCATCCAGTAGAGGCCGAGCACTGCGCCAGGTGCGTGGAGGTCGTCAGTCACGTGGAGTGGCAGGGCGACCTCGACCGGGCCGTACAACAGGTTGAAGAACCAGGTGAGCGTCAGCAGCCCCAACAGCTCGCGTTGGGTCCGGAGCAGCGCGAACCCACCGCGGGCGGCCGCTTGGTCGACGGGAGTGACATTCCCCGACTCCGGAAGCCTGGTGCGCACAAGGAGCAGGGCCAGGAACACGTAGGTGAGAGCGTCCAGGCCAAGCACGAGCGCGGAGCTGGCGAAGGTCACCAGCACGCCCGCGACCGCGGGCCCGGCGATCGTCGCAGCGAAGTTCAGCGAGCTGACCAGAGTGTTCGCAGCGAGCCGCTGCTCGTAGGGCAGCAGCTCGGCCATCAGGGTGTACGTGCCAGCGGTGCCCCACGCGTGCAGCAGCGACGAGACCGCGAGCAGGGCCACGTACAGCGGTGGCGTCAGCAGCCCCGCGAGCCAGGCGAGCGGTACCGCGCCGAGAAACGTGGCGCGCACGACATTGTCGGCGAGCAGCAGCCGCTTGGCGGGCACCCTTCGCAGGCGGCGGCCGAACACCAGTGCGCCGACCACGCCCGGCAGGGTGTAAGCGGCGACCGCGGCGCCAACCCACAGCCCGGCGGTCGTCTGGGGCGCGAGCTCGATGGCCAGCCATGCCACCGCGACGAAGCTCATCCCGTCGCCGACGTATGAGACCGCGAAGCCGAGGATCAGTCGCCGGAAGACCCGGTTGGCAAGCACCGGCCGGTACGCGGAGGGGATGAGGGTCGGTGCACCGTGGGAACCGGGTGAGGGTGCACCTGACATAGCTCTCGCCTCAGACGTCAGCCGAGCCTGCGGTCGCCGGATGGCTCAGCGCACCTCCTGGATGCGGATCAGGTTTCCCGCGGGATCGCGGACGGCGCAGTCGCGAACGCCGTAGGGCTGCTCGGTCGGCTCCTGGACGATCTCGGCGTCGCTGGCCTGCAGCCGCTCGAAGGTGCCGTCGAGGTCCTTGGTGGCGAGGAGGAGGGTGGCGTAGGTGCCCTTGGCCATCATCTCGGCGATGGTGCGGCGCTCGTCGTCGGTGATGCCGGGGTTGGCGGCCGGCGGGTCCAGGACGATGGACGTGCCGGGCTGGTCGGCCGGCCCGACCGTGATCCAGCGCATCTTGCCCCTACCGACGTCATTGCGGACCTCGAAGCCGAGGGTGTCGCGATAGAACGCCAGGGCGGCCTCCGGGTCATCGTGCGGGAGGAAGCTCGCGTGAATGGTGATGTCCATGGCGGTCACGCTAGCTGCGGCTCGCTGACCCGCGCTTCTCGATTCCTGATCGGTCTGGTCACCTGCTTCGCCACGCACGCCGGCAGTCCCGCGGTGGACCGCGCCGCATCTCGCTGGTAGGTACTCGGCGGCATCCCGACCAGCTCGGTGAAGCGACTGCTGAAGGTGCCCAGCGACGAGCAGCCGACCGCGAAACAGACCTCCGTGACACTCAGGTCGCCGCGCCGCAGCAGTGCCATCGCGCGCTCGATGCGCCGCGTCATGAG